>NZ_JALQDC010000033.1:0-319525 GCF_023631445.1 Caballeronia sp. GAWG1-5s-s | reverse complement strand
AAGCAGAAGTCGCGACGCTCGCGGCGCGCTTCGACGAGGCGCTCGCCGCGCTGCGCGAGGCGCGCGTCGCGGCATCGGGCGGCAAGCCGGGCTGGCGCGACTGGATCACGCTCTCGGGCCGGCAGTATCTGTATCAGTTGCCGTGGTACATGTTCATCGGCGCGCCGGGCGCGGGCAAGACGACCGCGCTGCTGCACTCGGGCCTGCGCTTTCCGCTCGCCAAGCGCTTCGGCACCGACAAGATTCGCGGCGTGGGCGGCACGCGCAACTGCGACTGGTGGTTCACCGACGACGCGGTGCTGATCGACACGGCCGGCCGCTACACGACGCACGAAAGCGACCGCGAGACGGATCAGACGGCGTGGCAAGGCTTTCTCGCGCTCTTGCGCAAGACGCGCCCGCGTCAGCCGATCAACGGCGTGCTGCTCACGCTCGCCGTGCCCGATTTGCTCGCCGCGACGCCCGCGGGCATCGAGGACATGGCCGCGACTTTAAGGGCGCGCATGCGCGAGCTGATGCAGGCGCTCGGCACGCGCTTTCCGGTGTACGTGCTCGTCACCAAGACGGACCTGCTCGCGGGCTTCACGGAGTTCTTCGCGGACCTGACGAAGGACGAGCGCGCGCAGGTTTTCGGCTTCACGTTTCCATACGATGCCAAGCACCCGGAAGGCGTGGCCGGCTTTTCCGCGCACGTCGACGCCGAACTCAACGCGCTCGAAGCGCGCCTCGTCGCTCGCCTGCCCGAGCGGCTGAACGCCGAAACCGGCCTCGCGCAGCGCGCGGCGATCATGGGCTTTCCGCAGCAGTTCGCGGCGCTGAAGCCGGTTCTGGCCGACGCCCTGCGCGCGATCTTCCTTCAGTCGAAGCACGGCGAGTTTCCGCTCGCGCGCGGCGTCTATTTCACGAGCGGCACGCAGGAAGGCACGCCCATCGACCGCGTGATGGGCTCGCTCGCGCGCGCGTTCGGCATCGAGCGCGGCGTGCAGCCGCCGCGTCCGTCGAGCGGGCGCAGCTATTTCATCGAACGGCTGCTCACGCAGGTCGTGTTCGCGGAACAGGGCCTCGCCGGATCGAACCTGCAATGGGCGCGGCGGCGGCACGTGCTGCGGCTCACGGCCTATGCGGCGATCGCCGCCGTGTGCGCGTGCGTGCTCGCGTTCTGGGGCGCGAGCTATCTGCGCAACCGGGCGTACGTCGCCTATGTCGATCAGGCCGCGCATGCGGCAAAACAGGCGGCGGCGGGCACGTCGGCGGCAAACGAAAGTCTCGTCGCGCTGCTGCCGTTGCTTACGGCGGTGCACAATCTCGCTTCGACGCCGCAGGTCGACGCGGCGCACCCGCCGCTCGCGATGCAACTCGGCCTGTGGCAAGGCGCGAAGCTCGACGCCGCCGCGAACAGCGCCTACGAACGGCTGCTGACCGACCTGTTCCTGCCGAAGCTCGCGGCGCGCATCGAGGAACAGGCGCGCGGCGCGAGTCCGTCGAACCCCGGCTACGCGTACGAGTCGCTGAAGGCGTATCTGATGCTCAACCAGCCCGATCATCAGGATGCCGATGCACTCAAGACGTGGATCGTCACCGACTGGGACCGCACGCTGCCCCGCGAGGTCGGCAACGCGCAGCGCGCGGCGCTCGCCGCGCATCTCGACACCCTGTTCGCGCGCGGCGTGGTGCATCCCAATCTGCCGTTCGACGAGCGCCTCGTCGCGCACCTGCGCGCGATGCTCGCCACCAGCACGCTCGCGCAGCGCGTGTACGGGCGCGTGAAGCAGCAGGGCGTCGGCGCGGACTATCCCGAATTCACCGTGGCGCGCGCGGGCGGCCCGAACGCTTCGCTCGTGTTCGTGCGCGCGAGCGGCAAGCCGCTCACGAGCGGCGTGCCGGGCCTGTATTCGTTCGACGGCTATCACAAGGCGTTTCTCAAGGCCGTCGATCAGGTCTCGGCGCAGCTCGCCGCGGAGCAGCCGTGGGTGCTCGGCATCCGCGACGAGAGCGGCCTGCCGCGCGGCGATCCCGCGGCGATGCAGCGCCTGACGGAAGACGTGCGGCTGCTCTATCTGGAAGACTACGCCCGGACCTGGACCGAGTTTCTGAACGACGTGCGCATCGTCCGCTCGGACAATCTCTCGCAGTCGGTGCAGATCGCGCGCATCCTGTCCGCGCCGGATTCGCCGCTCGCGATGCTGGTGAAGGCCGCATCGCGCGAAACGACGCTCGGGGCGAGGCCGGAGGGCGAAACGACCGTCGTCGACAAGGCCAACGACAAGATCACGGCCGCCCGCGAGCAGTTGCTCAAGATCATCGGCGGCCCGGACCCGACGCGCATCGCGCCGGTCGCGCCGGGCACGCGGCTGGAGAGCATCGTCGATGACCGCTTCGCCGGCCTGCGCGCGCTGGTGACGAGCCCGGGCGCCGGGCAGCCCGCGCCCATCACGCAGACGCTCGCCCTGATCAACGACGTCTACACCTACCTCGCGACGACCGACGAAGCGTTGCAGCAGAAGACCGCGCCGCCGCCCTCGGACGCGCCCGCGAAGCTGCGCACGCAGGCCGCGCGCCTGCCCGAGCCCATCCGCACGGCGCTGCTCGATCTCGGCAGCCAGGGCGCGGCGCAGACGCAGCAGGCGCGCCGCGTGAATCTGTCGGCAGACCTGAAGGAGTCGATCTCGGCCTTCTGCACCCGCGCGGTGGGCGGGCGCTATCCGTTCAACCCCGGTTCCGCCAACGACGTGCTGCCGGAAGACTTCGGCGCGCTTTTCGCGCCGGGCGGCAAGTTCGACGACTTCTTTCAGAAGAACCTCGCGCAGGACGTCGACGTCTCCGCGAAACCGTGGGCGTTCAAGAAATCCGATTCGTCGGCGATGCAGATCAGCCCCGCCGGGCTCGCGCAGTTCGAGCGCGCCGCGACCATCCGCAGCGTCTTTTTCCGCGCGGGCGGCAAGACGCCCGCGCTCGCGCTGCAGTTCAAGCCGCTCGACATGGACCCGACGATTCTCTCCTTCACGCTCGACGTCGACGGGCAAGTGCTCACGTACGCCCACGGCCCGCAGATCGCGACGACGATCCAGTGGCCCGGCGCGCGCGGCTCCGGCCGCGTGAGCCTGCAACTGACGCCGCCGCCTTCGAGCGGTGCCGGCAACCTGATGTTCGAGGGCCCGTGGGCGCTCTTTCGCATGTTCGACCGGCTCGACGTCCAGCCGACCGGGCAGCCCGAGCGGTTCATCGTGACCTTCGATGTCGAAGGCCGCAAGGCGCGCTTCGAGGTGACGGCCAACAGCGTCGAGAATCCGTTCCGGTTCGCGGACCTGCGCGCCTTTTCCTGTCCCGAACGCCTATGAGCAACGATCTCGGCAATGCGCTCCCGGACGCCGCCGCGAACATCGCCGGCTGGTACGGCAAGCTGCCCTCGCTCGGCGATTTCACCGCGCGCCGCCTCTCCGACGCGTTCGTCGCGCCGTGGGACGCGTGGCTCGCGCAGCGCGTCGCCGAAACGCAGCTCGCGCTCGGGCAGGACTGGCTCGATCTCTATCTGACGTGCCCGGTGTGGCGCTTCTTCGCGATGCCGGGCGCCATCGCGCCGACGCTTCCGTCGTGCTGGACGGGCGTGGTGATGGCGTCGGTGGACCGCGTCGGGCGGCATTTCCCGCTGACGATCGCGACGCCGCTGCCTTCCGCGCCCGCGACGGGCGCCGAAATCGCCGCGCTCTGGCAATGGCTCTCGGCGATCGAGCGCGTGGCGCTCGCGGCGCTCGATTTCGACCACAGCATCGAGCATCTCGACGAACAACTCGCTCTCTTGCCCGTGCCGGTGACATCGCCGCCGCGCCCGGCCTCGCGCGCCGCCGTCCTGAACGAGCCGTGGACCGTGCAGTCGGCGCAGGCGTTGCCCGACGCGCTCGCCCGCATCTTCGCGTCGGTCTGGGAAACCGAGGTCTACGGCATGAGCATGTGGACCTCGGCGCAAGGCGAACCGGACGATGCGCCCGAAGCCCCCGAAGCCCCGGACCGCCCGCCGCGCCCGTTCACCGTGTGGCCGGTGTACGGCCTGCCGGACACGGCGCTTTTCACCACGATGTTGCGGGACTGCGGACCATGAATGCGACCGGCAGGCTTCCGGACGACGAGCAAAACGGCAGCAAGACCGAACGCAACGACGAGGACGACAAGACGGTGATCGTCGGCGGCGCGCGCGCGTCGTTCTCGGGCGCGCCGAATGCGTCGAATGCGCCGGATGCGCGGGCCACCCACAACGTCCTGCCGCCCGGCACGCGGCTCGGCGAGTTCGAGATCGTCGGGCTGATCGGCGAAGGCGGCTTCGGCATCGTCTATCTGGCGTTCGACACCTCGCTCGGCCGCCATGTCGCGCTGAAGGAATACATGCCGTCCGCGCTCGCCGCGCGCGTCGGCTCGACGCAGGTGAAGGTGAAGTCCGAGCGTCACGAAAGCATGTTCCGCGCGGGGCTCAAGAGCTTCATCAACGACGAGGCGCGGCTGCTCGCGCGCTTCGATCATCAGTCGCTCGTGAAGGTGTACCGCTTCTGGGAAGCGAACGGCACGGCTTACATGGTCATGCCGTACTACAAGGGCGTGACGCTCAAAGCGGCGCTTCAGGCCATGAAGCAGCCGCCCGACGAGGCGTGGCTGCGCGCGCTGCTCACGCCGCTCCTCGATGCGCTCGCGGTGCTCCACGCAGCCGACTGCTTTCACCGCGACATCGCCCCCGACAACATCATCCTGCTCGAAGAGAGCAACCGGCCCGTGCTGCTCGACTTCGGCGCGGCGCGGCGCGTGATCGGCGACATGACGCAGGCGCTCACGGTGATTCTCAAGCCGGGCTACGCGCCGATCGAACAGTACGCCGAAATACCGTCGCTCAGGCAGGGACCGTGGACCGATCACTACGCGCTCGCCGCGCTCGTCTACTTTGCGATCACCGGCAGGACGCCGCCGCCGTCCGTCGGCCGCATGGTGAAGGACAGCTACCAGCCGCTCGCGCGCATCGCCGCCGGGCGCTACTCGCCCGCTTTCCTGAAGGCGATCGATCATGCTCTCGCCGTCCAGCCGGGCAACCGGCCGCAGACGGACCGGCAGTTCGCCGCCGAGCTCGGCATCACGCTGGATGATTCTTCGGTCAGGCAGACGGCCAGCGGCAAGGCTCTCGCGCGGGGCGGCGTGCGCAGGCGCATCGGCTGGGCGCTCGGCGGGATCGGGTTGGTGGCGGCAGCCGTGCTGGGTTTTCTGGCGCTCAAGCCGCCTGCGCACGCGCCGTTTGGCGCCGGTGCGGGCGGCGCGGGTCGCATCGCGAGCGGCGCGGCTGCGCCGGCCTCCGCTCCGGCTTCGGCGAACGCGCCGCCGCCCGCATCGACAGTCGTAGCGGCTCGATCCGCCGAAGACGGGGGCGGGCGCGCCGCGCCGAATCCCCCCGCGCCGCCGCCAGCCGTTCCGCCGTACTCGCCCGCCGGCGAGTTCGCTCGCATCGTGTCGCTCGCCGATCCGTCGATAGCCGTGAAGGTCGACGTGCCGCTCGCGCGCGCCGTCATCGGCCGTGACCGGCTGCGCTTCTCGCTTACCAGCAGCCGCGACGGCTATGTCTACGTGTTCGTCGTCGATCCGGGGAATCAGTACTTGCAGCTCTTCCCCAACGAACTGGACCGCGACAACCGCATCAACGCGGGAAAGCGCCTCACGCTGCCGCGCCCGAGCTGGCCGATGGAAGCGGGCGAGCCCGTCGGCGCGAATCACTTCGTCGTCATCGTGTCGGCCGCGCCGCGAGATTTTTCCGCGCTCAACCTGACGCACGATTCCGTGTTCGCGAGTCTCTCAACGGAAGCGCAGCAGGCTGCGGCGGCGCAGCGCACCATCACCGCCTCGCCGTTCGCGGGCGTGCCGTCATGCGGCAGCGCGGCGCCGTCGTGTCCTGTCGCGTATGGCGCCGCAGCCTTCAAAATCGATGTCGTCCGTTCGTCTAAATAGCGATTCGCGCCGCCCGCCCGATGACGCGCGGCGCGGCATGCGAAAGCCGTTCACGGCAGGACGAGGGCATCATGACATCAAGAGCGCGCGGCGCGGCCGCGGAGTCGGGCGGCGCGCCCGGCGCATCTCCCGAAGCCGCGCCTGAGCGTTCCGCTGTCGATGCAGGCGCGGGATCGCGCGCGAGCCTGCCGGTCTTCATCGCGATGATCGCGGGCGTTCTGGCGGGATGCGCGAACCCGCCCCGGCCGCAAGCTACGCAGTCCGAGCAAATTCTGGAGGCCCGCGACCGCGCGCCCGCGCTTGCCGGGCCGGCGGAGGAGACACGCATCGTCAGCGCGGCGGGATCGGGGCCGGAGCCGGGCATCGTGAATCCGCTTCCCGCGAGTCCGTCGGCATCGTATTCCGCCGCCGCCGCGCCCTTCGCCACGAGAAACGCGCTCTACACGCCGGTGCCGTTCGCCAGCGTGCCGGGCTGGACGAGCGATGACGTCGCGCAATCCTGGGATGCATTCCGCCGCGGCTGCGCGGTGCTGAGCGGCAAGCCGGCGTGGGCCGCGCCATGCTCGGCTTCGCGCAGCGTCGATTCGAAGAACACCGCCGCGGTGCGCCGCTTCTTCGAAGACAACTTCACGGTTTATCAGATCCGCAACGTCGACAAGTCCTCGCGCGGCGTGCTGACGGGCTACTACGAGCCTGTGCTGCGCGGCAGCCGCAAGTACGGCGCGCCGTATGTGTATCCGGTCTATGGCGTGCCGCGCGACATGCTGTTCCTCGATTCGCGTCGTCTGCCGCCCAATGCGCGCACCGAGCCGGTCATGGCGCGCATCGAGGGGCGCACGGTCGTGCCGCTCGCGGCCGTCTCGCCCGGCAACGCGAAAGGCGTCTATGCGCTCCAGCTCGGCAACAGCGTGCCCGATATCCGCGACAAGAAGCTGCGGCTGCGTCTCGAAGGAAACCGCATCGTGCCGTATTACTCGCGCGCGCAGATCGAGCGTGGCAGGATCGACGCGCCGGTGCTCGCCTATGTCGCCGATCCGGCGATGCTCTACGCGATGCAATTGCAGGGCGCCGGCAAGATCGTGCTGCCGGACGGCGTGAGCGTCATCCGGCTCGCCTATGCCGAGCAGAACGGCTTCGCGTTCAATCCGCCCGTGGCGAGTGCGTCGACCAAGGGCCGCAAGGTGCTGGTGCGCGGCGTCGAAATCGACCTGGACGAAGGGAGCGTGAGCATGCAGAACGCGCCGGATCACGTCGATGCCCTCGCCTCCGACGACGCGCCGCAGTCGCAACTGCTGCGTGGCGCCGCCGATGCCGATGCCTATGCCGATCCACCCGACGCCGCCCGCGCCGACAACCCGCCCGATTCGCCGCTCTTGCGCGGCTTCAATCTGGCTAAGAGCGCGACGCCCGCGGTCCGGCCGGCGCGCGTGAGCACTTCGCCTGTAATGACGGCGGCCGGTTCAGCGCACGCCGAGACCTTATCCGCTCATACGGCCAATCTGCCGACCGTGCCCGCAGCGCCGCCGCTATCGGGCGCGGCTCCGCTCGGCTATGCCTTCGCGTCCTCGGACCCGAGCTACGTGTTCTTTCGGACCATCCCCGATTCGTCCGCCGGGCCGATCGGCGCGCTCGGCGTGCCGCTGTCGCCGGAACGGTCGGCGGCCGTCGATCCGCGCACGACGCCGCTCGGCGCGCCGGTTTTCATCGACGCGAGCGAGGGCGCGTCGCCGCTCGCGCGGCTTCTGATGGCGCAGGACGCGGGCGGCGCGATACGCGGCGCGGTGCGTGCCGATTATTTCTTCGGCACAGGCGAGAAGGCGCAGCAGAAGGCGAGCACAATGAAGCAGGCGACGCAGATGTGGGTGCTGCTGCCCAAAGGCCTGCGCATCTCCGCGAGGGAGTCGGCGGTGCGCGTGCGCGGCGGCCCGGCCATGCCGGGCGCCGATTGCGTGGTCAGCGATCCTGATCTGTGTGTCGACGATTCACCCTGAAACACGACATTCGCGGGAGAAAACATGAGGTTTCTCGTCGCCGACGACCATGAGCTGATCCGCCAGGCCGTCAAGTCGCTGTTGCGCAGCATCGACCCGGATGCGCAGTTCGACGAGGCCGACAACTGGGAGACGCTCGCCGCCGCCGCTCACCCGGAGGCGAATCACGATCTGGCGATCGTCGACCTGCATATGTCCGGCATGGCGAGCGCGTCGTCGCTGGCGGCGCTCCTGAAGGCCAATCCCGCGCTGCCGCTCGTCGTGCTGTCGGCGGAAGAGTCGGTCGATGAAATGCGCGCGGTGCTCGCCGCGGGCGCGCTCGGGTTCGTGCCCAAGCGCGAGCCGGCCAATGTGATGGTCAAGGCCATCGAGCTCGTCCTCTCGGGCGGCGCGTATGTGCCCATCGAAGCGCTGAGCCTCATCAACACCGGCGCGCCGAACGGTTCCGGCGCGGCGCGGCCCGCGCCCGCCGAGACGTCGCGGCCCATCCGGAGCACGCCCGCCGCGCCGCTGGAGCCGCATCACGTGCATCTGATGGAAAACCTCTCGCCGCGCCAGCGCGAGATCATGCGGCTCGTGCATCGCGGCTGCACGAACAAGATGATCGCGAGGGAATTGCAGGTGGCCGAAGGCACGGTCAAAGTGCACCTCTCGGTGATTTTCCGGGCGCTCGGCGTGCGCAACCGCTCTTCGGCGATCGCGCTCATCAACGGCTGGCTGCAGACGGGGCGCGACCTGTGAGCGCGCCGAATGTGCTCATTGCGCTGCCGACGCATCACGACGAGGTTCACGTCAACTTCGCCTTCTCGCTGATGCAAGCGGCCCGCGCGCTGACCGATGCCGGCTGCGGCTTTCAGACGATGCACGTCGGCTCGTCGCACATCATTCGCGCGCGCAACTTGTTCGCGAGCTACTTCGTCGCGCACGCGGAGTTCTCGCATCTGCTCTTCCTCGACACCGACATGCAGTTTCCGCCGCAAGCCGTCATGAAGCTGCTTGACGCGGGCAAGTGCGTGGCGGGCGTCGCGTATCCGTACCGGCGCGTGAATCTGGACAAGCGGATCGGCGAAACGGACCAGGGCTTGTCGCTGCGCGAGTTCCTCGAAAAGCACGCCGACTACACGGTGCGGATCAAGACGACGGACGATGGCCGCGCGCGGGTGACGGACGGCTTCGTCGAGGCGGAGCACGTGGGCACGGGCATCTTCCTCGCGCGGCGGGATGCTTTCGACATCGCCCTGCCGTTCACGCGATGTTATGCGCCGCCCGAACAGTATCGCGGCGCGCTGCCCGACGGCCGCTTCTACGGCTTCTTCGACACCATCGAAGAACACGGGGCCTATTTGTCCGAAGACCTCTCTTTCTGCCGGCGCGTGCGGCTCGGCGGCGGTTCCGTGTGGGCGCTGGTCGACCAGACGGTCGTGCACTACGGTGCGTCCGAGGTCGCCGGTCAATATCTGCGCGCGCTCGGCATGCGCGGCAACCTCGGCTGACGACTCGGCACGCACGCTCCGGCGCAGGCTCGCGCACGCGCTTCACGCCGCCTCGTTCTCGCGGCCGCGCGGCTGCAGCATCGCCTCGAGCGTGCGGCGCAGGCGCGTCGGCGTGACGGGCTTGTGCAGCACCGGCAAGCCACCGGCCGCCAGCGCCACGAGTTCGGGAGACGCCATGTCGCCGGTGATGACGACGCATGCGGGCTCCTCGTGTCCGCGCCGGCGCAATGCCTCGCGCACGGCCTGCAGCACGCCGACGCCGGTTTGCAAGCGGCCGATCTGGTAATCGCACAGGAGCAGTTCCGGCACGAAACCGTCGGAAATCGCGCGCACCGCGGCGAGTTCGTCGCGGCAACCGCGCACGACGCAGCCCCAGCGCGTGAGCAAGGTGCCGAGCGCGTCGAGATTGGCGGGATCGTCGTCGACGCACAGCACGCGGCGACCCTCGACGAACGCGCTGGTCGCGAGCGGCGCAGCGAGGCTCACGTTCACGAGAGCCGCATCTCCGGTCCTGACGGGCACCCGAACCGTCGTTCCGCGGCCGAGGTCCGACCGCAATGTCAACTCCTCGCCCAGAAGACGCGTGAGCCGCCGCACGGTGGCAAGCCCGAGGCCATGACCCTGACGCAAGACGTGATGCGGCTGCGGCACCTGATAGAAGTCCTCGAATACGAGTTCGTGCTCATGCGGCGCGATGCCGATGCCCGAATCGCGCACCTCGACGAAGCAACGTTCGCGGCTCGCGCCGTTGCGCACGCCGATCCAGACGGACCCGCGCTCCGTGTAGCGCACCGCGTTCGACACGAGATTCGCAATCACGCGTTCGAGCAGCACGGGATCCGTGAACGCGATGCGCGTGGTCGGCGCGATGCGCAACGACAGGCCCTTCGCGGCGGCGGCCGGGCGGAACTGCCGCTCGATGCGCGCGAGCAGTTCGTCCATGCGAAAGTGCTGGGAAATCATCTGCGTTACGCCGCTTTCGATGCGCGCGAGGTCCAGTACCTGATTGAAGAGCTGATTCAGCGCTTCGACATTGCAAATAATGTGCTGCGCCGTTTCATCGCGCTCCGCTTCGCTCGCGTGGCCATCGGCGAGCGCTTGCGCGAGCAGTCCGATCGCATGAAGCGGTTGGCGCAAGTCATGGCTCGCCGCCGCGAAGAAGCGCGTCTTGGCGAGGCTCGCTTCCTCGATCACGCCTTTCTGGCGGGCGATCGTTTCCGCGAGGCGCTGCTGATCGACGCGCGCCTCGACGATGCCGCGGAAGAACGCGCGGTACTGCGCGGCGAACAGATGCAACGCAAACATGAAGACAAGCAGCACGGCCGCCAGTTCGGGCCGGCCGGAAGACGGCTGCGCGAGATGAAGCGCGGCGGCGGGCACCAGCAGTATCGGCACGGCGCTCAAGAGGTTGAGCCGGCTGAGGCCGTTCGCCACGAAGGCGAGCGCCGCGAGCGCGACGAGCAGCACCGTGTGAGCGGCGGCAAGCTCGACCGAATCGTCATGGAATGCGAACCATATGGACAAGCCCGGCGCGACGTGCAGCGCGACGTTCCTCAGCGCGTGCAGGTCGATCCAACGGCGCGCGTCGCAGAACGACGGCCGGTAGCGCCGCATCGCCCAGAGGCCGATCGCGAGACAGTTCGCCATCCCGTAGAACAGGATGCAAAGCGCGGGCAGCCGCCCGGCGTCGGGTCGAGCGAGATACACCGCGCCGAGAAGCGCGATCGCGCAACCGTGCGTGAGGAAGGAGACGGGGTCGGCAGCATAGAGCGCCCTGGCGAGATCGTTGTCGATCTCGCGTTGCTGTTGATCGCCATGCATTCTGTCATCCCCTTCTCACGTTGCCGTCCCGGGTGACATCGAAAAGCGGGCGGACGATCCGAAGTTTGCGATGGCGTGGCCACACGCATGATCCGGCTGGTCCGCTGGCTGAACCGGTTTACCCGAGGGTTTAGACGACGGCTATTACTTAATACATATTGGTCGCTTTGCCGGAGAAAACCATACTCATCACGTTGCCACCGTTATTGGGGGATTGACGAGATGGAGACTCTGACCATGAACGCCGTCCAGGAGAGCGGCGCAAGCTCGATGCTCACCGACCTGTGGCGGCGGCGCACGCATCTCTCCCACGATGAGATGGTGTCGATCTACACCCTCGTGAAGAGCGCGTTGCGCTCTTATTACCCGCCCGAGCTGCAAGCGCTGCGCGAGGACAAGGAAGAACTCATTGCGCAATTCATCTATTCGAAAGTGCTGCGCCTCGAACCCGGCCATACCGAATCGCACGCGAGCGACCAGAGCGCGCCGTCGAGCGGCTATGCGGTGTGTGCCTACTTCAGGCGCTTTCTGATCGACTGCCTGCGCAGCGCGAGCAATCAGCGCGATGTGTCGATGGAAGTGGAAGGCATCGGCGAGCAGGTGGACGAGCACGCGCACGCAGTCGACGATCCCGTTCAGTCAGTACTGATGCAGCACGGGCTCGACGAAGCGCGCGTGCGGCAGCTTGCGCGCCAGTTCATCGGCGGACTGGACAAGTACGAACAGCTCGTGCTCGCGGGCACGCTCGGCTGGTGTTCGGGCGGCAAGGGCGGCCTGTTCGGCATCGCATCGCGGCATCACATTCCTTCGTACCACTATCGTGCGGTGAAGCTCGGCGTCACGCTGAAGAAGTCCGCGCACAGCGAAGACTTCGCGCAGACCAAGATCGGACGATGGATATGCGGCGTGCTGGGCATTGCGATCAGCGCGGACAATCAGAACGCCATTCTGCTCGTGCTGAGCCTGCTCGCGGCGGAGTCCTGTCAGTCTCCCGCGTGACGACGTGAGGGCTTGCAAGGCGGGGGGCTCAGGCACAATGGGTCCGTACTACGTTGCGCCGATGTCCTTAGGCATCGGCCGGTCGCGTGCGGCATCCCACATTCCCATCGCGTCGTTCACGGCCTTCTCGATGACGGCGTACCGAACGCGATCGCGGGCGAGCACAGAGAGTCCCTGGAAAAAGCAGTCGAACGCGATGGACAGCGATGCCGCATCGGTGCTGCTGCGCAGTTCCCCGCTCTTGATGCCGCGCGCCACGCAGGCGCGAAAGCCGGCGCGCGTGCGACTGCGCACCTCGCGAAGCAACTGGGTGACGGCTTCGCTGCCGACGGAGCTGGCTCCGACGACACCCAGCGCGACCATGCAGCCTTTCGGGTGGCCGCTTTCAGTCTGCATCTTTGCCGACCGGAGCAGCGCCAGGAACACGGCCTCCCGTGGCGGAAGCGACGTGTCATGGAGACTCCGGGTCACCTTGCCGTAAATCTCCATGTATCGCTCCAGCGCCTCCTTGTACAGCGCCTCCTTGGACTCGAAGGCCGCATAGAAGCTCGGAGCCGAGATGCCCCCGCCCATCGCCGCCTTCAATTGCGATAAAGACGTCGATTCATAGCCATGTTCCCAGAACAGGTGCATCGCCGAAATGATCGCCGCATCGCGGTCGAACGTGCGTGGCCGGCCCCGCTGAACCATGAACATCCCCGTGAGTGAAAATATACATACTAGTCGATACACAATGTTCGATCAAGTCGCGGCTTGAGAGCGCTTGAGCATGGCAGCGCCGAAAAAAATGCGGTTGACACGCCCTTCGGCGCGCCTCTATATTTGTACCACTCGGTATCTAATCCGAAGCAGCGCGGGGTCACCACACGAACCCCGCATTTTTTTCTTTATTTTTATACCACTCGGTATCTAAATTATCCCATGTCCAAAGAACTCGAAGCACGCCTTGACGCCATCGAAAGCCGCTTTGCCATCGACGCGCTGATCGCCAGCTACGCCGAGGCGTTCGACACCATGAACATCGACCTGCTGGCCACGCTCTGGCATCCCGATTCCAAACTGCTCCTGGGCGCGAACGGCAACTCCGAGGGCCTGGAGGCGATCCTGGCGCAAGCACGCATCAACATGAAGCGCATGCCTCACATGCATCACTGGATGGCGAACGCCCTGATTACGGTAGACGGTGACAACGGCCACGGCGTGGTAGCGGCGGACTGTCTTTTCTATGACGTCGATCAGGGCCCGCTCCAGGTGAGCGGCCAGTACCGCGACGTCTATCAACGGCGCGAAGGCCGCTGGGCATTTCTCGAACGCACCTTCACCATGCACTACGCCACGCCGCTTCAGAACTGGCATCCGGTCATGGGAACGGAACGCTTCGGCCGTCCGGCCTGACGCGGTCCGCGGAGCCAACTTCATGCATACGACAACCTCCTCCACGCGTCGATGGTCGGCGTTCGCGGTCTTGCTGGTGGGCGCGTTTCTGCCTCCGCTCGATTTCTTCATCGTGAACGTCGCGCTGCCCTCCATTCAAAGCACGCTCCACACG
Source organism: Caballeronia sp. GAWG1-5s-s (assembly GCF_023631445.1). NCBI lineage: Bacteria > Pseudomonadati > Pseudomonadota > Betaproteobacteria > Burkholderiales > Burkholderiaceae > Caballeronia > Caballeronia sp. GAWG1-5s-s. The sequence continues at coordinate 305,699 of NZ_JALQDC010000033.1, read as the reverse complement.
AACGCTGCTGAACTGCAACTCGTCATCTCCGGATACGCCGCGGCCTACGCGGTCTTCCTGATCACCGGAGGACGGCTAGGCGATCTCTTCGGCCGACGGCGCATCTTCCTGATCGGCGTCTTGGGCTTCGGGCTAACATCGGTGATCTGCGGCCTCGCATCGTCGCCCGCCATGCTGATCCTCGGCCGCGTGGCGCAGGGCCTGAGCGCCGCCGCGATGGCGCCGCAAGGACTGGCCTCCATTCACGCCCTGTTCCCGGAGAAAGAACGCCCGCGCGCGCTGGGCCTCTACGGCGCGGCGGTGGGACTCGCTGCCGTCGCCGCGCAGGCGCTCGGCGGTGCGTTGATCTCCGCGAACGTCTTTCACCTGGAATGGCGCGTCGTCTTTTTGATCAACTTGCCCGTCGTCGTCGCCGTCCTGTTCTTTGGATTGCCCTTGCTCCCCGACGTCCGCGGTGACAGCCCCGCACCTGTCGACCGCATCGGCGTGCTGCTTTGCGCGCTCACCCTGGGCTTGCTTATCGTGCCGCTGGTCGAAGGGCGCGAGCTGAATTGGCCGTGGTGGGCCTGCGCAATGTTGATCGCGTGCCCCGTGGCCGGGGCAGGCTTCTGCCGGTATGAGGTGACTTACGCCCGTCGAGGCGGCGTGCCCCTCGTGAGCATGGAGCTCGTCCGCAGACCGGGCCTGATGAGCGGGCTCACAGGCGTGCTCTTCTTCTACGTCGTCTCGGCCTTCTTTCTGACGTTCTCCGTCTACCTTCAGGCCGGACTCGGCATGAGCCCATTCGAGACCGGGCTGGTTTTCCTGCCGTTCGGGGTCGGCGCGTTCATCGGGCCGCTCACGACCCCGCTCGCCATTCGCCTCTTCGGCGACCGCGTCCCTGCCATCGGCATGATGCTCGAAGTCGCCGGGTGCCTGCTCCTTGCCGCGCTCGTGGGCGGCGCGCCCGGACAGATGCCGGCTCAGGTTCCGCTGATCGCGGCGGTCGCGCTGCTGGGATTCGGTCAAGGCTGGGCGCTGCCGACGCTCGTGCGCTCGGTCATCAATCGCGCGCCGGCGACCGGTTCCGGGATGATCGCGGGCATCACGAATTCGGCGTTGCAAATCAGCGCGGCACTGGGCGTCGCGGTCATCGGCGGCGTGTTCTTCAGTGTCGCGGGGAATTCGCCGGATTCGTCGACCCTGGCGAGGGCGCTCGTCGTCGCCATGATGTGCATCGGCGGCAGTCTGGCCGTTTCCGCCGTGCTCTCCGTCGTCGCTTCGAGATCGGGCATACGTTGCGCTGCAAGGGCCGCGACTCGTTGAACTCGCCCGACTTTGATTGCACGCCCGTGTGCTCAGCGATGACGGTCATCGAAAGACTGCGCGATCACCGTGCGTCGCTGCGCGAAGCGAACCGATCGCGAGTCTTTCGCTTATAACGGCTATGAATGCGCAACCGTCGCTGCTTCGCATATTTCTGACTGAGATTCCGGCTGCGCTTCCGGCCACGAGAACGGCTGCTGCAACAGCGCTTTCATCGCATCGGGCGTGAGCGGGCGACTGTATCGGTAGCCCTGTATTTCCGTGCAGGCACTCTCGCGAAGGAACGCGAGCTGCTGATCGCTTTCGACGCCTTCGGCAATGACCTTGAGATCGAGCTGACGCCCGAGCGAAATCACCGCCATGACGATTGCCTGGTCGTCGGCCCTGCCCGGCAGTTCGCGCACGAACGACTGGTCGATCTTCAGGCGCGCGATCGGAAAGTGCTTGAGCGCCGAGAGGCTCGAATAGCCCGTGCCGAAGTCGTCGATGGAAAGCTTCACGCCCATCGCCTGGAGATCGCACATCGTCCCTATCGCGCCGTCGAGGTCCTGCATGATGACGCTCTCGGTGATCTCCAGTTCCAGATATTCAGGCGCGAGGCCGCTTTCATCGAGCGCATGTTGCACCTGCTGCGCGAGTCCCTTTTGCAGAAACTGTCGCGCCGACACGTTGACGGCCACGGTCACGGGCGGCAGTCCTTCGTCCTGCCACGCCTTGTTCTGCCGGCACGCCTCGCGCAGCACCCAGTCGCCGATGGGCAGGATCAGCCCCGTTTCCTCCGCGATCGGAATGAACGTCGTGGGCGAGACGACGCCATCGGTCGGATGATCCCAGCGCAGCAAGGTCTCGATGCCGTTGATCACGCGCAAGTCCAGATCGACCTGCGGCTGATAGACGAGACGGAACTCGCCATTGCTGAGCGCGTGACGCAACTGTTCCTGATATCGCAGGCGCTCGTGAACCTTCTGGTTCATGTCGGCGGTGTATGCCTGGCAGTTGTTGCGCCCCTGTTCCTTCGCGTGATACATCGCGGCGTCGGCGTTCATCAGCAACGTGTCGGCGTCCCGACCGTCGTTCGGGTAGCTCGCATAGCCGACGCTGCAGCTGACCTGATAGTTCTGCCCTTGCAGCTTCGCGGGCTGAAGAATCGCCTCGCGCAGCCGCTCGACGGTTTCGACGACGCCCGTGCCGCTCTGATCGTCTTCGAGCAGAACGATCACGAACTCGTCGCCTCCGAGCCGCACGACGGTATCCGTGCTGCGCACCGTCTGAGACATGCGCTCGGCGACCGTCTGCAGCAGTTCATCGCCTGCGCGATGTCCGAGGCTGTCGTTGATGAGCTTGAAGTTGTCGAGATCGATGAAGATCGTCGTCACGCCGCGCCCGTAGCGCTGCGCCTGCAAGAGCGCCTGTTTCAACCGATCCGACAGCAGCGTGCGGTTCGGCAGTCCGGTCAGCGAGTCGTGGTTCGCCATGTGGCGGATGCGCTCCTCGGCCAGGCTTCGCTGAATGGCGATGCCCGCGATGCGCGTGGCGAGCGCGATGGCCTGCGATTCGGCTTCGCTCGGGCGAAGCATGCCGTGCGTGTAGACCGTCACCTCGCCGACGGCCGCGCCGTCCGCCGACAGCACCGGGAACGCCCAGCTCGAACGCACGTCCGCGAGACCGGCGATCGCCAGTTCGCTCGCCACGGCAGCATCGCGCGCGACGTCCACCACGCACACCGGCTGACGCGTGTAGATTGCCTTGCCGCTCAGACGCGCGTCGGCGTTGATGCGCGTTTGTCCCACGGCCTCGTGGAACGTCTCGGGCAGACTCGGCGCCGCCCCGACGCGCAGCAGATGGCTGCCGCCTTCGCGCAGCAACACCGCGCAGCGCGCGCCCGGAATCTGCGATTCAAGCCCGCGCACGATGCGATCCAGCACTTCATCGAGCGGCACGCTCTTCGCGATCATCTCCAGAATGCGGCTCTGCTCGACGCGCCGCGCCTCGGACGACTTGCGAGCACTGACATCGCGCACGATCGCCACCACGCCGCCGTCGACCGGCACGACCTGCCGATACAGCCACAGCGTCTGCCCGTCGGCGCGGCGCTGCTGCCACTCGTGCTCGCGCACTTCGAGCGTGCTCGCCACCGCGACGAACTCGTCCAGCACGCCATCGGCGCGCGCGCCGGCGAAGGCTTCGTCGAGCGCGCTGCCGATCAGCTTCTCGCGCGGCACGCCGAGAATTTCGACGCCACGCCGGTTGGTCGCCTGCAAGACGAAATCGTCGATGACGTCGCCCTGACCTTGCACCGCGCTGAACACGAGGAACGCGTCGATGCTCGCCTCGGAGGCCGCGAAGTACGTCTGCTGGGCTTGCCGTTCGCGCCGCCGGCTCAACGCCAGTTGCCAGCTCGACCGGCTGAGTGCGGCGGCAATCGCGATCACGGCGAGAGTCAGCGCGCCCGTCCATAGAAAGTCTGCGCGCCGCCGTTGGCCGAATTCGGCGAGTTGCTCGTTCTGATCGAGACCGACCACGGCGGTGAGCGCATAGCCGGGCAACTCGCGCACGCTCGTATAGCGGCGTGCGCCCCGGTCCCACGGACGCGCGATAGCCTGCTGCGACGCGTCGCGCACCGTGGCGAGCGCGTCGCCCGCATAGGCCGTGCCCCACGACGACGATTCGCCGATCTGCTCCGCGCGCGCGACACCGTCCGCGCCGAGCACGGCGAGCAGCCCGCGCTTGCCCATGCGCGCCGCATCGTAGTTGCTCGTCAGATACGCCGGATCGAACGACAGCATGACCGCCCCGCCGAAGCGGCCGCTCGTGTCGCGCAGGCGCCGGCTGAACGTCACTTCGGGCGCGCCGTCCTTGCCCGATTGCGCCACGCGGCTCATGAACGGCGCGCGGGCGTCGTACGGGCGATCGCGCTGGGCGGAGAACCACGCTTCGTTCGATGCATCGCTCGGCATGCCTGGCCGATTCGTCGCGACGAGCCGCCCGTTGGCATCGGCGATGGCGATGCGAAATACGATCGACGACGGCAGCAGCCCCTGCTCTTCCAGCCGCGCGAGACTGCTCGCGCCGTTCGCGCCGTACGCGAACTGCACGGTGCGCAGCGTCTGGTCGATGGTCGCGAGGTTGCGCACGAGCTGCGCCTCGTACGTATCGGCGAGTTCGCGGCTCAACTCGGCTGCCGCCACTTCGGCGGCCTGATGCTGCGTGTGGAGGAATTGCAGCACGAGCGTCCAGATGATCGCGAGCAGGAAGCCTGCGAAGACCGGGATCAGCACGTGCGCTTCGAGCGCGCGGCGCGGCTTGCGTTCGCCGCGACCCGTGGGACCGGGCGACGGAGCGAACGAAGCCCGTCCGCCGACGCCTTCGACGAGCGATGCAACTACGCGGGTCTTGTCGAGATCGATCATGAACGGCGGCTCAGGGACGCGGAGCCAGCACGACCTTCACGCTCGCATCGACATCTTTCTTGTCGATGTACGCGATGGCTTGCGGTCGCGATTGAAGGTAGCGCTTGATCGCGGCGGCATCGGCGAGTTCGCGCGGCGGCTGCGCGCGTCCGGTGAAGATCAGCTTCGACCAGTAAGCGCGCAGTTGCGATGCCGACTTGCCCGTGCAGTCGCGATAGAAGTCCGCCCGCAACGCCGAATCTTCCGGCTGGTCGAGCGGGACGGCTTCCTCGCCCGATGGAAAGTAGCCGGTGCGGCCCAGGAAGATATCGGCGACCTGGTTCTCGGTGAGCGACGTCACCGCGTTTTTCGCCGAAACGACGACGACCACATCGGCCATTGCGGCAGACGCGGACAGACCGAGCACGACGGCCATCGCGGTTGACTTAGCGTGTGCGAGCAGCGACATGTCGGCTCCTCAGAACACAAAGTCGAGCGCGGCTGAGAACACGTTGCTTCCGCTTCCCAGTGTGTAGCCCGGCTGCTGGTTGATGTAAGTGCCCGTCGAGTTCGAGGGCAGCCAGACATGGTCGAACTGCACCTTCAGGTCCACGTTCTTGACGAAGTCCCAGCGCACGCCGACGGAGACGTCGCGCTGACCGTTGTTGTAATTCGGAATCGCGACCGTGTGATCGAGGCTGTGTTCCTCGGCGTAGGTCGCGTAGAACGTCGCTTTCGCATAGCGCACGCCGCCCGTCAAATACCCGCTGACGTAGCCGGGAGTGACCTGCGCGGTCGTCACGCGGGCAAGCTCTGCCTGCATGAACCATCGGCCGGGGTCGTAGCTTGCGGCGACTGTGTAGACGTTGACCGGCTCGTCGGGCAGCACCGACAACTTGACGGTCGCGTGCTGGTAGCCCGCGTGTCCGGTGAAGTTGCCGAACTCCACGGTGTCGTCGAGACTCAGAATGCCCTTTCCCTCAGTCCGGGATGCTCCGGGATTCACATGCAAGACCGTGTAGCCGTACGCCACGCGCACGGTATTCGACACGCCGCGCGCGCCGAAGCGGTACGAAACGTCCGCGCCGTCGCTGTTGGTGAGCGGCTGCGTGTTGTACAGCTCGACCGGCAGGCGGACCCAGGGAAACGCATAGCCGACGTTGCGATACTCCGAGTTGAGGAAAGTCGGCAGCTCGATGCGCCCCACGCGCACGCTGAAGTCCGGCGTGAAGGCGTATTTGACGTTCGCCCATTCCAGACGCGGCTTGAATGAGTTGTCGTACTCGTGCTGCGCGAGCACCTGAATGACAGCGGACAGCTTGTCGGTGAAATGCGCGGACAGTTGCACGCCCAGCTTCGAATCGCTCTGGAAATCGTACTTCCGCGTGGCGCCAGCGCCGTTCGGCTGAAGCGAGCTGTCGATGTAATCGGCCGTGTCGAGCGTCGAATGCGCCATGCCGAGCGTGCCGAAGCCGCTCAGCGTAAACATGCTGCGTGAGTCGTCGGCGCAAGCGGGCAACGAAGCCAGCATGCTTAAGCCGAAAACGGCTATGCGCGTGGTGCGAACAAGCCGCTGGTCGCTAAAAATCATTGGCAAGCACTGAATCATGAGAGAGAAATGTTTTCTAACCTCTCATAACGGCACGAACGTACTCGCCCTGAAGCAGTTGCACTAAGCGTCTATTGGAAAGGGAAATAACACTTCGTTCGGGACTGGTCGGGTTGCGTTCATTGAGCGCAAACGGTTTCGCGAGCAGATTCTTTGGTTGGCGGCGTCATCAGCCTGTCGACAAAAATGCGACGGAACAATGCTGGTAGCTTTCGAACGCACTTCATCCCGCCGTTCTCTGAAAGCATTCACGATATCTTTAGATGCGGAACAAAAGTTGCGATGCCGACCTTTTCGAAAAGCGATCAGCTGAGCGCTGACGAACGAATGGCCATTCGTTCGCCCCTTTCAATGTCCAATGACAACATCCCTTCCGTTGGAAAACGCGACGCTTCCAGAGAACGTTGCGAACTGCGATCAAGAACCTATTCACGCCCTAGGCCATATCCAGCCGCACGGCGCCCTTCTGTGCTTCGGGAAAGACGGCAAGCTCGTCGCTTTGAGCGAGAACGCGCCGTCGCTCCTCGGTCCGCTTCCCGCTGTGGGATGCGCTTTGACCGCAACGCATCTCGACGATGGCGCACGTGAAGCCATTCGAAACGCACTCGAGCACCCGCCTCTTGCAGCAGAGAGTTCGCAATGGCAGTCTCCGCTCGGCGATTGCTTCGACCTCGTCATTCATTGCTCGGCCGGCGTGCTGGTGGTCGAGTTCGAGCGAGTGCCCCCGGACACCCCGAGCGCCTCGCAGTTCGCGCTTTATTGCCAGAGGGCGATCCAGCGCCTGCAGGCCAAACAGTACGACGATGTCGCGGACCTGCTTCAAGAGACGGCGCAGGCTATTCGTGCGATGACCGGCTTCGACCGCGTCATGGGCTATCGCTTCATGGATGACGGAAGCGGAGAAGTGATTGCAGAAGCCAAGCGCGAGGACCTGACGCCCTACTTGCACCAACGTTATCCCGCGAGCGACATTCCAGCACAAGCGCGTCGTCTCTATACGCTCAATCCGATCCGGCAGATCGCGTCAGTCGCAGCCAAGCCCGTTCCTATCGTTCCGGGTGTCAATCCGGACACCAACGCGCCTTTCGATCTGAGCCATTCCGTGCTCAGGAGCGTGTCGACGATTCACATCGAGTATCTTCGCAACATGGGCGTCTGCGCGTCCATGAGCGTCTCGATCATTGTCGACGGCAAGCTGTGGGGATTGTTCGCGTGTCACCATATGCGACCGTACAGGGCTTCGCACGCAGTACGGCTCTCATGCACGGTCCTCACGCAGGTCGTCTCGATCCTCGTCTCGCAGACGCAAGCGCGCTTGCGCCTTTCGCACGACCACCAGACGCAGGAGTTGGGGCAGCGCGTCGCCTTCGATCTGACGCGAGCCGACGATCTCATCGCCGGTCTCACCGCGGCCGCGCCCGCGATTGTCGCGCTCGTGGATTGTGACGATGCCTTCGCCGTCGTCGATCAGGAAGTCGTACCGCTCAAAGGAATGGAAGTCGCGCATCGCGAGTCGATCGTGTCGCTCGTCGCGCGCGTCGTCGACGCCCGACAGGACATGCTCGCGACAGCCTCCTGGACGCGCGATCTGAACGACCTCGAACCCATTCGCACAGAAGGCGGCGCGGCCGCCGGATGCCTCGTCATCCACGTCGGAGGCGACGTTCCGGTGGCGATCGTGTGGGTTCGCCACGAACTCGTCGAGACCATCAATTGGGCCGGCCCGACCGAGAAGGTCGTGGCGCAGGGTCCGAACGGACCGAGGCTCACGCCTCGCGGTTCCTTCGAAGTATGGAAGCAGGTCGTCACAGGCTCCTGCCGCCCCTGGACCGAATCGAATCTGCGTGCTGCGCGTGAATTGCGGGCGATTCTTCAGGACGTCGCGCTGCAGCGCATGCGAGAAGCCGAACGCGCCAAGACCACCTTGCTTGCGACGCTCGGCCACGATTTGCGCAATCCCTTGCAGGCAATCAACATGGCCATGTTGCTGATGGGCCGTGGCCTGGCGTCATCGGTCGATACGGCCCGTCGTGTCGAAGGCTCGACGCAACGGATGCAATCCCTCATCAACTACATTCTGGATGTGAGCCGCATTCGCTCCGGTCTTGGGCTCGGACTCAAACGACAGTTCGTCTCCTTGCGCGACGTGATCGAGACCACCGTGGAGCAGAACCAGTTGGCTCATCCGGGCGTGACGATATCGACCCGGCTGACCGACATTGGCGGCGACGCCTTTATCGATCCGGACCGATTCAGCCAGGCACTTACCAATCTCATCAGCAATGCCCGCCAGCACGGGGACATCTCGCAGCCGATCGAAGTGACCACGTCGGTGCACGGGACCACTCAGGTCGTCGAGGTGAGCAATTGCCTGCGCGAACGTCCCAGCGTCTCGTTCGAAAAGCTGCTCGATCCTTTCAAGAGCGGGTCCATCGATAAAGCCAACAATCGAGGAGGGCTGGGACTGGGTCTGTATATCGCCAATGCGATCATCAAGGGACATGACGCGGCACTAGACGGCCGGTTCGAAGAGACTCGTGCGCGGGTGTTTATCCGGCTCGATCAGGACTCGAGAGCGAGTTCGCATTCGATGCGCTAACACTGGAGAACGGATTCAACTCCCACGTCGAGCACGAGCCGCCGCGCGCAACGGTGGCCCGTAGTTCGGTCCGGCTTTATGCGTTACGGGAGGCAGCCATGCGCTCACATCAGAGAGTGAGTTCGCCCTCGTCTTCGCCCGCCCAATAGTGGATGCGCTCGGCGCTCACCTTGATGAGAACGATACCGGGCGTCTGAAAGCCCTCTGCGAACCACTTCTCGATATCTTCGTTCCAGTGGCTTTTCATTGCCGGCTTCTCGCGGATGAGTTCAGCGCGGCCCTCCGCGGCCACGAAGAACGGCGGCGCACCGTCCGGCTTCGAACTGCCGGTGAAGGTCAGTGCAACGACAGGATCGGCCTCGATCTCCTGGACCATATGCGTCTTTTCGAGCGTGAAGTAGTAGCTGTCTCCGTCGAACTTCACGTCCCGGTTGTTGCTCATCGGCCTCGCGGCGATCTTGCCGTTCAGCGAACGGGTCGACAGCATCGCGAAATCGATCTCGGCCATTCTGGTTGCAAGGTCGTTCAACGTAAGTTCGCTCATCCGTTTCCTCATACGTGGACTGGTCTTCAGATGCGGACTTGCTCCGCAACGTTCATGCCGGTTATCGGCTGGACGCGCGCAGAATCACGCTGGCTGCCGCGTTTGCAAGAGCTGCAAGTCTTTCACACCGCTTTTCGATGCAGGCTACGGGACGGCGCACGCTGCTCTCGACCGTGATCGATGAATGCGTGGCTCGCTGAAGCGTCGGCTTCGGTCTTGTCACTGCGCCTCTCGTCGTCTAATAGTCGGCGCTATTGTCCACGACGAAGGCACGTGACACGCGATAGATCTTATTGGCACCGCTCCGACTTCGCCGAGGTAATGACCGTTCGCGAGCCCGCCAATCGCGCGCTCTCAAACGCTCGCAAAACGCTCAGTCGCTCGTGGCATTGCAAACCACGCCCAAAGAAGCCGCACGGACGTCCGCAGGAAACGACTCTGTCAGCCACAGTCGAACGCGACGATCGCATGGCAAACGAGTGTCTACATCACCGACTCAGCGGTCTCCGATTGGAGTGCTTTTTGCAGTTCGCGTGCTGGCTGCATGCCGAACTGGTACCCCGGGTCCCAAGCCAACGAGCGTGACGCTCACAGCCCGGTCGTGGTGCGCGGATTGCGCAAGCACTAGGACAGGGCGAAGCAGGCAGGGGGACTTATGACGCGCCGCGTACCGTTGGAGGATGAGCAGGAGTGTGCGTTCTGGAGAACAGGTGCGCAAACCGATGGGCCGACCGAGGATTGGCGGATCCTCATCGGTCACCGGGATGAAACGATCGGTGCATCGCTCACGTTGCTGCTGGCACTGAAGAAGTATCAGGTCGTTCACGCGAGCAGAATCACCGAGTTACGGCGCTACATGGAGAGTTGGCGCCCGCATGCGCTCATTCTGGACACCCGGCTGGACGCGGATTCTCACTATGCGTTCGTTCGCAGCGTGCGCAGGGACGATCATGCCGGCAGACTGCTCATTCTCGCGATGAGCAACATCTTTCCGCTGGATTCGATCTCGACCTTGAAAGAAGCCGGTTTCGATGGCCACGTGCGGCGGCCCTGTTCGGTATGGCGCGTGACGGATCTGCTGGACAGTCACTTTCACCGCCGCGATGTCTGACGGCCACCGCCGCCAGTCGGGCGAAGACGAGGACAGGCTTTTGCCGAAGCCGCTGCCGCGATCTACGCCGCATTGGCCGCCGGCGCGGCCGCGTTCTCGATGAAGGCGCAGACGGCTGCCGTCACCTGCGCGGTCGTTGCCGTGCCGCCGAGGTCGCCGGTATGCAGCGACGTGTCCGCGGTCACCGCTTCGATCGCCTGCATTACGCGCTGCGCGGCCTCGAATTCGCCGAGATGTTCCAGCATCATGACGACCGACCAGAACGTGCCGACCGGATTGGCGAGACCCTTGCCCATGATGTCGAACGCGGAACCGTGGATGGGCTCGAACATCGACGGATAGCGGCGCTCAGGATCGATGTTGCCCGTCGGCGCGATGCCCAGACTGCCGGCGAGCGCGGCGGCGAGATCGCTGAGAATGTCGGCGTGCAGATTCGTGGCCACGATCGTGTCGAGCGACGCCGGGCGGTTGACCATGCGGGCCGTCGCTGCGTCGACCAGTTCCTTGTCCCATTTCACGTCCGGAAACTCCTTCGAGACTTCGAGTGCGATCTCGTCCCACATCACCATCGCGTGACGCTGCGCGTTGCTCTTGGTGATGACGGTCAGCAGCTTGCGCGGACGGGATTGCGCGAGGCGGAACGCGAAACGCATGATTCGCTCGACGCCCGCGCGTGTCATGATCGACACGTCCGTCGCAGCCTCGATCGGATGACCGTGATGCACACGCCCGCCGACGCCGGAGTATTCGCCTTCCGAGTTCTCGCGCACGATGACCCAGTCGAGGTCTTCCGGCTTGCAGCGTTTCAGCGGCGCGTCGATGCCCGGCAGAATGCGGGTTGGACGCACGTTGGCGTACTGATCGAAGCCCTGACAGATTTTCAGGCGCAGGCCCCACAGCGTGATGTGATCGGGAATGTGCGGGTCGCCCGCCGAGCCGAACAGAATCGCATCTTTGTCGCGGATCGCATCGAGACCGTCCGCCGGCATCATGACGCCGTGCTTGCGGTAGTAGTCGCCGCCCCAGTCGAAGTTTTCGAACTCGAACGCGAATGACTTCGTGGTCCTGGCAAGCGCTTCGAGCACTTCTGCGCCAGCGGGTACGACCTCCTTGCCGATGCCGTCGCCGGGGATGGTCGCGATGCGATACGTCTTCATGTCTGCGTCCTTCAGGTGTCGTGTGTAGCTGAACTTTACCCCGCTCGGGACGCAAAAACCGGTGCTAAACTCAAAGCATCTTTAACGTGCATTCACAGGTGAACGCTTGAGCGACGCCGTCCAGCCGTCCGATCTGAGCTTCTTCGCGACACTCGCCGCCTCGGGCAGCTTAAGCGCCGCGGCTCGCGAATTAGGGCTGACGCCAGCGGCAATCAGCAAGCGCCTCACGCAGATGGAGAACCGGTCGGGCGTGGCGCTGATCAATCGCACGACTCGCCGGATGATGCTGACCCCGGAGGGCGAGCTCTATCTCGAACATGCGCGCCGGATCCTCGATGAGATCGACGAGCTCGCCGAATTGCTTGGCACGGCTAAACATCACCCGAGAGGCTTGCTGCGAGTGAACGCGACGCTCGGCTTCGGGCGCAGTCATGTCGCGCCGGCGATTTCGCGGTTCGTCGGGAAATATCCGCAGGTCTCGGTGCAGCTTCAGCTATCGGTCACGCCTCCGCCGCTGACCGACGACACCTTCGATGTCTGTATCCGCTTCGGCGAGCCGCCCGACACGAGAGTGGTCGCGCGGCGTCTCGCTGGCAATCGACGCTTGCTGTGTGCCGCGCCGTCGTACATCGCGAAGCACGGACTGCCGACTACCGCGCACGATCTGACGCGCCACAACTGCATCGGGATTCGGCAGGGGGACGAAGCGTATGGCGTGTGGCGTCTGACTTCCGGCCGGGGCGCGTCGCGCAAGACCGAGGCCGTGCGGATCAAAGGCACGCTCACGACGAACGACGGCGAGATCGCCGTGAAGTGGGCACTGGAGGGACACGGCATTCTGATGCGGGCCGAGTGGGACATCAGGCAGTATCTTGCCGATGGTTCATTAATCGCCGTCCTTCCCGATCACGATACGCCGAACGCCGATATCTTCGCGGTGTATTCGCAACGGCATCAGCTGTCGAATCGCATTCGCGCGTTCGTCGACTTCATTGCGGAGGATCTTCAGAGCGAAGCGCATGGCGGCGCTGGATGGTCAGTCACGCGCGGCAGTACGACGGACGTTCCGAGCGACGGTGCTGAATAACCGTCGGCGTATGAACTCGTTGCGGTTCCTTGAAACCGACATCCGCCCGATGCCCGCACCAACGCGGCGAACATCCGCCGTCCCGCCCCGAAGCCTCGCCCAATCACCGCGCCTCGAAGAACCGATTCCCCGGCCTCGGCAGCCCCAGATGCTCTCGCAGGGTCGTTCCTTCGTAGGCGCGCCGGAAGATGCCCCGCCGCTGCAACTCCGGCACGACCTTCGTGACGAAGTCATCGAGTCCGGCGGGCAAGGTCGGGAACATGACGTTGAAGCCGTCGCTGCCCTCCTCGACGAGCCACTGCTCCATTTCGTCGGCGATATCCGTCGCGGTGCCGACCATCTGCAAGCCCGAATAGCCGCCCACGCGCCGCGCGAGTTCGCGAACAGTCAGCCCTTCCGCGCGCGCCATGTCGATGACGCGTTCCCGCGCGCTCCGGCTCGCGTTGGTCTCGGGTATCTCGGGCAAAGGGCCATCGGGATCGAACGACGAGACATCGTGTCCCAGCGCGATCGATAGCGAAGCGAAGCCGCTGTCGTCGTGCACGAAGGTATCGAGCAACGCGCGCTTCTCCTGCGCTTCGTCCCGCGAGTCGCCGACGACGACGAACGCGCCCGGCAGAATCTTCAGATGCTCGCGCGCGCGGCCGGCGCGCTCCACGCGGCCCTTCACATCGGCATAGAACCGCTTGCCCGCTGCGAGGCTCGGCTGCGCGGTGAACACGGCGTCGGCGGTTTCGGCGGCCAGCTGCTTGCCGGCTTCCGACGATCCCGCCTGCACCACGACCGGCCAGCCCTGCACCGGCCGCGCGATGTTGAGCGGCCCGCGCACCGACAGATACGGTCCCTTGTGGTCGAGCACGTGCAACTTCTCCGGGTCGAAGAAGAGGCCGCTTTCGGTATCGCGCACGAAGGCGTCGTCGGCCCAGCTATCCCAGAGGCCCGTGACGACATCGTAGAACTCGCGCGCGCGCCGATAGCGCTCGTCATGTTCCATGTGCTCCTCGCGGCCGAAGTTGCGCGCTGCATCGGGATTGGACGTGGTGACGAGATTCCACCCGGCGCGGCCATCGCTCAAGTGATCGAGGGACGCGAAACGGCGCGCGATGTGATAGGGCTCGTCGAACGTGGTCGATGCCGTCGCCACCAGCCCGATGCGTTCGGTCACGGCGGCGAGCGCGGAAAGCAGCGTGAACGGTTCGAACGAAGTGGCGGTATGGCTGCGCTTCAACGCATCCACCGGCATGTTGAGCACGGCCAGATGATCGGCCATGAAGAACGCGTCGAAGCAGGCCGCCTCGAGCGTCTGTACGAAGCGCTTCAAGTGACGGAAGTTGAAGTTGGCGTCGGGGAAAGCGCCGGGGTAGCGCCACGCGCCGGTATGCAGGCTGACCGGGCGCATGAACGCGCCGAGATGGAGTTGTCTTGAGTGCGGCATCGCGTGGTTCGGCAGAAAGTGAATTCGCGCCACGGTACTGCAACTCACGAAAACGTGCTCGGACCGGCTGCTACTTTGCTCTTCAACCCGCAACGAATATGGCTAGCACGAGAACGGGACAACGCTTATGCCGTCGGCGCTTCCTTCCTATGCATGAAAGATTGGTAGCCGCGGTACGGGAAGTGCCTATAGTCGATGGCTCGATCACATCACTTCACTTCCCCGCTCCATGACACACACGCTCCATCGTCGCCGGCTGATCGCGACCGCCCTTTCTTTTCTGCTCTCCGCTGCCGCCCTCTCGCCCCTTTCGACGCGAGCCGAGACACGCGAAGTCGTTATCGGCTATCAGGATATGGTCGTGCCGTGGCGCTATGCGCAGGCAAGCGGCGCCGTGGAGAAGGCGACGGGCTACAAGGTGACCTATCGCAAGCTCGGCAGCGGCGCGGACGTTATCCGCGCGCTGGCTTCGGGTTCCATACAGCTCGGCGAGGCGGGATCGAGTCCCATCGCGGCCGGGCTTTCGCAAGGCGTCGACCTGTCGCTCTTCTGGATTCTCGACAACATCAACGACGCCGAGGCGCTCGTCGCGCGCAACGGCTCGGGCGTGAGCAAGCTTGCCGATCTCAAGGGCAAGACGCTCGGCGTGCCGTACGTGTCGACCTCGCATTTCCATGCGCTCGTCGCATTGCAGCAGGCGGGCGTCGATCCGTCGGCGGTGAAGATCGTCAACCTGCGTCCGCCCGAAGTGGCGGCCGCGTGGGAGCGTGGCAACATCGACGCGACCTACATCTGGGACCCGGTGCTCGCCCGCGTCAAGCAGAACGGCAAGGTGCTCGTCACGTCGGGCGAAGTGGCAAAGGAGACCGGCAAGGCGACCTTCGACGGCTTCGTCGCGTCGCGCAAGTTCGCACAGGACAACGCCGCGTTCATGACCGGCCTCGTCAAAGTGCTCGCCGATACCGACGCCCAATATCGCGATCACAAAGCCGACTGGAGCGCGGGCTCCGCACAGGTGAAGGCCGTGGCCGAGGAGTCCGGCGCGAACGCGGCGGACGTGCCCGCGAGCCTCGCGCTCTACGCGTTCCCGACCGCGAGCGAGCAGGCGTCGCCGACCTGGCTCGGCGGCGGGCAACAGTCCGGCGCAGCGAAGTCGCTCGCCGCGACCGCGCAGTTCCTCAAGCAGCAGGGCACCATCCAGAACGTGCTGGCCGACTACTCCGCCGGCGTCGATCCACGCTACGCGCAACAGGCCGCGAAATGACGGCGCTCGCCATCCGCAACCTCGGCGTCACTTACGAAGGCGCGAGCACGCCGGCGCTCATGGGCGTCGATCTGCACATCGGCAGCGGCGAGTTCGTCGTGGCGCTCGGCGCGTCCGGCTGCGGCAAGACCACGCTGCTCAACTGCCTGGCCGGCTTTCTCGATCCGACCGAAGGCGAGGCATCGCTCAATGGCGAGCCGATCACCGGACCGGGCGCGGACCGCGGCGTGGTGTTCCAGAAGCATGCGTTGATGCCGTGGCTCGACGTGCTCGACAACGTGGCGCTCGGCCTGCGTTTTCGCGGCATGAAGCGCGCCGAGCGCCACGAGATCGCGCGGCGCACGCTCGCGCTCGTCGGCCTCGCGCAGCATGAACACGCGAAGGTGTATGCGCTGTCGGGCGGCATGCAGCAACGCGTCGGCATCGCGCGCGCGCTCGCAAGCGATCCCGAAGTGCTGCTGATGGATGAACCGATGGGCGCGCTCGACGCGCTCACGCGCGAAAGCGTGCAGGAGCTGATACTCGACGTGTGGGCGCGCACCGGCAAGACCGTGTTCTTCATCACGCACAGCGTCGAAGAGGCGCTCTTTCTCGCGACGCGGCTCGTGCTGATGACGCCCGGCCCGGGACGCATCGAAGAGGTGCACGAGCTTCCTTTCGCGCGCGAGTACGTTCGCAGTCGCGATGCGCGCGCGGTGAAGTCGTCGCCCGCGTTCATCGAATGGCGCGAGCGGCTGACGCGTCGCTTGCATCGAACGGAAAAGGAGGCGGCGTGAACCGGCCCGCTTCGGATGCGTCGTTCTCCGGCGCAACGGCCGCGTCGCACCCGGCGCGGCGCGCCGCCCGCGCAAGACGCCGCGCGCGCTATCGAGGCATGCCCGGCGCGGGACCGACAGCGGTGCCGAGCACGCTGTGCGTCGCTGCGCTCGCGCTGCTCTGGTGGTCCGCCACGCATTTCGGGTGGTTGCCGCCGCTCTTTTTGCCTTCCCCGGAAGCGGTATGGCGCGCATTCGTCGACGCCTGGCATGGCCGTCTTCAGGGCGGCCTGCCGCTCTCCGACCATCTGCTCTGGAGCGCGATCCGCGTGTTCGGCGCATTCGCGCTGGCGGTCGTCACCGCCGTGCCCGTCGGCATCGCGATGGGCGTGAGCCGCATTGCGCGCGGGGTGCTGGACCCGCCGCTGGAGTTTTATCGGCCGCTGCCGCCGCTCGCGTATCTGCCGCTCGTCGTCATCTGGTTCGGCATCGACGAGACCGCGAAGATCGTCGTCATCTGGCTCGCGTGCTTCGCGCCCATCGCGATGGCCGCCCGTGCCGGCGTGCGCAGCGCGAGCGCCGAGCAGGTGAACGCGGCCTGGTCGCTCGGCGCGAACTTCCGGCAGGTGGTGTGGCACGTCGTATTGCCCGCGGCGCTGCCTGAGATACTGACGGGCTTGCGCATCGCCGTGGGCTTCGGCTGGACGACGCTCGTCGCGGCCGAGATGGTCGCCGCGACGGCCGGCCTCGGCCAGATGGTGCTCAACGCGTCGAGCTTTCTGCGCACGGACGTGGTCGTCATGGGGATCATGCTGATCGGAGCGATTGCGTGGATCTTCGACTACGGCATGCGCACGCTGGAGCGGCGGCTCGTGCCGTGGAAGGGGCGTTGAAGGCATCCGCCAGCAATCCGATGCTCGCCGCTATTGAAAGCTGCGAACGCAGGTCGCCAGCGCGTCGTTGCTCGTATCGATCTGCGAAGCCGACGACCCGGCATCGGAACGGACGCGCCCGGCGCAAGCGTCATGCGTCGGCTGCACGTCCTGTCGACGCCGCATGATCGTTCGCCCTTCGGGAGAAGTGGCGAACGCTAGTTCCATTGCGTGGACACTGCGTTCGCGGTTTGCGGCGCGGGCGTGCATAGACAGACAGCATGCCGTGAACGAGGCCGACCGTTCTGATCAACCACGGGCAAGCGACCGCCCGACTGCTCGCCACTTGTCGAGTCCACGCGATGTCGCACACAGGCCGTCCGCGCTTAAGCGCCTCCTGAAGATTTGTAAAAGATGTTAAATGTCTGCGCAGACAAAAGTTCGGCGGCTAACATCATTCAAATGTAAGCGGCGGCTCGATATCAGACGAAGAACTGACCGGCGCCCCCTCTCGCCAAGCGCTTTTTACGCGGCGGAGGCGTGACGACTACCAATAAGGCTGGCGCCCATGAGCGCTGGTCCGTGCATACCTGAGAGATTGCCATGATTGACTTTCACGGCGAAGCGACGTCCGAACTCGATGCAAAGCCAACCATCAACGAGCTCGGCGCCACGCCAACGGTCCGCGAATCGAACGACGAACAGAACGAAGCGCGCGCGCCGGCCCTGCGACATAGCGAAACCCCTGGCCTCAGCGCAATCGAGAAGGCGATCGCACACTGCGAAGAACAGGTCCGATTGCAAGCGGACCGCTTGTTGAGGCAGATAGAGGCCGGCAACGACCCGACACACTCCCAGAAGCTATTGTCCAGTTATCAATCCAGCCTCATCGCATTGAAGCGATCGAGAGAAGCACTGCACAGCCAACACATCTTTCGATCGAGATTTCGGGTTCACTGACGACCGGCGCTGCGTCATGCACTGCTTGGCGATTGATTAGAACCCTCGTTCACGAGTCGCTTGCAAGCGCCCATAGCGCAGCGGCGGCCATGCGCCGAACCGCCATTGGCGCATCAGCGGCAGCCCGCAGGGCAAGCAAGCCGGGCCGCCGTCGACATCACACGCATTCATTATTCGGCACTACTGAGCGACGAGATGCCTCGCGTCGCCGAGAATGATCGCGCACCACGCAAGCACGGCGTGTCCGCGAACCACTTCCTTCAAGCAGTCTAGCAAAACCTGCAAAGCGACCGGCGCATCAATTCTCCACGCGGCACGACGCTTCGTCACGCGCTTAAAGGCAAGCCGTGCATGGCGGGTCCGTAACGGAAACTTTAACCACGCGCGACCACGTCAATTGACCGACGCAGTAATTCTGCGGCAAGGCCTAACTTCGATGTAAGTTGCCGAAGTCAATGGTACCGAACTAGTGAGTCAACAAGGCACGGATAGCCGGCGGGCACGCGGATCGCTGCCCTATTCGCACAGGCGACATCGATCAGATAGCGCTTCGTTATGCACTTAGTACTCCTATTGAACAATTTAAATGGAGCTGCCGTACTGTCCGAAAGACTTCTTCATGTGCTCGCCCACAGGGACGTTAGTGCCGAAAGCAACGTGCCGATGAATCAGGAGACCAACCGTCCGACAGGTACGCCTGCGGGTGTTCGACGCCGGTAGCCGCACAAGTTCTGTGCGGCTCAGGCTCTTTGCAGTCGCCTTTTCAGGAGATAACTATGAAAGCAGTTGTATATCGCGGTCCTCGCCAGGTCGCCGTAGAAGACGTGCCTGACCCGAAGATCGAGCGCCCGACCGATGCCATCGTCAGAATTACCAGTACCAACATCTGCGGGTCCGACCTGCACATGTACGAAGGCCGAACCGACTTCGAGCAAGGGCGCATCTTCGGTCACGAGAATCTGGGCGTCGTCGAAGAAGTAGGACCGGCCGTGGAGCGCATCAAGCCCGGCGACTGGGTGTGCCTGCCATTCAATGTGAGTTGCGGCCACTGCGTGAACTGCGAGCGCGGCCTCACCGCGTTCTGCCTGCACGCGAACGGGCCGGGTATCGCAGGCGGTGCGTTCGGCTTCGCGGACATGGGACCG
Organism: Caballeronia sp. GAWG1-5s-s; assembly: GCF_023631445.1. Lineage (NCBI taxonomy): Bacteria > Pseudomonadati > Pseudomonadota > Betaproteobacteria > Burkholderiales > Burkholderiaceae > Caballeronia > Caballeronia sp. GAWG1-5s-s. The sequence continues at coordinate 286,467 of NZ_JALQDC010000033.1, read as the reverse complement.
TGGCCGGGCGGACAAGCCGAGTATCTCAGAGTGCCGTGGGCGGATTTCATGTCTTTGAAGCTGCCGCCGGGCGCCGAGGAGAAACAGACCGACTACGTGATGTGCTCCGACATCTTCCCCACCGGCTGGCACGCCACTGAACTAGCCGGCATGCGGCCCGGCGATTCGGTCGTGATCTATGGCTCGGGACCAGTGGGTCTCATGGCCGCGCACTCGGCCATGATCAAGGGCGCGCGCAGCGTCATGGTGGTGGACTGCCATCCCGACCGGCTGAAGCTGGCCGAATCGATCGGCGCCATTGCAATCGATTATTCCAAGGAAGACCCGGTGCAGCGCGTCATGGACCTGACGCACGGAATCGGTGCGGATGTGGGTTGCGAATGCGTCGGCTACCAGTGTCACGATCCGGCTCCGCAACGCCATGAGCATCCCAATCTGACGATGAACAATCTGGTGTCGTCGGTCAAATTCACTGGCGGGATCGGCGTGGTGGGCGTGTTCGTTCCCGAGGACCCGGGCGCGCAGGACGAACTGGCGAAGCAGGGGAAGATCGCGTTCGATTGGGGCAAGTGCTGGTTCAAAGGCCAGCACATCGCCACGGGCCAATGCAACGTCAAGGCGTACAACCGGCAATTGCGCGACCTCATCTCGGTGGGACGCGCGAAGCCGTCGTTCATCGTTTCCCATGAGTTGAAGCTCGACCAGGCGCCCGACGCCTATCAACACTTCGACGTGCGCGAGCATGGCTGGACCAAGGTTGTCCTGCATCCCGGAGGCTAGCCAAGCGCCGCCGCGATCGTAGCGGCGACGGAGTAAAAGCACTTGTCGAGGTCCATGAAACCGCGAACCGGCCCGCTACACCTTGGGCGATGCAGCCCACGGCGCAGTTCCGCGATTCATGGCCACGCGTGGCGTGAGCACGCACGTCGCGCTACCTGTCAGCGATCTCGCTGCACGGAGCCCTTCCGCGTAGCGAGGCAGTGAACTCCCAGGAGCATTAGTCATGGCAAGCAACATCGTTGCTATCCGATCGCACGGATCGTCGGGGCGCGGCCACATTTCGTCGGGCGTCTCGCCCGGCGAGCTCATGCAAAGCATGGGTTGGATTCCGGTGGCGCTAGGCGCGGCGCTCATCGTTTCAGGACTCGCAGGCCGGAAGAACAGTGCCGTGGCTCTCGCGCTCACGGCTTGCGCGGGCACGGCCGTGTGGAGCGCGGGGCGCGGTGTCCCGCTCCAACGCGGCAGAGCACATGACGAGGCGAAAAGTGGGCGTGCTCGCGCCGAGCCCGAGGCCAGGCGTGCCATCACCATCGGCAAGCCGGCGGACGCGCTCCGTCAACGCTGGCTCGATCCCCGCACGCTCCCGCAACTCCTGTCAGGCTTCGCGACGTTGCGCCCGATCGGCGAGAACCGCATGCGCTGGGAGATAAAGACGCCCCTCGGTCGCCTCTATGAATGGGAATCGGAGATCGTCGATGAACCCGGCGGGAGCATCGGCTGGCGCTCGCTGCCCGGCGCCGCCATTCCGAACGAGGGCTCCATCCGCTTCGACGCCGCCCCGAACGACCGCGGCACGGTAGCGACACTGCATGTTCGCTTCGATCCGCCCGGCGGCGCGCTCGGCCAAGGCCTGATCCAACTGTTGGGCGACACGCCGCTGAACATGATCGCCGACAACGCGCTGCGGCGCTTCAAGAGCCTCGTCGAAACCGGCGAGATTCCTACCACTGAGCGGCAGCCCGCTGCTCGCGCAACGAAGCGCTAAGGAGAACGAGCATGCGAGCACTGTACTGGAACGGGGTCAATGACTTGCGCGTCGGGACGGTCAAGGACCCGGAGATCATCAACCCTCACGACGCGATCCTGCGCGTCAGCTTGTCGACCACCTGCGGCTCGGATCTCCACTTCATCGATGGCTACATCCCGACGATGAAGTCCGGCGATGTCATCGGCCACGAGTTCATGGGCGTGATCGAGGACATCGGCTCCGAGGTGAAGCGTGTCGCGAAGGGCGACCGCGTCGTGGTGCCTTCCTTCATCGTGTGCGGACAGTGCTGGTATTGCCAGCATTCGCTCTACTCGTTGTGCGACAACACGCACCCGAAGCCCGAACTACAGGCACCGCTTTTGGGCGGACATACGACGGCCGGCATCTACGGCTACACCCACGCCTTCGGCGGCTATGCGGGCGCGCACGCGCAATACGTGCGGGTGCCGTTTGCCGACAACGACTGCTTCGAGATCCCCGACGGCGTCGCGGACGAGACCGCGCTGTTTCTTTCGGATGCCGCCCCGACCGGCTACATGGGCGCCGACTTCTGCAACATCCAGCCGGGCGATACCGTCGCGGTGTGGGGCTGCGGCGGCGTCGGGCTGATGGCGCAGCAAAGCGCGCGTCTGATGGGCGCCGAGCGGGTCATCGCGATCGACCGCTTCCCCGAGCGCTTGCAGATGGCGCGCGAGCATGCCGGCTCGGAAACGATCGACTATACGCAAGTCGACAGCGTTCTCGACACGCTCATGGAAATGACGGGCGGCCGCGGACCCGACGCTTGCATCGACGCCGTAGGGATGGAGGCGCACGGCACCGGGCCGCAATACGCGTATGACCGCGTCAAGCAGGCTTTGCGTCTGGAAACGGACCGAGGCCAGGCGTTGCGCGAGGCCGTGATGGCCTGCCGCAAAGGCGGCACGCTGTCGGTGCTCGGCGTCTACGGGCTGATCGACAAGTTTCCGATGGGCGCCATCATGAACAAGGGCATGACGGTGCGCAGCGCCCAGCAGCACGGGCAGGCCTATATGGATCGCCTGCTCTCGCACGCACAGAAAGGCGAATTGAATCCCGCATATCTCGCCACGCACCGCTTCTCGCTGGAAGATGCGCCACGCGGCTACGACATGTTCAAGCACAAGACCGACGGCTGCGTCCGTGCCGTGTTCGCGCCGTGAGTTCGACGCTTGTCATAAGTGCCGCCCGAGGAGATAAACCATGACCCGATTCACAGCCGCATCCGCCATTCTGGCGATAACACTTGTTGCGAACGCATCCTTCGCTCAGGAGCAATCTGGCGCTTCGCCAGACACGGCCCGGCTGCAACAGGTCGCCAGCTTCGAGCATCAGGTCACAGGCGTGACCGTTTCCAAGGATGGGCGCATCTTCGTCAATTTCCCACGCTGGACAGAAGATGCGCCGATCTCGGTTGCCGAACTGACGCCCGACGGCCAGATCAAGCCTTACCCGGACGAAGAATGGAATTCGTGGCGCAACGCCAAGAAGAACCAGGTGTCAGCCGGTGATCACTTCGTGTGCGTTCAGAGCGTCGTGGCGGATGCGCGCGGGAATCTTTGGGTCGTCGACCCGGCTGCGCCAGCGACGGCACTGGTCGTGAAGGGCGGCCCCAAGCTGGTGAAGATCGATTTGAAGGCGAACAAGGTCGCGCAGGTGATTCGCTTCGACGAGACCGTCGCGCCTCAGGGGAGCTATCTGAACGATGTGCGTTTCTCGTCGGACGGACGGTATGCCTATCTGACCGATGCCGGGGCCAAGGGAGCGCTCGTCGTCGTGGACTTGCAGAGCGGCAAAGCTCGACGGGTTCTGGACGGCCACCCGAGCACGCAGCCGGAGAAAGACGTCGTGGTACGCACCGATGGGCACGAGTTGCGCCGGCCCGACGGACGTGGCGTCGAATTCGCCGCCGACAGCCTTGCGCTTTCGCCCGATGGCGGCACGCTCTACTGGAAAGCCTTGACCGGCCGCACGCTTTATCGGATCGCGACGAACGCATTGCAGAACCCGCGTCTCGCGGAGAAGGACCTCGAAGCTCGCGTGGAGCCTGTCGCGCAGACGGAGCCGACGGACGGTCTCTGGATGGATGCCCATGGGCGGATCTACTTGAGCGCTATCGAACAGGACGCGGTCAAGGTTCGTGACGGGGATCGCATCGCAACCGTCGTTCAGGACAAGCGGCTACGCTGGCCCGACACGTTTTCCGAAGGACCCGACGGCACGGTCTATATCACGAGCTCCCACATACAGGACATGAGCTGGTTCAAGCCCGAAAACGGCCCGCGCCTCCAGACGCAACTGTGGCGCATCGAGCGTTCCGGGGCCTCGCAGTGACGCGTGCATGCGCGGACCGCCGCGCCTTCGCAAGCCGCACGCGTTACTTAAGCGAGGACGAAATCGAAGCGGGCCGCTTTTCGCTCGCCGGCCTTGTCAATCGTCACCAATAGCCGGCGATCGAACAGGGAATCCTGCGCGTTGCGCTGCTCGCCGGGAAAGTACAGTTGCGTGGTCAGAATGGCCCCGTTGCGCGGTTGCACCGTCACATGGATATGTCGTGTTCGTCCGGGGTATAGCCCGGGAAGAATCGTCTCCAGCCGGTAGCGCCCTTCGCTGTCCGCGAATTGATGGCCGCGGAGCCGGAACCCTTTGACGTCGTACTCGCCGGCGTCGTCGGCATGCCAGAAATCGAGCAAAGCCCCGGAAACTGCCCTGCACTGCGTCGAAACCACCCGTCCAGTGAGGACGATCCTCGTTCCATCGATGCCCGGTTCGAGCAGCGATGCCCGTTGCGGCGAGTGCGGCAGGAAAAACGGACCTGCCGTCTGCTGCCGCGTCGGCGCGTCTTCGCCTGCGCAGGCGGGCGTCGCCGGGACTTCGCCGGGCCGTCCATAGGCATCGCCGAGCGCCAGCAGCAGGAACGTCGACGGCAGCGCCGCAGAGTTGCGAAGAAAATTGCGCCGGCCTTGACCCGCGTTTCGTGTCTGCATGATGAGTGATCCTTCCTTTCCGAGCGTCCCGCCTGACTCGCTCATGCCCGTCATGGTAAGCCGGAATCGTCTTGTCGGATGCGCAGAGCGAACTGGTAAAAGACCCGGATCGAACGCGGGTAGTAAGAAGATCCGCCTATAAGAATCAGTGATCGCACGCATCAGCACACCGTATTAGACCTCAATCCGGGTTGTCCTTACAATTGCATTTCTCTCAGGTTCGTCAACGGCCCTCGGATTTTTGACGAACTTTCCGCGCTGCTCCCGCAACGGAGTCGGCGCTTTTTTTTGTCTGCCGCGCGGATGACCAAGCGGTCATCACTCCACGGAGTCCGAACGTAGCGATCAGCATCGCTCAGCACGATACCGACAGGTATGACGACGACATCCAGCATGAAACGAAAGACCTTGAAACAACCGGAGTCGAAGCGATGATCGTTCGCATCGCACAGCATCCCCTGAAGCAGCGCCTCTTGTTCGGCGCTGCATCCACTGCCGTCGTGTTGCTGGCTCAGCAGGCGCTGACGCTCGTGGCGCACGGACGGCTGACTTTCCTCTTCATCAGCGCCACCCTTCCGCTCATCACGGTGCTGTTCGGGGCGTTGTCGGGGCTGCTGCTTCTCGTAAGCGGCATCGCGTTCGGCGCGCTCTGGATGCAACCTCTCGGCAGTTTCGCGGTCCCGCAGCAGGACGATCAGATCGTGCTGCTCGCGTACTCGGTGGTCGGCGCATTTCTGGTCACGGCCGGGCAGCAATTGGCCAAGGTGGCCCGGCGCGCAGGAAAAGCAGAAGCAGCGACCCGCGATGCCGCCAATCGCCTCTTGCAAGTCGAGCGCGACGCCCGGCACCGGTTCGACGTGGCGCTGGACAGCGCCGGCGTGCCGTTTTGCATCCTCACGCCCGTCGTGCGCGAACGCCGTATCGCCGAACTTCGATGGGACTACCTCAACGAGGCGGCCGCAGCGCTATTCAATCAGAACACTGCGGTGGTGATCGGCAGTTCGACTTCGTTCGTGCGTCCGGCTGGCTGGGACGCCGATGTTCTGCTCGAGCGACTCGCGCCGCTTGCCGAGCGTCCGGGACGCGAGGCCTTCGACGTACGCGTTGAGGGTGAAAACGGCGAGCAGTGGTTTCATGTGGTCGCGGCGTCGCTGGAAGGTTCCGTCGTCGCCTGGTTTGTCGACGTGACGCCGCGCGTGCGCGCCGAACGGGCGCTTTCGGAGGCCGACCGCCGCAAGGACGAGTTTCTTGCGACGCTCGCGCATGAGTTGCGCAATCCATTGGCGCCGATCAGGCAGGTTGCCGAGATCCTCGAACAGCCGAGCTTAAGCGAAGAACGAAGAAGCTGGTGCATCGACGTGCTGCGCCGCCAGTCGGCCGCCATGGCGCTTTTACTCGACGACCTGCTGGACGTGTCGCGCATCACGCGCGGGGCGCTGGAATTGCGCCGAGAAACGGTTGCGCTGCGGGAGGTGGTCGACGAAGCGCTCGAGGTCGCGCGGCCGATTCTCGCGGGCAAAGGGCACGAGCTCGTTATCAAGCCTCCCGCCCGGCCATTGCATATCAAGGCGGACCGCCTTCGACTCGCGCAGGTGCTCGCCAACCTGCTGACGAACGCCGCGAAATACACGCCGCCGGGCGGGCGCGTCGAACTCACGGCGACGGCAAACGACGCGGAAATCGTCCTGTCGGTCGAGGATAACGGCATCGGTATCGAGCCGGACAAGTTGTCCGCCATCTTCGCCATGTTCTCGCAGGTGAATCGCGATCAGCACCGCCAGGGCGGTCTTGGTATCGGGCTGGCGCTGTCGAAATCGCTGATCGAGCTGCATGGAGGCCGACTGACCGCGTCGAGCGGTGGAAAAGATCGGGGGAGCCGCTTCTCCATTCATCTTCCGGCCGCGTCGCGGGTGTTGTCACCGCCGGCTTCGCCGCGCGTCCCGGCTGCCGATCGTTCGTCGGTTCCGACGCATCGCATTCTGGTCGTCGACGACAATGTCGACGCAGCAGACGCAATGACGGCATTCCTGCAAATGGAGGGGCACGAAGTACGGACCGCCTATTCCGGCGAGGAAGCCGTCGCGCTTCTCGGCCACTACAGCCCGAAGGTGATTCTGCTCGACCTCGGCTTGCCCGGCATCAGCGGAATCGACGTGGCTCGCCACATCCGGGCAACGCCTTCGACGAACGACGTGACGCTCATCGCCATCACCGGATGGGGTCAGCCGCAAGACCGGGCAAGCACCGCGGACGCCGGATTCGATTTCCACTTCACGAAACCAGTGGATGTAGGTCAACTCAACCGCGCGATCGAGAGCGCCGTCCTCGCCACCTAGTGAAACGAGAGCAGGTGCGCGCCGCCCGGTCCCGCTGAACGCGCCGCAGGCGGTCGCCTTTCGAACGCTTCATGAAGCGAATGCGCAGTACGAGCGCGCGCGCTGGCACCATCCAGGAAGCGGCCAGTCGAGAAGCCTCAGAATCGCATGACGAGCGCGACGCCCGCGATCATCAACACGGTGCCGAGCGCGCGCAGCCCGCTCAGCGGATGCTCGGCCACGCCGATCCATCCGAAGTGGTCGATCGCGACAGATGCGACCAGATTCGCGCAGATGGTCAGGCCATTGAGCGTGCCGACGCCCACTTTCTGCACGAGCGTCAGACCGGCAAACACCGCGACGGCGCCTACGATGCCCCCGAGCGGCGCCCACCACTTCATGCCGCGCAACGCGTCGAGCGTCGGCAACGGCGTCGGCTGGATGCAGAACAGGGCGATGGCGAGGAACGTGACGAGCAGGAACGACACGCTCGACGCAAGCCACGGATTGACGAGCGCGGCCTTGAGCTCGCCATTGATCGGCGCGCCCGCAGCCTGAAGAATGCCGCCCACGATGATGAAGGGATAGATCCACGCGCTGCTCATTCTCGTCCTCCGTCTGTGAAGATCAATGCCCGGTCAGCAGGCGGCAGCCCAGCGCCAGCACGAGCGCGGGAGGCATGACGACGATGCCGACTTTCAGAAACTGCATGAAGCTCACTTCCTCGCCTTCGCGCCGAATCGACGACAGCCAGAGAATTGTCGCGAGCGAGCCGGTGATCGAGAGATTCGGGCCGAGGTCCACGCCGATCAGCAGGGCATCGATGACGCGCTCCGGACTGTGCGCCTGCAAGGCCGTCGCGCTCGCGATGAGCCCGGCGGGCAGGTTGTTGATCGCGCTGCTGCCGAAGGCGATGACGAGTCCCGATACCGCCGCTGTCATCGACTGATCGTGTTGCGTCGACTGTCTCAGCAGCGCCGAGATCTCGCGTATGACGCCCGTGTGATCGAGCACTTCGACCAGCACGAAAAGGCCCGCGACGAGCGGCAACACGCTCCACGATAGGTCGCTGACGAGCTTGACCGGTGACTCGCGCTCTTTGATCAGCACGATGAGCGCCGTCAGGACGCCGAGAATCGCCGTCGGCAAACCGAGTTGCAGGTCGAACGCCGACACGATGAGCAGCGCGACCGCCGTCACGCCGATGCTCGCCAGCGTGACCTTGCCGTTCGCGCTGAGTCTTTCGACGGGCAGGTCGCGCGCGCATTCTCCGTTCAGGGCCTTACGCTGCGTCCAGCGCAACATGACGAACGTGGCGACGATCGACATCACCGACGGCAACGCGAAGCGCGCCACCCAGAGACCGAGCGCCGGTGTGTGGTTCGCATAGAGCACGAGGTTGGCTGGGTTCGAGATCGGCAAGACGAAGCTCGCTGCGTTGGCGATGAACGCGCAGACATAGAGCATCGGAAGCGGCTTCGATCGCGCTTTCTTCGCGGCGGCGAACACGGCGGGCGTGAGCACGACGGCGGCCGCGTCGTTCGAGAGGAACGTCGTCACCACGACACCGACGAGATAGACGAGCAGGAAGAGCTTACGAGGCGATCCGTGGGCATAGTTCACGGCATGCGCCGCAACCCAGTCGAAAAGGCCTTCGCGACGGCCGAGTTCCGACAGCAGCATCATGCCGATGAGAAACAGATAAACGTCCGAGCCCTTGCCGACCGCTTGCCACGCGAGCTGCGCGGGAAGCAGCCCGAGCGCGACGAGCACGACGGCGCCCGCCACCGCCCAGATCGCCTCGGGCCAGCGGAAAGGCCGCAAGATCACGCCGGCAGTGGCGGCGAACGCAATGCCCCAGGAGAGAAAGGTCGGATTCATATGGCGAGACGAGATTCGTGAGTGACGTCGCGGCGAACGCCGCACGCTTTCTTGAGCGTTTTGCTGAAGAGGAGCCACAGCGCGAGCGATCCCGTCGATACCGCGCCCAGCACCAGAAAAGCGCTCGCGTAGCCGAAGTGTTGCGCGAGCACGCCGCCGAGCGCGGGACTCAGCGCGGCACCGAGACCCTGCACCGTCATCACGACGCCCTGCCCGACATTCACCCGTCCCGTGCCCTGCAAGAGCCGCACGACCAGCGCGGGCACCGCGACGCTTTGCAGCCCCGCGCCGATGCCGTCGAGCGCCTGCACCGGCCAGACGCCCCACGCGGTGATGAACATCGCGGCGACCACGCCGCGCACCGGCAGCGCGAGAAACGTGATGAGCATCACGCCCCAGTAGCCGATTCTCTGGATCAGGCGGTTCGCGAAATACGCGGCGGCCACCATCACGAGCTGAGCGACGACGATGGTCTGCGCGGTGAACGCGCTCGGATCGCCCTGATGCGCCGCGACGACCGCGAGGCCGTAGAGCGGCAGCATCGCGGCATTGCCCAGATGGAACATGGCGAGCGCCGCCGCGAGCAGCAGCAAGGGCCGGCAGGTCAACAAGACGCGAAAGCCGCTTGCATGCTCATGCTGATGCGCGCGTTCATGCTCGTTCGATGCCGCGCCGCCGAGACCACGTGCGCTGTCGTGATCGATCGCGTCGCGTCGAATGAGCAGCGTCGCGATGATCGTCAGGATGCCGAACACGCCGGCAAGCACGAACACCGCGCCGAAGCCGTATCGCCATCCGAGCCAGCCCGAGAGCGCGGCGCCCACCACGTTGCCCGCATGATTGGCCACCTGATTGCGGCCGAACTGCCGGTCGAAGCCCTTTTCGCGCACGATGCCCAAGGTCACGCCGGCCACGGCCGGACCGAGCGCGGCCCCCGTCACGGCCGTGCAAATCTGCGAGGCCGCCACGATCCAGTAACCATGCGACAGCCACAGCACGAGCGACGCGAGCGTGGTCATCACCCCGGCGACCACGATGATGCCGCGCTTGTGATGCGTGGCATCGACGAGCGCGCCGGCTGGCGAGGTCGCGAGCATGCCCGCGATGCCGCCGAGCGTCATGACCGTGCCGATGGCCTCGGGATGCCAGCCCTGCGCCTGCAGAAAGACGCCGAGAAACGGCCCGATGCCCGCCTGCACATCGGCCATGAAGAAGTTCAGTCCTTCGAGCGCGTACTGGGGATTCATGGTTCACCAATGACGACCGTTCTTGTTGGGGCCGAGCTGCGAGCCGAGGATGCCGTGCTCGGGCCAGGGTTCCACGGCGTGCGCATCCGTGCCGAGCGCGGCGTAGTGCCTGAGGTGCTTCTCCGCATGCCCTGCCGGTTGCAGCGTGATCGCGTCCTCGCCGCTTCGCCCGTCAGCGGTGCGGGCAGTCACCGTCAGGCGCGCTCGGTAACCTGTTGCGGCAGCCGGAAGAACCGCTTGCCAGATGCCGGTTTCGTCGGCGCTCCGGGAGAACGGAATCGGCATGCCGTCGAGATGGCCGGTGACGGACACGACGTCGTCATTGGAAACCAGCACGCGCACGCGCGTCGCGTCCACGTTTCTCGGCGCGGAGCGGCTGCGATGCAGCCTCCTGTCGGACGGACGCGTGATCATGACGAAGGGCCACGAGGCATCGAGCGGGTGGAACTTCCAGCTGACGACACCGCTATCCACCGCCGCGACCGAGAATCCCGGGCGACCATCGTCTTCTTCGACCTGTCCGGTCGAACGGGTCGCCGCGTAGACGACCCAGCCGTCGTTTAGCAACTCGTTGTAGTGGGTGTGCCCGGTGTCGACCATCGCGACGTTCGCGCGCGCGAACGCCGAAGCCAGCGCGTGTCCATCGGCGATATCGCCGGGATAGGCGTGCATGAAGACGACGGGCGGCTCCGGGTCGCGAGCGGATAGCGCGAGTTCTTGCTCGAGCCACTGAAAATCAGGACCCGACAGCCTGAAGTCCGGCCCGCCGCGTCCGGCGGATACGACGTCCAGAAAGACGCACCGGTGGCCCTTCACGATGCGCGACATCGGCAACGCGGCGTTCGCAAAGGCGTTGAAGGCGTCGAGGTGGCCGGGCTCGTAATCGTGATCGCCGGGTATCGCATGAAGCGGCAGCGTCAGGCGGGCCACTTCGTCGGCTATCTTGCGGTACTGTTCGGGCGTGCCGTTGTTCGCGTTGTCGCCCGGAAGAAACGCGAAGTCCACCCGGTCGGACAAGTGGCGGTTGATCACGCGGATCATCGACTTCAGATGATCGAGACTCTCGTACTGGTCGTCGCCCGAGGCATGAAGGTCCCCGAAGTGCACCCAGCTCAACATGACACATGCTCCTTGAACGAATGGAAAGCTCGTCAGGCCGCTTCGGGCGCGTCGATGAGTTCGGCTATTTCATCGACTTCGATCGTGCGGCCGCGCCGGTTCTTCACGCCGAGTCCCCAGGCGTGAACGTGCGCGCCCGGACTCAGGTAAGCCGCCAGCTCCGCTGCGGCATGAGGCGGCATGCGCAGCGACGTGCCATCGTCCAGCAAGGCCCCGCGTAATTCGCCTTTCGGACCGAACAGGGAAAGCACCACTTCGCCGAAGGCTTCCATCGGTTTGCGTTCGACGTGTGGTTTGTGATGCGTCTCGCCGCCCGCATGCGGACTGTCGTCGAGAATCACCACGCCGCGGCGCGTCGTCAGCGAAACGGCGGCGATCATGTCTGCATGGCGAGGCTTGACGCCGCGCACGCGCACTTCATCGCCCAGCGCGACATGCCGCGCGAGTTGCTTCGACAAATGCGGAGGAAAGTGAACCTGACGTGAGCCTATGACGAGGCCGTCGATTTCACCGTGAGCATTCAATAGAAAGTGCGTGACGTGTCCGCGTGTTTCGGGAAGGCTTGCTGGGTCGATCCAATGCATGTTCGTTGTCCTTAATGTGTATGAGTGATAGGCGCTTGCGATAGCCCGCGTCAAGGCATGGGCGACGCGCGGTCGTAGAGCGGCGTCAGATTGCCCGGCGTGCCGAATGCCGTCGCCTGAAGCGCGGTGCCGTATTGATTGCGCGTGCCGTAGCCTTGCGCCGATACGGTCGCGCCGGCGCGAACCAGCGCCGGGAACCGTTGAGCCACGGGTGGCGTGAGTTTGATGACCGTGCCGTCGGACAGGATTACGCCATCGGGTTCGCCGCGCGGCGCGCTCGTGACGCGCGCCACCTGTCCTTGCGCGCTCAGGCGCGACAGTCCTTCCGCGCGTGCGTCGCGGGGCCACGCCGGCGCGCCGCGCATCGGCGGCTCGTCAATCACTTGCCGGCCGCTCCGTGTATCGACGATGCGTTGCGCCGCGAAGCTGCCGTCTTCGTCGCGCCGGCCGGTCACCTGTACGGCATCGCCTCGGCGAACGGCCGAAGTCAGTTGCGTGCTCATATGCGGAGGAAAGCGCACCAGTGTCCCGTCGTCGGTCAAGAAGCCGTCGGCATCGCCGTCAGGATTGGTCAGGAAGCGCGCGACCGTGCCTTGCGTGGTCGCCATCGAAGCGGCGTCGGCAAGCGGAACCGGCGCTGCGCCCGGACGTGGCGGCGCAGGCGGAGGCGGAGGCATCGGCGCGCCGGCGACAGGAGGCGGCGGAGCGTCGGACGCTACCGGTCGCGGCGCCGGCATTCCCGCGGACGGCGGCGGAACTTGCGCTGCGCAGCCGGCGCTCGCCGCGAGCAAGACCGCGAGCACGGCGCTTCTCGGGCTGGGGTATCGAGTCGATTGCATGATTCACTCCTTACGCTTGACGAGGAGAGATCTGCAAGGCCTATGCCAATCGACAAACGCCGAGAATTCAATGCGCTGCGGCCAATAAGCGGCTCGATGTGTCAAGGAACCCGACAGCGCATGTCCGGTTCCTTGACGACTTCAGACGCCAGCCGAAGCCTCGGACATGCCGAGCGCCGACATGCGCGTATAGAGCGACTGCCGGCTGATGCCGAGCCGCCTCGCCGCCTCGGCGCGATTGCCGCCCGACGCCGACAACGCGTGGACGATCAGTGCGCGCTCCAGTTGCGCGACCGCTTGCGGCAGCGGAAGCTCGAGCAAAGCCTGCGGAATCGCGTCGTCCGCGTTGTTTCGCGGCGCGGTCGCGGTCAGAAACGCGAAGTCGTCGCGCGTGAGCACCTGTCCGGCGCCGAGCGCGCTCGCCCGTTCGATCGCGTTGGCAAGCTCGCGCACATTGCCCGGCCAGGCGAACGTGGCGAGCAGGCGTTGAGCATCGGCTGACAGATGCTTGCGCGCGACATTCTTCGATGCCGCCGCGAGGAAGTGTTCGGCGAGCGGCAGGATATCGGCCACGCGCTCGCGCAGCGGCGGCATGTGCAACGGAATCACGTTCAGACGAAACAGCAAGTCCTGCCGGAACGTGCCCGCCTCGACCATCGAAGCGAGGTTGCGATGCGTGGCGGCGACCACGCGTACATCGACCGTGACGACGCGGTTCGTGCCGAGCGGCGTGACCTGCCTTTCCTGCAGCACGCGCAGCAGCTTGGCCTGCATGGCGAGCGGCATGTCGCCGACTTCGTCGAGAAAGAGCGTGCCGCCATGCGCCTCTTCGACTCGCCCGCGCCTGTCGCGCTGCGCGCCGGTGAACGCGCCCTTCCCGTGTCCGAACAATTCGCTTTCGAGCAGATCTTCGGGAATGGCCGCGCAGTTCACGGCGACGAACGGACCGCTCGCGCGAGCCGACGCGCGATGCAGCACGCGAGCGGCGATTTCCTTACCGGTTCCCGTTTCGCCGGTGATCAGCACGGTCGAGTTCGTGCCGGCGGCGCGGCCGAGGCGCTTCTGCACCTCGCGCATGGCCTCGCTCACGCCGAGCAATTGCGGCTCGTCGGACGTGACTTCGTCCGCGAACGCGCGCGTGGCCGGCGCGTCCATCTGCGCCGACAGGACGCGATCGAGCAGCGCGGCGATCTGGTCGCGTCCGACCGGCTTGGCGAGATGCTCGAACGCGCCGAGACGCATGGCGCTGATGGTGTTGTCGCTCGTTGCGTGCGCGGTGAGCATCACCACCGGCACGGTCTGCAAACCGGGCGTCGCGCGCAGCGTCTCCAGCACGGCGACGCCGTCCGCGCCCGGCAAGCGGAAGTCGAGAAAGATGCAGGCGGGCGCCGCGCGCCCGCGCAAGAGCTCCAGCGCTTCTTCGCCGGAACGCGCCTCGGCCGTCGAGTGGCCGAGGTCCTGCACGGTTTCCGCGAGGCCTTCGCGAAACGCGTCGTCGTCGTCGATGATCAGGATGGTCGCCATGGCAAGTCGATCACAAAGCGCGTCACGTTGGAATCGTCGGCAAGGTAAGCGCGGCCGCCGTGCGCCGACGCAATCTCGCGCACGACAGCGAGACCGAGACCCGAGCCTTCGGGCCGGCCGGTCACGAACGGCTCGAAGATCCGCTCCCGCTCGGCCAGGGCCACGCCGGCTCCATTATCGATGACTTCCAGCCTGAGCCTTTCGCCCTCTTGCTCTTCGACGCCGTATGCGCGAACCGTCACGTTGCCGCCCGACGGCGCGTGCCTGAGCGCATTCACGAGGAGATTGTCGAGCGCGCGGGCGAGTTGCGCCGGGTCGAAAACCGGCGGCGTCTCGCACTGTGCGACTTCCAGACTCAGCGCGACATTCCTGCTTTCGGCGCGCGATTCGTGCGTATGAACGATATCGTCGAGCCAGGCGCGCAGATCGACTTCGCGCGCGTGCACCGTCACCGATTGCGTCAGCGCGAGCAGGCTCGTCACCTGCGATTCGATGCGTCCCACTTGCTGGATGATCGTCTTCAACGCGGCTTCGCGGCGCGCGCCGTCACCGGCCAGCGCGTTCTCCGCTTTGAGACGCATCGCGCCCGCCGGGTTGCGGATCTCATGCGCGATCTGCGCGGCCATCTTTCCCAGCATGCTGAAGCGTTCCGCCTGCGCGAGCTTGCGGTTCAGCGCGTCGGCGTCGCGCTTGAGCCGCTCGGCGCGGTCCGCGTAACGATTGAGCGCATCGACGATCTGATCGAGATCGCGCTCGCCGATGCGCTCCAGCCGTTTGCCGCGCTCGAAATCGCCGCCGGGCGCGAGCGACTGTTCGAGCAGCGCGAGGTTCTGTCGCCAGCGCTTCAGCGTCAAGGCGAGAAACAACGCGAGCACGACGATGACGGCAAGCACGCCCGCCAGAATGGCGGTGGCGCGCTCGCCGTACGGTCCGAGCGGCGGGCGCGCGCGCGTGAGCGTCCATGCGAACAGCGCCGCGTGACGCGGCACGGGACAGGCCACCGCGAGCACCGCGTCCGTTCCGCTCGACACGGTTTCCGCGTGCAACGCTCCGGCGCTCGATGCGCTCTTGAGCGTACGAAGAATGAGCGGCGTCTCGGCTTCGGGAATGTCGCGCTTGACGCCGCTGCCGCCATAGGTAGGAAATGCGTATGCGATGAAGCCGTTGGACGCATTCGACGGCGGCTGGCTGGTCCAGAAGCCGCCTTCAATGCCGTCGGTCTGCACGAGCACGAGATCGAGCACCGCGTGCATGAGGTCGACGTTCGTTTCGCCGGAACGCTGCATCGACAGGTCGTAGCGCGACGCCACCGCCGTGCACGCTGCCTCCGCTTGCTGCCTCGCGGCCACGACACGCTCGCCCAGCGCCGACGACAACATGAGCCATACCGCGACGCTCAGCAGACCGCACAGCACCGCGATCAGAGCCCAGAGCGTGAGAAGCTGCGTGGAAAACGACGGTCTCGGCATGACAGGATCATCGGCGAACGGGGGTGGCGGCCTTTGAAGCAAGTCCTTTGCCAAGCGGGGCGCTTATCGATGTCTGGTTCGGCAGGGCGGGACCGATCAGATGTGGGAGCAGCGACGCGGCCCTCAATTCCATCATCGCTGTCATTGTCTTTTCGACCAACGGAGCTGACCATGCTGCAATTGAAACCGCTTGACCCTTCTTTCCCGATCGAGCGTCAACTTGGCATCGACGCTGCCCCTGTCGTTCTGGTGAATGTCTTCACGCTGGACCCGGCCGACGAGCGAGCCTTTCTGAAAGTCTGGCAGGACGACGCGGCATTTATGAAGCGGCAGCCGGGTTTCATTTCGACGCAACTGCACCGGGCAGTCGGAGACAGTCCCACGTATCTGAACTATGCCGTGTGGGAGTCGAACGCGCATTTTCGAGCGGCATTCGGTCATCCGGATTTCAGGGCGAGCCTCGCCGCCTACCCTTCGTCGGCGATGACTTCACCGCATCTCTTTCAGAAGGTCGCCGTGCCGGGCATTTGCGTCGGATAGGATCACGCTTTCGCAGATTCATGCGAAAGCCAAGCGGCGGCCCACGCGAAGGGCCGCCAGCGCTTCAACGCGCCACATAGCTATCTAGCGAGTCACACCAGCTCGCGAAGCAGTTGCACTTCGATCGGCCCTTCAAGGCGCGTCTTGAACGCCTCGGCCATGGCGAGAAAATGCGGTTCCTGCTCGTGCTTGGCAAGCGCTTCGCGGCTCGCCCATCTTTCGATGAACACGAACCGCCCGGCATGCTGCGGGTCGGTATGCGCGGTGTAGAGCCGGCAGCCGGATTCGTGACGCGTGGCGGAAACGCACGTTCTGATGATGCCTTCTACTTCTGCTTCCATCCCGGCTCGCGCCTGAACCGTTGCGACGACAGTGACTTCTTGGGACATGAGACCTGCTCCTCTTCAATTGACGATATCGATAACGACTTTGCCCACCGCTTCGCCGTTGTCCAGGCGTGCGTGAGCGGCTGCGGTGTCCGCAAGCTGGAAGCGGACGGAATCGACGACCGGTGACAGCTTGCCTTCATCCACCAGCGCGGCAATCTTGCGCAAGATGACGCCGTGGTCTTCGAGCCGCGCGCCCGTCAGCATCGGCAACAACATGAATATGCCGATGAGGTCCAGACTGCGCCCGAGCACCGGCGCGAGATTGTGCTGCCCCCACGCGGCGCAAGTAACGAGCCTCCCATACAGGCGAGTCGCCATGGCGGACTGTTCGAGCGTCGGCCCGCCCACCGTGTCATACACGATGTCGAAGCCCCGGCCATCCGTGTATCGGGCGACGTAGTCCTCGGTCGGCATGTCGCGATAGGGAATCGCGACGGCGCCGAGGCGTTCGGCCAGCGCGAGCTTCTCGGGCGTCGATGCGGTCGCGAACACCCGAGCGCCGAAGATCTTCGCGAGCTGAATGGCGATATGGCCGACACCGCCTGCCGCCGCGTGGACCAGTACCTTCTCATCGAGGCTGACCTTCGCGCGATCCACGAGACCTTCCCAGGCCGTGATCGCAACGAGCGGGAGGGCGGCGGCCTCACGCATCGAGAGGCGGGCCGGTTTCGGGGCAACGAGGCGCGCGTCGACCACCATGTATTCGGCGAGCGATCCGGCTCTGCCTTTGACGCCGCCAGCACAGCCGTACACGGCGTCACCCACGTCGAAATCCTCGACGCCGGCCCCGACCTTCGCGACGATGCCGGCGAAGTCCATGCCCAGGATCGCCGGGAGCGCGGGCGCGGCCGGGCCGAGTTCGCCCGCCTTGATCTTGAGATCCGCCGGGTTGACACCCGAGGCGTGCACGGCGACGAGCAGTTCGCCTGCTTGGGGCTCGGGGATCGGAAGCGTATCGAGCACGTGCCCTTCGACGCCGAATTCGTTCAATACAAAAGCTTTCATAGATGGACCTTCTTATCCGGAACAAGGACGATAGCGCCCGCCACAGCATTTGCAAAACGACTAATTCCAATCCCGTGCATGAGCGAGGCTAATGCTAAGATCCAGCCTTTCTTTTCCGCGCACATCGCAATGACGACGCCTCGGCTCGATCTCGACAGTCTCCGAACCTTTCTGGCTATTGCGGACGGCGGGAGTTTCACGGCGGCGGCGGCCAGTGTCGGACGGACGCAATCGGCCATCAGCCTCAAGATTCGGAAGCTCGAAGAAGCGCTAGACAAGCAGCTGTTCGAGCGCAACGCGCACCGCACGACACTCACGCCCGCTGGCGAACTGCTGCTGGGCTACGCCCGGCGCCTCGTTCGCGACAGCGACGCCGCGCTCGCGCACTTGCGGGCCTCGGAGGCGACGGGGACGATACGGCTCGGCATCGGCGAACTGTTCGTGCCGGATCATCTGCCCCGCGTGCTGACGCGCTTCAGGCAAGCGCATCCCAAGGTGCGACTCGAGGTTCAAGTGGGACTGTCGGCCGATCTGCTTGAGCACATGCGATCCGGAGCGCTGGAGGTTGTCGTCGCTAACCGCGAGGGAGATGAACGCGGGGGACGCGTGGTGTGGACCGAGCCACTGAGATGGGTCGCAGCCGATGACTTCGAGCTCGGCAACAGCGGGCCGGTTCCGCTGGTGGCGCTGCCTCCGCAGTGTGCCTATCGGCGCATGGCCATCGATGCGCTCGCGTCCGTCGGACGTCCCGCCGACGTCGTGTACGCGTGCACCAGTCTGCTCGGCGTCGAGGCGGCCATTGCCGCAGGGTCGGGCCTTGCCATACTGGGGCAGTCATCGCTCGCGCGGAACCCGGGCTTGCGGGACCTGAGCCCGCACTTGCCGCCGCTGCCCGCATGCGAAATCGCCGTCTATGGCGAGGCAGCGAACAACGGCCGCGCATTGCGCGCGCTGATCCAGTTCATCGAAGACAGCTTGCGATCCGAGTCGGTTCTGCGGAAGACATAGCCTGAGAGGCGCCTATCGCATAGCCGGGTTGCGCGGACCTCGCTGTCGCACTCGGCACTTCCCGCAGCTTGCGGCACGAGATGCGATCGTGTTACCTTTGTTACCGATAACATATCATCCGATCCGGCCCCGCCAGCCTTCGATGTTACCGGTAACTAACGGTACTCATTTCGAAGATGCAGAGGATGCGCCCCTTCAGGCGCAAGCCACGACTTAGCTGACTACACATAGTACGGAGACAAATACGATGCCAACCATCACTCAGGCTGCCGCCTCCAGGGCAGCCGTCGGGGACGAGGCCGAAGACCAGTTGTACCGGAAAGTCCTGAAGCGCATTTTGCCCTTGCTGCTGCTTTGCTACGTGGTCGCCTATCTGGACCGAGTCAACGTCGGCTTCGCGAAGCTGCAGATGCTGGATGCACTCGGGCTCAGCGACAGCGTCTACGCAGTCGGCGCAAGCATCTTCTTCTGGGGCTATTTCCTCTTCGAGATGCCGAGCAACCTGCTGCTCCACAAGTACGGCGCGCGCTTCTGGATTGCCCGGATCATGGTGACGTGGGGCATCGTGTCTTCGGCGCTCGCCTTCATTTCGCCGCTGGCCAGTTTCTTCCATGTCGGAACAGGGACGATGTTCTACATCCTTCGTTTCCTGCTTGGCGTGTGCGAAGCGGGATTCTTCCCGGGCATCATCCTGTACATGAACTACTGGTTCCCCGCCCGGCGTCAAAGCGTCGCCATGTCCGGGTTCCTGATCGCGATTCCGGTAAGCCTTACCCTCGGCGGCGTGGTGTCAGGCTGGCTGATGGAGCACACGCACGGGCTCTTTGGCATGGGTGGCTGGCAATGGATGCTGTTGCTGGAAGGCATTCCGTCGATACTGGTCGCATTCGTTGTGCTGTTCCGCATGGGCGATGGCATTCAGTCCGCCAAATGGCTGACGGACGCGGAAAAGGCATTGCTGCACAAGAACCTTCAACAGGAAAGCGCCAAGAAGACGCATAGCGTCGCTGCTGCGCTCAAGAGTCCGCGCGTCTGGCTGCTGACGTTCATCCTGTTGACGTTCAACACGGGCTTTTATGGTCTGGCATTCTGGCTGCCGTCGATCATTAAAGCCTCGGGAGTGAAGAGCACGTTCAACATCGGATTACTGACGGCCATTCCGTATATGTGCGCCGTCGTCGCGATGAGCTGGAACGGGGCACACTCACGCAAGACGGGCGAGCGGCGCCTGCACGCAGCCATTCCGGCGTGCATCGGTGGATTGGGCCTTATTCTCAGCGCTCACTTCGCGAACAATGTGCCGCTGTCGATCTTTCTGTTGACCGTTGCGACTTGCGCGATCCTCGGCCTGATGCCAATCTACTGGACCTTTCCCGGACAGATTCTGTCCGGCACGGCAGCAGCGGCAGGCATTGCGCTCATCAACTCTGTCGGCAACCTGTCGGGCTTTACAGGCTCGATGATTACGAGCGTCGCCAAGGACTTGACCGGGAATATCAATAACGGGACGTATGCACTCGGGGCTTGCCTACTCGTCAGTTGCGTTCTGATTCTGGCGATTCCCAAGAACATGCTCAACGTCGAGCGAGCAGAACGCTAAAGCTGCGTTCCTTGAAAAAAACGCAATGCCCACTCTTAAGTGGGCATTGTCGTTTTGGCCTGCTTCGAATACGGCGCACGAGTAGATAAGAACAAACATTAGTGACTTGCCGTTCGCCGGTCATTCTTTCCAGATCTCCGCCTACTGGTTTCCCGCCTGGAAAAGTCACCGATCGTTTCATTTCTATAGAGACATCGCCACCCGGCGCTCGTCTCAGATGGACCCGCCGTTCTTCATGCTGGGAATCGCTATTGCTCACGCATTCCGAAACGCAAGCGGCACGTCCGACAACGGCGTGCGCACTCCCATACGCAAAACGCAGGTCTATCGACCGAAAACGAAGACATCGATGAACGATCCGATCGATTGCATTATTGTCGGTGGCGGTCCTGCTGGCCTCACCGCTGCCCTGTATCTCGCGCGATTTAGGCGCTCGACGATCGTGATCGACGACGGTCACAGCAGAGCGTCTCTTATTCCCATCGTGCGCAACCTTGCTGGCTTCGAGAACGGCATCAATGGAAACGAACTGCTCGCCAAGATGCGTCGTCAGATCGAGTGTTACGACGTGCCCATTATCGAAGGACGCGTGACGGCGATCAAAGAGGCAGACGGCAGGTTCCTCGTCGAATACGGCAGCAATGGCGATTCATCGTCCCGCACCCTGATCGCACATCGCGCACTACTCGCCTGTGGAATTCGCGACAAACTTCCGCCGGTCGACGAGGCCGTGCGGCTGACGCAGCGCGGATTGCTCCGTTTTTGCGCGATATGCGACGGATTCGAAGCGCAAGGCAAGCGAATCGGAATGCTAGGTCCGGCGTCACGCGCGCTATCGCATGCGGTGTTCTTTCGCACGTTCTGTCAGCAGGTAGCAGTCATCGCGTCCGATCTGGATGCGCTGACACAAGACGAGCGTGCCCTCGCGTCACAGCATGCCATCGATCTGATCGCGACTGTGGCGCTCGATCTACCGAACAGCACCGAGGCGCCGCTGAACGTCGCCTGCGAAAATGGTCACCGACATGCATTCGATGCCATCTATCCGGTACTCGGCTGCCTCACTCAAAACGACCTGTTGAGTGGCCTGGATGTAGAGCGAGACAGCGACGGAATGATCGTGACCGACAAGCATCAGCGCACGAGTTTGGACGGGCTCTACGCTGCGGGCGATGCAGTGAATTCACTCAATCAGATCTGCGTCGCAGTGGGTGAAGCTGCAATGGCTTCGATGGCTATTCATCGAAGCCTTCCGGCTAATCCGCTATAGCGTAAGCGCGTGCTGTCTGACACGTGCGCCGCATCCAGCCTGCTTATCGGTGCGACGTTGAGCATGAAATGGCAGCGCGCCCTGACGTCAACTGCTAATCCGGCGTCGGCGCGTCGTGTCGAATCAAGTCGCGACGTTTAAGCTCGGCCCAGAAATCCGCGGGTATCTGTGTGCGGAAGGTCCGCAGATTGTCTTCGAGTTGCGCGACCGTGCGCACTCCCGGGATGCTGGTCGGTATCGCAGGATGCCCAAGAACGAATTGCAGTGCAGCGGCTTTGAGCGGCACCGAAAAATCCCGGCATACCTGCTCCATCTGGCGTACGCGCTCCAGAATGGCTTCGGGCGCGGGCGCATAGTTGTACTTGGCGCCCGGTATCGCGCCGGTGGCGAGGATACCGCTGTTGAACCCTCCACCGAGAACCACCGACACCTGTCTTGCTTCGCACAGCGGCAGAAAGCCGTCCAGCGCGTCCTGCTCGAGCAGTGTGTAACGCCCAGCCAGCAGGAGGCAGTCGAAGTCCTGCCGGCGAATCGCTTCTTGAGCGACCTGCCATTCGTTGACGCCCAGCCCGACCGCCTTCACGACGCCTTCGTCGCGTAGCTTGAGCAGTGCTTTCGATGCGCCCGCCATCGCCGCTTCGAACATCTCCGGCTGGCGCTCTCCGTGCGTGAATACATCGATGTCGTGAATCAGCGCAATATCGATGTGCTCCAGCGCGAGACGTTGCAGACTGTCTTCGATAGACCGCATCGTGCCGTCGTAGCTGTAGTCGAAAGCGATGTCGAACGGCAGGCCGTCGACCCACGGCGCGAATTGAATGTCGGCGCGCTTGCCCGGCTTGAGCAGGCGGCCGACCTTCGTCGACAGCACGAACTGGTCACGCGGATACCAGCGCAGCGCCTGCCCGCAGCGCGCTTCGCTCAGGCCATGTCCGTACATCGGCGCGGTGTCGAAGTAGCGTACGCCCGCGTCCCATGCGGCCTTAATCAAAGCCGCGGAATCCTCTTCGCTGATCGGCCTGAAGATGTTGCCGATCGGCGCGGCGCCGAAGCCCATCACCGTTGTTTCGAGCCCCGAGCGCGGCCATTTTCTTTTGGCGACTGGATTCAAGTCTGTCTCCTGTTGTGAGTGAGATTGCGCGTCGCTTACTTGACCTTCGCGGCAGCGGCGAGCTTGCGCACGCCCTCTTTCGCATCCTCGTTCGAGTTCATGAAGTTCGTCACCACATCGGTGATTGCGCCAGCCGTGACCGGCGACTGAAGTTCACCGAAAGCGAGCGACGGCAAGAACCCGCCCGTCTTGATCGTCGCCTGCTCGTCCGCGCGAGACTTCTTGGCGCAACTGTCGAACTTGTCCATCGGCACGTCCAGCCTGACAGGAATCGAGCCTTTATAGAGGCTGAATTGCTGCTGGAAATCGACCGACATGATCGTCTTCGCGAGCGCGACCTGTCCCGGTGTCGCGTCCTTCTTGCCGTTCTGCTGAAAGAACACGAAGGCATCCGCCGTGTACGTGTAGGCGTTCGACGTGCCAGGCGCGGCCGCGCACACATAATCGACATCCGCCTTCTTGTTGGCATTGGCGAATTC
This sequence comes from Caballeronia sp. GAWG1-5s-s, assembly GCF_023631445.1. Taxonomy (NCBI): domain Bacteria; kingdom Pseudomonadati; phylum Pseudomonadota; class Betaproteobacteria; order Burkholderiales; family Burkholderiaceae; genus Caballeronia; species Caballeronia sp. GAWG1-5s-s. Next base: position 263,314 of record NZ_JALQDC010000033.1, on the reverse strand, counting down.
GCCCTTCGCCCAATCGCCCATGAACTGCATGCCGCCCGAGCCGGAAATGACCATCGCGGTGGCGAGGTTCCAGTCGCGGCCCTGGTAGCCCTTGTCGAAGTAAGAGCGGATCTTCTGAACGGTCTCGAACACCTGAATCATTTGCGGCGATGTCAGTGTCTTTTGATCGAGATCGACGAGCGCTTTTCGATAGAAGTCCGCGCCCTGTGACAGCACGACCGTCTCCCAGATCGTCATGTCTTGCCACGGCTGGCCGCCATGCGCGACCGGCGTGATACCCGCGGCGCGGAACTTGTCGGCGAGCGCGAAGAACTCCGGCCATGTCGTCGGCGGCGTGCCGCCTACCTTGTCGAGATCCGCCTTGTTGATCCACAGCCAGTTGATCCGGTGGACAGAGAATGGCGCGGCCACGTAGTGACCACCCGCCTTTATATCGCTATCGATTAGCGCGGGCGTGTGCGCTTTCCAGTCAGCCGCAGGCGCATCCACCGTGACCAGCATCCCTTGCTCGGCCCAGTCCTGAATCAGCGGCCCCTTGATCTGCGCGGCCGAAGGCGCATTGCCCGAGATTACCTGCGTCTTCAGCGCCGTCATGGCCGCCGCGCCCGCCCCTCCTGCAATCGCGAAGTCTTTCCACTCATAGCCCTGTTTGCTCATGTCGTCCTTGAGCACCCGAATGGCTTTCGATTCACCGCCCGAGGTCCACCAGTGAAGCACCGAAACCTGTTCTGCAGCGAGAGCAGCATGAGTGCCCGAGACAAGCAGCGCGACAGCCGTCGCAACCGACGTCAGTTGTTGTTTCATTGCAGTCTCCGAATTTATCGTTATGGATCGAGCGACGCATGCGCGATCAGAGAGACCGCGCATGCATGCCGGTACTACAGCTACAGATTGAAACCGAGTTGCGCCTTGCCGAGTGGAGTCAAATCGTCGGCCGTCGCGCGGCCGATGAAGTCGACTTCGAAATGATCCGTCGGAAAATCAGGCGGGCTTTCGCCTTTTAGGAAGCTCGGCAACTGACGCTTCAGATACGCGTCGTTTTTGGCGCACGACGGCGCCGAGGCGATATACATCACATTGCTATAGCCCGCGCCCCGATGCTCGTCCTCGACGGCATGAATCACGTCGCTGTGCCAGAACACGGTGTCGCCCGCTTCCATCTTGGGAATGGACGACAACGCCTCGAACAGCGGCGCATGAAACTCCGGCTTGATCGAAAGCGCGCGACCGGGCATCGCGCCGCACAGGTCGTCGTCGGCGACATCGTCCTGAAGCGCGCGCAACAGGATATACACCATCGAGTTGGCAATGGGCACGAGTTGCAGCGTGCCGTCGCCCGGGCCTTGCGGCGTCAGCGCCGTCCAGCCCTGAAACGTGCGGAACATCGAGCAGACGGCGGGAGACGCGATCTCCTGTACATCGGTGCGGAAAGCGGCGTCGAAGGCATCGTACTCGCGCCAGTTGCCGGAGAACACGTGGCGATACACCTTGCGAAAATTGCTTTCGATCCAGCGCTCGACGGAGCCGCCGTCGCAATGCGCCGACAAGCCCAGCGATGCCGAACCCGGCGGCCGCCGGCGCAGACGGTCCGCATAGACGGGCACATGTTCCGGATTGAAGTGAACGCGTCCGTCGCTTTCGTTCCGCCAGAGCTTGTTGAGGAAGACGCGCGCCGCCGTCAGCGATTCCGACTGACGGGCCAGCACTTGCGGCTTCGACCAGTACACGCCGTAGATCTGCGGCTTGCTCGAAGCCAGCTGACCGAAGTACTTGTCCTCGGCGCGGTTTTCAAGGCGCTTGTCGAGATCATTCCGCTCGACGTATTGCGCGATATCGTCATCCCATTGCTGCACCTGCGCGCGCGGGAAAACGCTACGTATCACGCATGCGCCGCGCGATTTGACGAGCGCGATTTGTTCGGCCGTCACGCGCTGTTCAATGATGTCGGAGAATTGAATCTCCGGAATGACGTTTTCTCCGCGATCGCGCTGCGCTGCGATTCGCTTTGCCGCTGCGCCGATCGATTCTTCGACTTCGGCGAAGACCTCCCGGTAGTTCGGCAACGCCGCGCGAAGCTCCTTTTTTGCCTGCCGGATTGCGGCCGGCACGTCGTCGATTACGAGCGCCATGCTTGTCCCCTTGTGGTTCATCGTGGCGATAGCATATGACGCGTACTTGCAACCGAGTGATACTATCCAGTCGATTCATTTGCGCTTTCGGCCATGAAACCTGCATACGAGCATGTCGAGTTCGGCGAAGATAGTTCGGTCCGGGTTTACCATCGGCGGCTTCCGCGTATTCCGTTCGAGTGGCATCACCACCCCGAATACGAGTTAACCCTGACGATGAATAGTCATGGCAAGCGCTACATCGGGGACGCGGTCAACGACTACGGCGCGGAAGATCTCGTCCTGGTCCCGCCCGATCTGCCGCATACGTGGGCGTCGAACCGCTCTATTGAGCCCTCTTCGCCGCAAGTGGCGATCGTAATCTGGTTCGACGGCGACTGGGCGCGGCGCATGGCGGACTGCTGCCGCGAATACGAGCCGCTGCGCAGGCTCTTGCGCAGAGCCGCATGCGGACTCGCGTTCGAGCCGCCCGCCGGTGAATGGATGCGCGGCCGTCTGGACGCGTTGCTTTCGAACGTGGCGCGCGAACGGCTGAGCGCGGCACTCGATATTCTCTGCACGCTCGCCGACGCGCCCGGCCGGCCGCTCGCTTCACCGAGCGCCTTCGATCAGGCGACGACGGGGCCGTCCGGCCATGAACCGGAGCGCATCAACCGCGTGCTTTCGATGATCGATGCGCGTTTCGCGGAACCGCTGCGGCTGTCGGAACTCTGCGCAGCGGCCAGTTTGTCGGAGCGCACGCTCACGCGGTACTTCGTGCAGCATATAGGCGAGAGCGTCGGACGCTATATCACCCGTGTTCGCCTCGGGCACGCGTGCCGCATGCTCGCCGACACGTCGCTTCCCGTTGCGGTCATCGCTGCCCGCTCGGGCTTCGCGAACGTCGCCAATTTCAATCGCCAGTTCAAGGCCGCGAGGCACACGACACCGGCCGACTATCGGCGGCAGTTCGCGGCGGCGGCGCCTGCTCTTAACGACGATGCAGCGTTGCTGACCGAGCGCTCGCCTTCGCTCGAACGCGAGCGCAAGTCATCCGGCGAGAGAAAGCGGCGAAGCGAGCGAGACCGAAGCGCCTAGTGTCTCACCTGCGCGGCGAGCTCTTGAGTCATCGGCAGCGCGACACCGCCTGACGCATCGCGTTGCATGATCTCGGCAAGCGCGGCTTCATCGCGGGCGATCACGCCGGGAAGATGCGCACGCAGGAAGTCCACCCACGTACGCGTCTTTGCATCGATGAATTTGCGCGACGCATAGAGCGCATAGAGATTCGTGGACTGAAGGGTATGCTGCGGCAGCACGCGCACGAGCGAACCGTTGCGCAAGCCGTCGATTGCGGCATAGAGCGGCAGCATGCCGATGCCCATGCCCTCGCGAATCGCCACCACCAGCGACTCCGCGATGTTCACCTGCACCGGCCCGCTGATCTGCAAGGTCTCCCGGCCTTGCGGACCTTCGAGCGTCCATTCGCGCGCGGGAAATGCCGGCGTCTGCAAGGTGAGGCAATCGTGGTCCGCGAGGTCGGCGGGCTGCATCGGCGCGCCGCGCGCGCGAATGTACTCGGGCGACGCGCACAGAATGCTGAACGTACTGCCGAGCCGATGTGAAATCACTTCCGAATCGGACAGCGCGGCTGCCGACACGACCGCGACGTCGCTGCTGCCTTCGAAGAGATCGGGCATGCGCTGCGACAGCGTTAGTTCGACTTTCACGTCCGGATACAGCGCGCGGTATTGGGCGATGGCGGGAAGAATATAGTGCTGCCCTACGCTCGCGAAGCTGAACATGCGTAGCGTGCCCGACGGGTGCTCGTGCGCGCAGCTCGCTTCTTCTTCCGCCCCGTCGATGTCCGCGAGAATCTGCACGACGCGCTTCAGATAACGCTCGCCTGCCGATGTGAGCGCAAGACGCCGCGTCGAGCGATTCATCAAGCGCGTGCGCAAATGCGCTTCGAGTTCCGATACGGCGCGCGACATGGCGCCGGTCGTCGAGTTCATCGACTGCGCAGCGGCGGTGAAGCTGCCGGTCTGGATCACGCGGGCAAATACCCGCATGTTCTGTAGGGTGTCCATCAAAACGTCACAGTTGCCAGAAGGTCACTATTGTCCGCTTAATAGTTAGACCTATTGTTATTGTTTCTGGAAAGAATGTTCCCTGATTCCCTCATTAATCGGCTGACGCGCGCTGTCTAGAATCGCAGCCTTCACGAAGAAAGCAGCGGGCAACAGCATGTCGTTCATGGATCGGCCGGGCGAGCGCGCCCCCTTCGCGCGAGATGTTTTCGACGGCTTGCGCGACTGGCTCGCGACGGATGGCGCGCTGTGGCTGCATCTGTCCAAGACACTCATTGCGGCGTTTCTCGCAATGGGTCTCGCCATGCGTCTCGAGTTGCCGCAACCGCGCATTGCGATGACGACGACCTTCGTCCTGATGCAGCCATTCTCAGGCATGGTGCTCGCCAAGAGCGTCTATCGCTTCGCGGGCACGCTGCTCGGCATGGTCGCGGCGCTCGTGCTTGGCGCCGCATGCGTGCAGCAAGCGGAGTTATATGCCATCGGCTTGACGATATGGGTGGCGACCTGCACGGCGCTGGCGGTGCGATATCGGCAGTATCGCTGGTACGGCTGGGCGCTAGCGGGCTATACGGCTGCGTTGATCGGCGTGCCGCTCGTGACGGCCCCCGGTCAGCTTCTGCTCGCGACGCTCACGCGAGGCGCGGAAGTCATGCTCGGCATCGTGTGCTCGGGCTTAGTCAGTGCGTTGCTTCTACCGCGGCATGCAAGCGCGAAACTCACTGCGACGCTCGCGCAACGCGAGGCCGCATTCAGGACGCTTACCGCAGAGATACTGCGCGGCCGCCTCAAGCGAAGCGCGCGCGAGCGCCATTACGCCGGACTGGTCGCGGATATCGTCGGCTTCGAAGCAACCCGGCGTCTCGCGGCGTATGAGAATCCCGCGTTGCGTCCTCAACGCATGCTGCTCTCGCAATTGAATAACGCGTTCATGAATGCGTGCGCGCGGCTTCATGCGCTGGACCAGTCGATCAAGCGGCTGCGCGCCGATATGGCGTGCCCCGCGCTCGCGGCCTGCCTGAGTAAGTTTGCAGATCTGCTCGATTCGACCGATTGCGACCGGCACGCTCTGATGCGCTTTAGAACGTCGCTATCGGCGCGCCTGCCGCATGCATCGCAGATCGACGTCGTCACATGCGCGGAACTCCTCGAACGATTGATCGGCGACATGGACCGCATAGCGCAACTGCGCGCGGCACTGTCCGCAGGTCAGCGCGATGACATGCCGCTCGCGCACTACGTCGCGAACACGGACGGCTTCGTGGTCGCCACGACATTCGCCCGCACGGCGATGGTGATGGCGGCCGTCGCGGCCTTCTGGATCGCCACTGCATGGCCGAGCGGCGGATTGGCGCTGATCGGCGCGACGCTGGCCTGCGGGCTGTCATCGGCATCGGCGCGGCCGGCGCGTTTCGTTGCGCAGATGGCTGTGGGAACGGCGGGCGCCATGATCATCGGTTATGTCTTCTTGTGCCGGGTCTATCCCGCGATAGATGGCTTCCCGCTGCTTTGCGCGATGCTTTCCACACCGCTCGCGTTGGGCACCTTCATTGCGATGCGCCGGCCGACAGCGGGTTACGGCGTGGGATTCTGCGTCTTCTTCTGCCTGCTTGCAGCGCCCGATAACGTCATCGTCTATGACCCGGCCACGCTGTTGAACAACGGCATTGCCATTCTTGTCTCGATGCTCGTCACGTCGGCGGCATGCGCCATTCTCGTGCCGCCGCATACGCCGTGGCTCGTCGGCAAGACACTTGCCGCGTTGCGTGCGCAAGCCGCGCTCGCCTGCGAAGGCCCTCTGGCTTCCCTGAGCGAACGCTTTCATTCGGGCACGCATGATCTGATGTCTCAACTGTTGGCGCTTTCCGCTCAGTCTTCGCGAGGACATCGTCGCGCATTGGCGTGGATGCTCGTCACGCTCGAAGTAGGACAGGCGATGATCGATCTGCGCACGCTGAAAGCGGCGCTCGACGTCGATGCGATTCCACCGCCCATTCGTCTCACATGGGCATCATCCGTGGCGCTCATGCTTCGCGAAGTCGCCATGCTCTTTCGCATGCCCTCCAGTGCGTCGCTTCGGCGCGCGATCAACTCTGTAGTGCGGTCGATCTTCGCGGCGGAAGCCCTCGTCGAGTGCGCGAAAGCGTCGAGCGTGGATGGCGGCGAATGCGTGCGCGACCTACGCCGCATTCTGGCGTGCCTGCATTTCATACGCGGCGCGCTGATCGATTCGGATGCGACTTTTGGCGCTTCCCGCTGAACCGATCTTTCCTCGGCATGGAAATGTGCCTTCCGTGCGCGACGATTTATCGCCCGAAGCTGGCTGCCTATAGTGTCTCCATTGCCGAGGCAATTCACGCCGGCGGTAAGTCCCAAGGAGAGTTCGATGAAGTCGCTTAAATTCGTAGTCGCTGCAATCATGGTATCGGGCGCATCGCTCGCGATGGCGCAAACGTCCGCGCCCGCTGCTAACAGTAACGCCAATCAGTCTTCGATTCAGTCCACGAACCAGCCGTCGAATCAGTCGCAATCGTGCGTTGGCCCGGCGAGTTATTGCACGGTCTTTTTCGGCGGCAGTTAAAGCGCGATGGCGCTCGAATAATCGTAGCTAAAAGAATCGCATCCCGGCGCCGACAGCAGTGACCGGTCACGATGAAGGCGCATGCGAGCGCGTGGTTCATGCAGAGTTGGTGGAGATACCGATGTTCGAAGACCGCATTCGTAGTGCCGCGCTACGCGCAAAGATCACATCCGCAGCCGATGCAGCGCGGCTCGTGCGCAATGGCATGCGCGTGGGCGCAAGCGGCTTTACCCGCGCCGGCGATGCGAAAGCGGTACCCCTCGAAATAGCGCGCCGCGCACGTGAGGAAAGCGATCCGCTGCGCATTACGCTCATGACCGGCGCGTCGCTCGGCAACGACATCGACCGCCTTCTTACCGAAGCTGGCGCATTGGAGCGTCGCTTGCCGTTTCAGGTCGATGCCACGTTGCGTCGCGCCATCAATCGCGGCGACGTCATGTTCGTCGATCAGCATCTCTCGGAGACCGTCGAGCTATTGCGCGACCAGCGCCTCGGCGCACTCGATATCGCGATCATCGAAGCTGTCGCGATCACCGAGTCGGGTGGCATCGTGCCGAGCACGTCCGTCGGCAATTCGGCGACCTTTGCGATGTTGGCACAAAAGGTCATCGTGGAGATCAATCTTGCGCAGCCGCTCGCGCTCGAAGGCTTGCACGATATCTGGTCGCCCGCGCCGCGGCCTTCACGCGCGCCGCTGCCGCTCGTTAGCCCGAGCGATCGTATCGGTGGCACTTGCATCGACGTTCCCTTCGAAAAGATCGCGGCCATCGTCATCACGAATCAGCCTGACAGCCCTTCGACCGTGCTGCCCGCAGATGAAGATACCGCGCTGATCGCCGGTCATCTCGTCGAGTTCTTTCAGCATGAAGTGTCGCGCGGCCGTCTGCCGAAGACCTTGCCGCCGTTGCAGGCCGGCATCGGCACCATTGCGAACGCGGTGCTGTCGGGATTCGCCGCGTCGCCCTTCGAAGCACTGACGCTCTATTCCGAGGTGCTGCAAGACTCGGCTTTCGATCTCTTCGATGCCGGCGAGCTCGCCTTCGCGTCGGGCGCGTCGATGACGCTCTCCGCCAAACGCCAGGAACAGGTTCTGAACGATCTCGACCGCTATCGCGACCGGCTCGTGCTGCGCCCGCAAGAAGTGAGCAATCATCCCGAAGTCATTCGCCGGCTCGGACTCATCGCGATCAACACCGCGCTGGAAGCCGATATCTACGGCAACGTGAATTCGACGCACGTCGGCGGCACGCACATGATGAATGGCATCGGCGGCTCCGGAGACTTCGCGCGCAATGCATCATATGCAGTGTTCGCGACGAAATCGATTGCGAAGGACGGCTGCATTTCGAGCATCGTTCCGATGGTGCCGCATTGCGATCACAACGAACACGATGTGGACGTCATCGTGACCGAGCGCGGACTCGCTAACCTGACCGGCCTTGCGCCTCGTGAACGAGCGCTGACGGTGATCGAGAAGTGCGCGCACCCGCTGTATCAGGATATGCTGCGCGACTATTACCGCGACGCACAAGCGCGCGGCGGCCACACGCCGCATTGTCTGGAGAAGGCTTTCGCACTGCATGAACGCTTTGCAAGAACTGGCACGATGCTGCAAGACGCCGGCACGCCTCAGCGGGGCGACGAGGAATAGGTACGATGATCGCCGTCGCGTGGCAGTGGCAAACGCTTAGCAGCCCGCCCCATTCTCGAACGGATCCATTCTTCGAAGGCTTACCGCGAATCGATCGCTGCAAATCATAGAATGCGCGTACGCTGGTACAGACCAGCGACTAGCTTCTATCGAGAAAGAGATCAGCCACGATAGAGCGAAGCCACCGGTTCCCTGCCTCGTGGTGATACTTCGCATGCCAGTGCTGTCGCACGGCGAACTGGTCGACCGGTAGAGGGCACGAATGTACCGCGATGCCATTGACTCGGGCGAGTGTCTCGCCAATGTTCCTCGGCAACGTGGCGATCAAATCCGTCGATGCGATGATGGATCCCAGCCCGAGCATGCCCGGAAGCTCGAGCACAACGTCCCGTTCGATGTTCTCGCGCAATAAGGCTTGTTCGAGCTGCTGAGCCCCGGTGCCGCCTGCGATGACCACATGCCCCTCGCTACGGTACTGCTTCAGCGTCAGCCTGCTGCGCACCCGCGCGTGATTCCGATTGGCCAGGCAGACCCAATCCTGCATGTACAGCTGTTGCTGATACATACCGCCGCCGAGCCAAGGAACATGCCCGATCGCAAGATCGGCTTCACCGGACTCCAGTGCCCTTTCGGTATTCCCATCAATGCGGGCGGCTTCTAGCCGAATACCCGGCGCTTCCTCGCGCACGCGTGCCAGGATTCGCGGCAGAAGCGTGATATGACTCGCGTCCGTCATGCAGATGCGAAAGCGGCGCTTGGCGGTGCTCGGGTCGAACGAAATTTCCCATGCGGCGAAGCGTCGAAGCGATTCGAGTATCTCTCGGCACGGACCGATGAGCGCGTCGGCCTGAGGCGTCGGCGTCATGCCGCCCGGCGTGCGAACAAAGAGCGGGTCTTGCAGATACTCACGCAGACGCCCCAGCCAGATGCTGATGGTCGGCTGGCTTTGGCCAAGTTGCTCCGCTGCCCGCGTGACGCTACGCACGTCATACAGCAGGTCGAAAAGCTGAAGCAGTTTGAGATCAGGAAGTTCGGATGGGCTCACGGCGTATTGTCCAGCGCAATGACGCCATTGTAGCCATTGCATTGCGCCTTGCCGATACCCTTTCCGTGAACGCGGCGCGTCATGCCCGCGACGATCACGCAGCCGCCGACACCACCGTGCGGAGCCCGAGCGAATAGCTGTCGATGCCGAAGCCGCAGATCTGCCCTTTCACGATTTCGGCGAACACCGAGTGATGGCGAAACGCTTCCCGCGCATGGATGTTCGACATGTGAATCTCGACGACAGGCACGGTCAGTATCGCGAGCGCGTCTCGTATGCCGTAGCTGTAGTGCGTCCATGCACCCGCATTGATCAGCACGCCGTCGACCTGATCGGTGAACGCCTTGTGGATTCGCTCGCACATGTCGCCTTCGTTGTTGGTCTGATAAGTCTCGACCGTTACGCCCAGTTCTTTGGCCAGCGCGTGAAGCTGCGCATCGATGTCAGCGAGCGTCGCCGTTCCGTATTGAACGGGATCGCGCTTGCCGAACATGTTGTGATTCACGCCATGCAGCATCAGAAACGTTTTCATGGTTTTGCCCTAGTTTTTAGCAGCCGCGACGGACGTCTCCACAACACATCCCGTCCTGGCGGCCGTCACGATCGCATCGGTGATTCGAAGGTTCTGTAAGCCGTCGCGCGCGGTGACGAGAGGACTCGCTTCGCCTCGTATGACTCGCCCGAAATGCTCCATCTGATGCTTGAGCGGATCGTCGCGCGTCACGTCGGCGACGCTCACATCGAACGGCTTCCACCACGAGCGATCCTCCGCTTTCGCGTAGGTCTTGAGCCGCATGGTCGGAATCGACAACGATCCGAACGTGCCTGCGATCGCATAGCAATCTTCATCCGAGTACCACGAATACGCTTTGTTTTCCTGCGAGGTCTGCTCCCAGCTTCGTGCGCTCGCCGCTGTATCGGATAACAGAAACGTGCCCAGTGCGCCGCTCGCGAAACGCAAGATGATGGCAGCGGTATCTTCGACCTCGAACTCGCGCGTCGCATTCGATGAGAACGCCTGCACGGCCACGATGTCGCCGCAGAGCATGCGAAGATTGTGGATCTCGTGAATCAGATTCAGCAAGATGGGGCCGCCACCCGGCGCCTTGCGCCACGGCGCGTCTGTGAAATAGCGGTCGGGCTTGAAGAATAACGCGCTGCCCATCACGGCAACGAGCGGACCAAGCGCGCCGCTTTCGATGATCTCTCTGGCCCGCGTCATGATCGGGCTGTGCGCGCGGTGATGCCCGATGAGCACCGACGCGTCGTATCGGTCGGCGGCGGCAACGAGTGCTTCGGCCTCGTCGACGGTCGGAGCAATCGGCTTCTCCAGCAGCATCGGCAAGCCCGCCTGCATGCACAGCAGCGCGTGCGGGACATGCAATTGATTCGGCGTGGCAAGCACGACACCATCGGGGCGGTCCTTCGAGATAAGCTCGTCGAGCGACCGGTAGTGCGGAACGCCCGCAGTGGCCGCGACCTCGCCCGCGGCTGCCGAGGGATCGACGACCGCCGACAGCACGCAGGAAGTGCTTTCCCGAATCACGCGAATGTGTTCGAGACCGATGTAACCGGCACCGGCAACGGCGATGCGTGTCTTCTCCATGTCACTCTCCGTGGGTTTCGGGGCCGGCGTGTATCGCCCGCATCCTTGCGAATATATGCCACGCCCCTAAAAAGCATCACGTAAGCGGAACAGTCAGACGATCGATGACAGCGCGCGTCTGCGGGCGAACGCCACGCCACCATGCAAAGGCCTCGGCCGCTTGCTCGACCAGCATGCCGACGCCGTCGGCGACGCTTCGAACGCCGGCATCACGGGCGAGGCGCAGGAACGGTGTGAGTCCCTTTCCGTAGGCGAGTTCGTAGGCGCCTCCGGTCGGACTAAAGACGCTCGACGGCACGGGCGGCAGTTGCCCGGTGAGACTCGCCGACGTCGCATTGACGACCAGATCGAACTGGCCCATCGATCCGAGGGCGTGATACCCGCACGCGCGCAGTAGGTCGCCTGCCATGACCTGACCCACCAGCCCCTCTGCTTTCTCCACATTCCTGTTCGCAACGACGACTTCGCCCGGCCTTGAGGCAATGAAGGGCAGCAATGCGCCGCGCACCGCGCCGCCGGCTCCGAGAATCAGTACCCGTTTGCCCGCCATCGGCTGATGCAGATTCTCTTCGATATCCCTCACCAATCCAACGCCATCGAAGTTCTCGGCGATGATGCGTCCGTCCTCGAACTTCATCGCGTTGACTGCGCCTGCAAGCGTGGCCCGTTCGCTACGTTCGTCTGACATGGCGAACGCCTGTAGCTTGAAGGGTGCAGTCACGTTCATGCCCTTGCCGCCCGCAGCGATGAACTCCCTCACCGTATCGACGAAGGCGTGCTCGGGTTTCAGAGGACCTTCGATAGCGACGTATGTTATATCCTGCCCGGTCTCTTGCGCGAACAGACCGTGGATAAGCGGAGACTTGGTGTGTCCGATCGGGTTGCCGATCACCGCGTACCGGTCGCTCATTGCGCGCTCCGCTTCGAGAACAACACGCCGTCTGTTTGCAGGGCGTCGATTTCGGCCGCGCTGAAGCCGAGGGATTGCGCCACTTCCTCGTTGTGTTGTCCAAGGTCGGGTCCCACTTCGGCGATCGACGTATCGCAATCGGAAAAACGGAACGGCAGATTCGGCAGACGCAGTTTGCCAAGACGCGGGTGCTCCTGTTCCACCACCATGCCGCGCGCGACGATCTGCGGATCGGCCACGACTTCATCGATGCGCTGAACCTTCGCGCACGGAACATCGACGCTGTCGAGCAAGGCCAACACGTCGGCAACAGGCCGGGATGCGACCCACGGCTTCACGACAGCAAGGATCGCCTCGCGATTTGCGTTGCGTCCGTTCAGGCTGTGAAAGCGCGTATCCGTGCCGAATCCCTCGGGGCCGCCATGACCTTCGACGAGCGCGGCGAACCGCTTCCACGAATCATCCACCTGGGCGGCAATCACGAGGTCGCCATCCGCTGCACGGAACACGCCGTACAACGTCGAGGTCGGCATATCGTGGCCAGTCTGCTCGGGAACGACGCCCTGCATGGTGTAACACTGCACGGCGTACTCGTGCATCGAAAACAGCGTGTCGTACAGCGCCATGTCGATGTGCTGACCGCGTCCGCTTTTTACACGACCGAGCAGCGCCGCGTTGATGGCAGCAACCGCGTGGATGCCTGTGTACATGTCGCCCAGCGAAATGCGCATGAGCGGCGGCGGCTCGCCCGGGTTGCCGATCATCTGCATGATGCCGCTCTTGGCTTCCGCGATGAGACCGAAGCCTGCGCGATGCGCGTCCGGCCCCGTATGCCCATATGCGGAGATCGAGCAATAGACGAGGCCCGGATTGCGCGCTGACAGCGCAGCGTAGCCGAGACCGAGCTTGTCGAGCGCACCGGGGCGATAGTTCTCGATGAACACGTCGGCCGAATCGCAAAGACGCTCCATGAACGCCTTGCCGCGCGGGTCCTTCATGTTGACGCTCACGCCGCGCTTGCCCATGTTGAGTTGCAGGAAATAGGCGCTTTGCTGATCGTCCAGAATCGTGGCGTGCTGACGTCCTGCGTCGCCGCTACCGGGACGCTCCACCTTGATGACTTCGGCGCCGAGCGCGGCAAGACATCGGCCGACATACGGGCCAGCGAGAAAGTGGCTGTAATCGACGACGCGGATACCTTCCAACGGACGTGCTTGCATCAGTTCGCTCCCGGACGGCGCGGAATCATCAGGCGATGCTCCCCGCGCTGGACGACGTGACCGTCCTGATTGATCAGTTCCGAAGGCAATACGACGATGCCCCATTGCGGCTTGCTCTTGCTTGCGCGCATCGAGCCGACGCGAAACTTGACATGCAAGACGTCGTTGACCTTGATCGGCAACAGGAAGTCCCACGTCCAACCGAGCGACATGCCCGGCAGGAACCGATAGTCACTTTGCGTCTTCAGGCCATCGGCTATCGACAAGCCGAAGAGCCCGTGCGCCACGATCGAACCGAAGTGGCTCGCGTTCGCGTAGTCTTCATCGACATGCACAGGCGTATGGTCGCCCGTGAGATCGGCGTAAGCCAGAATGCGCTCTTTCGTGACGGTGTACGTCGGGCTCACGCATTCGTCGCCTTCGCGCGCGTCGTCCCAGTACTTTTCGGTGATGGTGCTCATGCTCATGCCTCCGCGCGTGGATTGATCGACAGCGCCTGCGCGACGCACGCTACCGGTTTCGCCTGAATCAGTTCGACAGCGAGTCCGTCGGGAAGACGTAGCCAGTTGCGGCCTTGCGGCATCTCACTGACACCGAACGCTTGCGCCGCTTGCAGTGCGGCATCGAGGTCTTCGCACATCACGCCGAGATGGGCGAGCCGGCCTTCCGGACCTTCATACCGGGGCTCGCTGATGAACTGCAGGCCGCCGAAGGTCCAGTACTGACGCGGCTCATCCACAGTGCCGTCCACTTCGCGCATGGTCATGCCGAGCACCTGCTCGAAGAACCGGATATGCCAGTGAATGTCCTTCACCCAGATCGCGACATGTTCGAGATAGGCTTTCGGCGCGCTCATGCAGCGGCTCCTTCCGTTTGGCGGTCCTTCATCGCGCGCTCGATGCCTTTGATGCAAGCGACCAGCGTCGAGTTGACGGGCGTGGGCACGCCGAGGCGTTCGCCCCAACGCACCACTGCTCCGTTGATAAAGTCGATCTCCGTGACCGATGACTTCTCCAGGCTTTGCAGCATCGAGGTCTTGAATGCGGGCGACAGTCCCTCCGCTGCCATCTTCCAGGCGTCCTCGGCACTCGCAATGGAAAGCGTAACGCCCGCGGCTTTCGCCGTAGCCATCGCTTCTTCGATGGCCGCAAGCGATGTGGCTTTAAGAAGGGGCTCGTCGTACAGCTGTCCGTAGGTGAGTCCGGTGATGCCGGTGATCGCGCCGGTGGCGACGTTGATCAGCAGCTTGTCCCACATGGTGCCGACGATGTTATCGCTGACGGCGGTCGTCAGACCGGCGCTATTGAACGCGTCCGCGATCGCCTTCGCGCGGCTCGTCATCTGTCCGTCGAGCTCTCCGATGATCGTGAGTTTTCCGGTGACGCCGGACTGGATATGGCCGGGCGCGCGCAGCACGCCGCCAACGTATGTCTTGCCGGCAAGCACGCGCTCGCGCCCGACGATCTCGCTCAGCACATCTTCGTGACCGAGGCCGTTTTGCAGCGATAGCACGACCGTTCCAGGCCCGACGAGATCGAGCGCGCCGCGCATCGCCGAATCGGTGTGGAACGACTTGACCAGCACGATCACCAGATCGACCGCGCCGACTTCGGCCGGGTCCATCGTCGCGCGGACCTTGACGCGGCGGATGCCGCGCTCATCGTCGACTTGCAGGCCGTCGCGCGACATGGCTTCGACGTGTTCCGCGAAACGATCGACGAGCCACGTCTCGTGGCCCCCTTCGGTGAGCGCGGCGCCGATGGCACAACCGAGTGCGCCCGCCCCGAGAAAAGCGATCTTCATTGGCGTCTCCTTGATATGGAGACGAAGATACGGCCGTGCGGTCATACTGGCAATGCAATGGGTTCAATAGCGCCATTGTGGTTGGCAATGTGGCCGATGGCTGCGCCAAGCCGATGAACGTCACCGGGCGGATACATTCCGTCTGATCTTTAGACGACGTTCCCCATCCAAGGCTGTCTACGCCGCCCCGCCAGTCTTCGCCTGACCCGGACCGCACGCGCAAGTAACACTCGATCCCGCGCCTCTATTCCCTCTGATTCACAAATATTCTCCCCGCCCACCGCGGAACAAATGAGCCGCGCCCGTTGTTTTCGTAGCGAACGCAGACGCAACGCACGCACACGGAGACAGTCATGCACCGCGCCATCTATGTCATGGATCAGAGCTTCTTCAACCTCGGCTGCTTCTATCGCGTCGACGTGCGCAGCCGCAGCGGCCGCCTGATCGAAACGCACTACGTCGAGCTTAATCAGATCACCTGGTGCTGAAAGCGTTCGCTTCGTTCCACCGCAGGGAGACCATTCATGCCTTATTCCTATGCCCGGCTGCCCGACATCGTCTCTTACGAGAAATGGATGCGCAAAACGTCATCGCGCTTGCAGATTCGCAGCGCGGCGCTCAAGCGCCTCGACGAGCAGATACTGCACTACGGACGCAATCACACCGCTTATCGCTTCCACGAACTCGTCAACGCCTTCGAGAACTGGAAGGCGTCCATCGGACCCGGCGATGCCTGGAAAGAAAGCTCACGCAATGATTCGGACTACTTCGCGCTTCTCGACCGGCAGCTACGCGGTCAGGCCGACACCGACGCAGCCGCGGGCGCGATGGATTTCATGACGCCCGCGCTAATCAATTCGCGGCTAGGCGTGCTGTACCTGTTCGGCAATATGGAAATCGAGGACGACACGTTCCAGGTGTTGCTCGACGGCGCGTTCGAAGTCACGAACGCCGGTCTCGGGCTCGCGCCTGAATCGAATGTCGCGGCATCGCACGCCGCCGAAGTGCTCGATAACAGTCTCGTGCAAAAGTCCGCTTCCGTCGCGCTCGAACAGGTGCAGAAGAAGATCAAGAAGCACAAGGGCCAGAAGCGCGTCGATGCCAACGAGTTGAATAACGGCACCGTGAGCCTGCCCGCGCTCGGCAGCGCCGCGCGGCGGCTGTACGACTCGATCCGCGCGAAGGTGGAAGAAGCCGCGAAAAAGCTGTGGGAGACGATACGCAACAAGGTGACCGACATTCGCAACGATCCCGGCGCTTTCGCGCTCGACACCATGCCGGGACTGTTGCGCAAGCTCGTGGACACGCTGTGCGCGAAGCTCTTCGCGAGCGTCGCGCCCTTCATCGGCGCGGGCCTCGACATTGCGAAAGGCATCGCCAATACGGTCGACAGCAGCATTACCAAGTATCGCGAATGGGTGGCCGGACGCGACGTCGAAGTGCTTGCCGGGCATCCGGGCACGATCATCGAAGCCATCCGGCGCGCGATGAAGTTGTCCATCGGCGCGGGCGTGTACGACCTCGTGAAAGGCGGCGCGAGCCTCGGCATGCAGTTCGCGAGCCAGGGCGCATCGACCATCGTGGATGTCGTCGTATCCATCGTCGAAACGCTTGCCAAGACCATCTGGAAGCTGGTGGAGATCCGGCGCATCAAACGGTTCTGCGAGCTCGCGCGCAAGCACTGGCAGGCGCGCATGGAGCGCGATGCGCTGCATACGCGGCCCGTTGCCTTCAACAGCTGGTACAAGAACTATGCGGTCTCGATACCGGCGCTCTCCGTGCTCACGCTGAACTCGGGCATCTGCGGCGACAAGATGCACTTTCTCGCGATGTTCAAGGACGACGAGACGGTCATCAGCGAGGCGGCCTTCGCATCGGGCTGCCGGTACATCGACAGCCTCAAGGTGTGGGGCGCCGACTATCTGGACGACTCGGGCTTCACGTTCAAGTCGAAGGACCCGATGATCCAGGGCTTGCTCAAGCTCGCGGTCAGCCACACGCAGGAACAGACCTGGGACCTGAAGCTCCGCAAGGCCGTCCTCGGTTTCCTCAACGCATAACGAGGTACGACGATGATCCCTCGCGCTGCCCTGCGATGCCCGCGTGTCTGCGCGCTGCTGGCGTGCCTCTGTGCCGCGTCGGCTGCGCATGCCGCGCATGCGACGCTCACGCCCGAAGGGCCGGTCACGCTGATTCGCGCGACGACCGTTTATCGCGTGAATGCGCCCGTGGCGCTGGAGCCGGGTGATTTGCTCGCGACCGGCCCGCAAGCGGGCGCGCAGATTCAATACGGCGATGGCACCCTTGCCGCGCTCGCCGCCGATACGCGCCTCGCCGTCGATGCCACCGCGTCGACGGACTCGCTTGCGCTGCTGAGCGGCTGGGCCAAGGTCACGCGGACGCACGCGTTGGCATCGAGCGCGTTGTCGATCGATACGACCGCATGGCGCGCGATGCTCTCCGACGGCTCCGCTGTCGTGCATGCGGACGCGGTGTCGGTATCGCTGTTCGTCGAAAGCGGCGGCATCGTATTGACGGTGACGGGGCGCGGAGAGCGGCCGCAGCCCGTTTCGGGCGAACGCTACGTGCAGCGCGCGCCGGGCGACGCCGGCAAGCCGCTGGCGACGCAACCGCGCCCCGCGCCCGAGTTCATCGCCGCCATGCCCGCGGCGTTTCGCGATCCGCTCCGCCCGATCGTTCGACGCACGGCGGCAAAGGACGACGCGCTCGCCGACGGGCGCACGGCATCGTACGCGGACATCGGCGACTGGCTGACGGCATCGCTGCCGCTGCGCCGCACGTTCGTCGCGCGCTTCAGGCCGCTCGCGCAAGCGCGACCGTTTCGCGCGCAAGTGCAGCAGCACCTGCGCGAACTCCCCGAATGGCGGCGCGTGCTGTGCCCGCCGTCCGCGCCGCCTCGCGCGCGCATCCACGCACCCATCGAAGCCACATCCGAGGAACCATCATGAGACTGTCGCTTGCCGTCAAATTCAACCTCGTCTTCCTGGCGGTCTTCGTGATCGGCTTCGCATCCGCTGGTCTTGCCGCGCGGGCATTGCTGCGCCGCGCCGCTATCGATGAAACCGTGCAGAACGCGCGCGTGCTCATGGAAGCGGCGGGCGCGTCGCAGAACTACACGGCCACGCAGGTCACGCCGCTGCTTCAGACGCAGCTCAAGTACGGTTTCGTGCCGCAATCCGTGCCGGCGTTCTCCGCCGTCGAAACGCTGATGGCGCTGGAAAAGCACTTGTCCGGCTATTCGTATCGCTCGACCATGCTGAACCCGACGAACCCGCGCGACCGCGCATCCGATTGGGAAACGGACGTCATTCGTCATCTGCACGACAAGCCGGAACTGAAGGAAATCGTCGGACTGCGCGATACGCCGTCGGGCAAGGCGCTCTACATCGCGCGCCCCAACCGCATTACCGACGCCGCGTGCATGGAATGCCACAGCGTGCCGTCGCGCGCGCCGCGCACGCTCATCGACAAATACGGCCCCGACAACGGCTTCAACTGGGCGATGCACGAGGTGATCGGCGCGGACTTCGTATCGGTGCCGATGGCTTTGCCCGTCGCGCGCAGCGATGCGTTGCTGCGCACCTTCCTCGCCTCGCTGCTCGGCGTGTTCGCGCTGCTTCTGCTCGCGCTCAACGCAATGGTGCATCTGCTCGTGACGCGCCGCATCCGTGCGCTCTCGCGTGCCGCCGATCAGGCGAGCCTCGGCGAACTCGACGACGCCACGTTCAACGAAGGCGGCCGCGACGAGATCGCTTCGCTCGCGGCATCGTTCGCGCGCATGAAGACGAGCCTCGTCGAGGCGTTCCGCATGATCGAGGCGTAGCGAACCATGACGGCGACTACCGAACCACGCGTGACTTCGCTCGGCAAGTACCGCGTCGGCGAGACGCTCGGCGCGGGCGCGATGGGTATCGTCTATCGCGCGTTCGATCCGGATATCGAGCGCCACGTCGCGATCAAGACGGTTCGGCGCGAACTGCTCGCGAATGGCGAAAGCGCGAGCCTCATCGCGCGCTTTCGCAACGAAGCGCAGGCGGCGGGACGGCTCGCGCATCCGCATATCGTCGGGGTCTACGACTTCGGCCAAGCCGCCGATACCGCGTACATCGTGATGGAACTCGTGAGCGGCCGCAGCCTGAAGAGCGTGCTCGAAGGCGGCCGCGTACCGGATCTCGCGACCGCGCTCGACTGGTTCGCGCAACTACTCGCGGCGCTCGGCTTCGCGCACGAACGCGGCGTCATTCATCGCGATATCAAGCCGGCCAATCTGCTGATCGACCGGCAAGGCCGGCTCAAGGTGACGGACTTCGGCATCGCGCATGTCGAGTCGTCGTCATTGACGATGGTCGGCGCCATGATCGGCACGCCGGGCTATATGTCGCCGGAGCAGTTTTCGGGCGATGCCATCGACGCCCGCTCGGATCTGTTCTCGGCGGCGGTCGTCCTGTATCAGATGTTGACCGGACAGCGCGCGTTCGCGGGCGCATCGCAGGCCGCGGTCATGCAGCAGGTCATGCACGACACGCCGCCGTTGCCGTCCTCCTGCAACCCCGCCCTGCCGCCCGCCCTCGACGCGGTGCTCATGCGCGCGCTGAGCAAGGAACGCGAGGCGCGTTATCCGACCGCAGCCGCGCTCGCCGAGGCGCTGCGCGAAGCGGCCGGCACGGCGGCGCGCCGCGACGACGATTGCACGGTGCTCGAAGCGCGAGCAGCTTCACGTGCGCCATCGTCACAATGCGATTCTTTCCCTTCGCTCACGCAATGGCCCGACGGCACGCTCGCGCAAATGGAAGCGTGTCTCGCCGCGCAAATCGGCCCCGTCGCCCGACTGCTCGTGCGGCGCTGCGCGCAGCGCGCGACCGACCTTGCCGCGCTCGTCACGCTGGTCGCGCCGAGCATTCCGTCGGAGAAAGCGCGGGCGCAGTTCATCGCGGCGT
Organism: Caballeronia sp. GAWG1-5s-s; assembly: GCF_023631445.1. Taxonomy (NCBI): domain Bacteria; kingdom Pseudomonadati; phylum Pseudomonadota; class Betaproteobacteria; order Burkholderiales; family Burkholderiaceae; genus Caballeronia; species Caballeronia sp. GAWG1-5s-s. The sequence continues at coordinate 243,342 of NZ_JALQDC010000033.1, read as the reverse complement.
TCGCAGGCGACGCTTCGATGTCCGCTTCGCGTTCCGGCCACGCGCAGAGTTCGCTTGCTCCGGAGGACGTGCAGGCCTCCGCGCGCAAGCTCGCCGTCTATCTCGGCCCCATCGCGCTCATCCTTGCGAAACGGGAAGCGGCGCGCGTGCAGGACATCGGCGCGCTGCACGCAAGGCTCGCGGCCGCCATCTCGAATCCGCGAGACCGTGAGCTTTTCTCGCGCGACGTCGGTTTGTTCTGACGCGACACCGGAAGACTGCCGCATGAACCGCAAGCCATCGCCCACCTCCACGCCGGTGCGTCTCGCCGGCTGCCGCGCGTCCGGCGTCAGCGACGCGGGCCGCGTGCGCCGCGAGAATCAGGACCGTTTCGTGATCGATCCGCGCGCGCGTCTCATCGCCGTCGCGGACGGCATGGGCGGACACGCGTTCGGCGCGCGGGCTAGCGCGCTTGCGCTGGAGCGCATCGCTGCATCGTTGGCGCTCGCGGTCGATGACATCGCGGCGATTGCGTCCGATGCCTCGCGCGACGCCGATCCCGACGCCACGGTGCTCGACGCATCGCTCAATGCCACGCGCGTGCTTACGGCCGCGCTCGACGACGCAAACGCGACGCTCTACGCCATCAATGTGCGCGAGGGTATCGGCACGCATCGGTCGATGGGCACGACCGTCACGGGCATCTGGCTGCCGCGCGCCGCTTCTGTTTTCTTTGCGTTTCATGTCGGCGACAGCCGGCTATATCGCTGCCGCGACGGCGCGCTCGCGCAACTGACGCGCGACCAGACGCTTTTGCAGCACGCGCTCGAAACCGGCGACTTCGAGCATCTGCCGCCGCGCAACTTGCTGTTGCAGGCGCTCGGCCCGGAGCCGTCGATCACGCCGGACATCAGCGCGCACGCCGCGCGCCCTGGCGACCGCTTTTTGCTGTGCAGCGACGGTTTGCACGGCGAAGTCTCGCATGACGAGATCGCGCGCGTGCTCGCGCAGATGCAGCCCGAGCACGCGGATGCGGCATGCCGGCGTCTCGTCGAGCTTGCATGCGATGCGGGCGGCAAGGACAACGTGACCGCGGTGATCGCTTGCGTGGATGGTGGCTAGGAAGCGCGGCGGTCTTGGGATGAAGTGATGAAAGAGGCGGCGCGTCAGCAACGCAAACAACGACGCATCGCATGGGGCGAGACGCGCGTTTGGTAATCTGCGCGGAAAGTGCCATTCAAACTGGCCGGCTGCATGCAGCACCGTGCGATCGCCTGCGCGGATGGCGGCTAGAATGCGCCGCCGTCGAATAGCGCGGCGACAAAAGCCGCGTCGGGCAGACCGCGTACCGAACGCACATGCTCTTTGCGCCTGCCAAGCGCGGCGGCGTCGCACGCATCCGAAAGCGCGACCAACGCCGCGTCGAGACCCGAGAGACGCGTGTCCCGCAACAGCGTCGAAAGTGCAGTCGAATTAGTAAGCCGCATGCTGCACGCAGAAAGCTACCGTGCAATCGCCTGCGCGGATGGCAGATAGACGGTGCCGCCGTCGAATAGTGCGGGGCGACGAAAGCGGCGTCGGGCAGAGCGCGGACCGCACGCACATGTCCTTTGCACCCGCCAAGCGCGGCGGCGTCGCACACATCCGAAAGCGCGACCAACGCCGCGTCGAGACCCAAGAGACGCGTGTCCCGCAACAGCGTGGAAAGTGCCAGTCGAACTAGTCGGCCGCATGCTGCACGCAGAAGGCTACCGTGCGCTCGCCTGCGCGGATGGCGGCTAGACTGCGCCGCCGTCGAATAGTGCGGAGCGACGAGAGCGGCGGCGGGCAGACCGCGTACCGCACGCACATGCCGTTTGTACCCGCCAACCGCAGCGGCGTCGCACGCGCGATCAACCCGCGTGGAAACCGGAAAGACGCGTGTCCGGCATCTGCGTGGAAAGTGCCATTCAAACTGGCCGCACGCAGGCCGCGCGGACCACGCGACCCTGTGACGGCCTGCCCGAATGGCGATCAAAAAGCACGGCCGTCGAACAAAGCGGCAACGAAAACAGCGTCGGGCAGACCGGCCGCCTCGCGCACCTCGCCCTCTTGCCACCATGCCAATACACCGTGTGTCCCCGCCATCCTCGGCGGCGCTTCGCCCTTGCCGCTCGCATCCGAAAGCGCGCTCAACCCCGCGTCGAAATCGGCGAGACTCGCGTGCGGCATCAGCGTGGAGAGCGCCAGTTCGCGGCATCGGGCAAACCAGCCACCGGAATGCGGCATCCAGTCCGCACAGGCATCGGCGGCAATGGGCGCGGCGATCGTCAACGGAAAATGCCGGCCCGCGCGATCGACGCTCGGCATCAGCACGCCCGCCCACGCCACGCTGCCGAGCACCGCGCCGCCCAGCGCGAAGCTCCAGAGCGGCGCGGTCAGATAAGCATCGAGCCACGCGGAACCGAGCGCGTCGCGGCTCGCGAGCAGGCCCGCTTGCAGCATGACGTCCCACGGCTCGACGAACGATGACGGAAGACGCCGCGTCACGAAGTCGCCGTTGCAGCGCAATTTGCCGAAGCATCCGGCCGTGCCCGGCGCGCGCATCACAGCAGGTCCGGACAGCGGAACTGTTCGAGCGGCGCGCGCCGGAACGGATTGACGACGCTCGCCGCATCCAGCTCGAGCACGGCCTTGCGCCCGGCAGCTTGCAGCGTCAGCGTATAACGGTCCGGTTCGCGCGTCGCGTCGAGCCTGCCTGCATCGAGCAGATGAAGCAGCGCCCACGGACCGCTCGCCTGAAACGACGCGTCGCCCGCAGCCGGATCGAACTGGGCGCTCGCGCGGCCCGTGCTTTTGTTGCCCGGCCATTGAAGCAGCGCCGACTGCGCGCCATCGGCGCCGACGGCGAACTGCTGTCCGTCGATATCCAGATTCACGCGCGCGACGGACGCATCCAGCGCGAGCGCCTTCACGCGAAAACGCATGGCGACAGTGCTGCTGCGGTCGCCGAAGAACGCATCGCGGATCTGCGCCGCGCGCTGGAACTGCGCCAGCGCATCACGCAGCAAACCAGCCGGCGTCGCGCCCGCGCGCCATTGCCAGACCGGCTTGCTCGTATCGACGAGCGCGGCGAGGTTCTTCTGAAAGAAGTCGTCGATGAGGCCGCCCGGCGCAAAGAGCCTGGCGAAATCATCGGCGGCGGCGTCGCGGGTGGACGCGCGCACCAGCGGATACCGGCCGTCGAGCGCCTTGTGGCAAAGCGGCCCGACGCCCGCGTTCCATTGCGCAACGAGACGCGCGCGCTCGCCGCCCTCGACGAGCGACGCGCCCGCCGCCGCGACCGACGCCACCACGCCCGTCAGCGGCGCGGCGCTCGTCTGGCCGGCGAGCCGCAGCTTGCCGAGCGCATCGCCGGGGGGCGCGGCTTGCCCCAGCCGGCGCGCGGCGTCGGCGGCGTCGAGATAGACGGCGGCGTCTTTCAGCGGCGCGAACGCGCGCTCCAGCGCAGCGGCATCGCCCGGCTTGCCCGCCAGCCGATGCAGCGCGTCGAAGTGGTCATCGACGGCGGTTGCCGAAGCCGCGCCGCCAAGCGTCGTTTCCCGCGCCGCCGCGACGACGAGCCGGGCGAGCGGCGAATCCGGGGCGGACAGTTCGTTGGCGATGCGCGCGCTGTCCGCGAGACTCGCGGCGGGCGTCGGTGTCATGTCGTCCAGCAGGGCGTCCCATGCGCGGATATACGCGTCGAAATAACGCTGGTCGAGCGCCGCGCGCAACGTCGCGACGCCGTCGGCGGTCTGCGGCAGATCGTCCCGCCCGAGCACCCAGGCGTCGCCCGCGACATCGGCGAGCGCGGTGTCTCGCACGCGCCGATAAGCCGCGTAGCCCGCCCGCGTGTAGGCGCCCGCGACGCCGCCGGTCAGCGACGCCCCGCTCGCCCGTTGCAGCAAAAGCGGCGCTTTCGGCCCGGCGGCGGCGCTCGCGCTGAACGCCGCGAGATTCGCCTGCGCCAGTTCGCGATCCACGCGATTGCCGACGCGCTGCGACAACGGCAGTTCGGTGAGACGGGCGCGCGCATCCTTGACGAGCGCCTCGTCGAGCGGCAGCGACGGGTCGAAGCGCGCCTTGTCGAAGAGCGCGGCGAGATGCGTATCGAGCGCGCTTTTTTGCCCGGCATCCGCGTTGCGCGAAAGCGCGGCCAGCATGTGCGCGCGCACGGCGTTCGCGTCGTAGTGACGCGGGTCGCCGAGCATCAGATACGTGCGCAACGCGTCGTAGCGATACTCGGCTGCGCCCGGCGCGTCGTTGCCGTTGCCGTTGCCGTTGCCGTTGCCGTTGCCGCTGTCGCGCAATTCGAGCGTCAGCTTGCCGACGACGAGCGGCAGCAAGGTCTGATCGAGCAGCCGGCGATAGGTCACGCGCGCTTCCTGTCCGAGCTTGTCGCCCTGATACAGCCAGAGCCGCGTGAGCCAGGGAACCGGCTTGCTGGCATCCGCGTAGCCGCCGGGCAGGGCTCGCGCCGCGTCGAGCAGGGGCAGCGCGGCGAGCGGGTCGCTGCTCGCGTTCGCATCGCGCGCCAGTTGCCGGACGTGCTCCGTCTGCCGCGCGAACTCCGCGACGAACGCGCGGTTGCGCTGATAGCTCACCGCCATGCCCGCCAGCGCCAGCGCGAGCGACACGCCGACGATCGCGAGCGCGCCGCGCCGCAGCCACGCGCGACGCCGTTCGAGCCGCGCGTTTACGCCCGCGAGACCGGCTTCCGCGAATACCACGTCCTTCAGCAGCCGTTCGATGAAATACGCGCGGCCGGAGGCGTCGCGCGCCGAAGCGGCGTCGCGCCTTCCCCCGAGCGACTGCGCGAGCGCGCTGATCGCCCGGTCGATGGGCCGGCCGTGCTGCGTGCCGCTCGTGAAATAAACGCCGCGCAAAAGCGGCGACGCCTCGAAGCGCGTACCGTGGAACGTATCGCCGAGAAAGCGCGCGAGTGCCGGCTCCAGTCCCGCGAACTGCTGCGGGAAGCCGTGAATGCGCGAGCGCCGCGCCGTGTCCGTCTCGCGCTGCATGCGCTCGATCACGCGTGCGCGCAGCCGCGCCCCGAGCGCATCGAACTCGGCGGCGAAGGCGGCGAGCGATTGCTGCGCGCCCGCCGATGTGCCGTTTTCGTCGAGCGGAAACGTGATGCCCCACACTTGCGCGCGCTCTTGCTCGCCGAGGTCGTCGAAGAACTCGGTGAAACCCGCGACGAGATCGCATTTCGTGACCACGACATAGACCGGAAAGCGCATGCCGAGTCGCTCGTTCAGTTCCTTCAGGCGGCTCCGGATGGCGCGAACGTGCGCGTCGCGCTCGGCATCGTCCTGACGGATGAGATCCGCCGCCGACAGCGTGACGATCACGCCGTTGAGCGGCCGGCGCGGCCGGTACTTGCGCAGCAGTTGCAGAAAGCCGGTCCACGCGGATTGGTCCGCTTGCGGGTCGCTGTCCTGCGTGGTGAAGCGGCCTGCCGTATCGAGGAGCACGGCGTCGTCCGTGAACCACCAGTCGCAATGCCGCGTTCCGCCGATCCCGCCGATGGCGTCGCCGCCCAGCTTGTCGCGCAGCGGAAAGCGCAGGCCCGAGTGCGAAAGCGCCGTGGTCTTGCCCGTGCCCGGCGCGCCGATGAACATGTACCACGGCAGTTGATAGAGCCATTGCCGGCCGTTCGCGCCTTTCATGCGCGCTTGCCGCAGCGTCGCGAGCGCTTCGTCGAACCGCTCGCGCAGCACGGCGAGCTCTCCGGTCGACGCCGGCTGCGCCTGCTCGCCGCCGCTCTCGCCCCCGACACCGCTCAGGAACCGCCGGTTCATGTAGCGCGCCGCCGCGAGCCGCGCTCCCCATGCGATGACGCACGCCGCGGCGATCGCGGCCATCGCAATGAAACGGCTCTTCTGCGTCTCCAGCGGCGCGCGTCCGGCATACGCGAAAAGCGGCCCCTCGAACCAGACGAACACGAGGAGCGCGGCCACGCCCGCAAGCGTGATCCATTGCGGCGTTTTCATCGAACCTGCGATCTTCTTCATCGGTGTCTCCTGATTCTGAACGGTCGATGCGCGCATCACGACGACGCACCCGGCGCCAGCAACGTGATCTCGACGCGGCGGTTCTTCGCGCGGCCCGCGGGCGTGTCGTTGGGCGCGAGCGGTTCGGCGTCGCCGCGGCCTTCGGCGGTGAAGCGCGCGGGCGTGCCGGTGATCGCGACGAGCATCGCCTGCACGCTCTCGGCGCGCGCCTGTGACAAGTGCCAGTTGGACGGATAGCGCGTGGACAAGAGCCGCTGATCGTCGGTGTGCCCGGTCACGACGACCTTGCCCGGCACGCTCCTGAGCGCATCCGCGATGCGGGCGATCAGCGCTTCGTACGCGGGGTCGAGCGTCGCGCTGCCGGATGCGAACAGGTTGTCGCCGTTGATCGTGACGATGGAACGGTCCGCGCCCTCGCGCACGCTGACGAGCCCTTGCCGGATCTCGGGCGCGAGGAACGTCGAGAGCGACGCGGCGGCGGCGCGCATCGGCGCGGCAGCGACCACTGGCGGAGTCTGCGGCGCCGCGACGCGAATGCGGTTCATCGCGTCGAAGAGCGGGTCCGATGTGCGGTTGAGGCCGACCGCCAGCGCGACATGCGTGGCGGCGGCCACGACGCCGGCGAGCGCCACGTACACCCACAGCGGCACGCGCTGCACGAGCGGCGGCCGGGCGCGCTCCACAGGGCGCCAGTGCGGCGACAGTTCGGCTTCGAACGCGCCACGCTCCGCGCGGATCATGCGCGCGAGCCGCTCGCGGACCGATTCGAGCTGATTGCGGCCGCCGTCGATTAGCCGATAACGGCCTTCCAACCCCAGCGAAAGAATCACATACAACAGTTCGAGCACGTCGATGTTGCGCGACGGGTCCTGCGCGAGTGTCCGCAGAATCAGGAAGAAGCGCTCGCCGCCGGACGCTTCGTTGTGGAACGTCACGAGCAGGCTGCGGCTGCCCCACACGCCGCTGCCCCATGGCGTGCCGGAAATGGCTTCGTCGATGCAGGTGCACAGGCAATAGCGCGCCGCCGCGAGCCGTTCGGTGTCGATACCGCTTGCGCGCGCATCGCGTTCGAACTGGTGGACCATGCGGACGAGTTCCGCGCGCAGGGCTTCGATATCCGCCATCGCGTGCCGCGTGCGCAACGGCACCGCGAGTTCCAAGAGCGGACCGGCCGCGCGGACGAGCGGGTTCAGGCCGGTCGCGACGAGGAGCGCGGATGGTTCGGCACGCGGCGCTGTCTGCAACCGATCATCGGCCGGCGCGACACGCCGACCGCCCGGCTGCGGAATCAGGATGGTTTCGTCCGGATCGAAGCCGGCATCGGGCAAGGTTCGCGCATTCACGGTCGGTTCCTTCGGGGCATCGGAGAGATCAGCGGCGTGCTCGTTCATGGGCGTATCGCCCAGAATTCCAGTTCGAGGCCGGGAAAGTCGCCCGCGACGTGCAGCGCGACACCGGCCGATCCCGCGAACTGCTTCCACAGGTCGCTGCCGCGGTCCAGTTCGAAATACGTGAAGCCCGCGTGAAACGGCAACTGTCGCGGCGCGACCGGCAAGGCCCGCAAGCCGATGCCGGGCAACTGAAGATTGACGAGATCGCGAATGCGCTCGACCGGCCCGAGCTTCGCCTGCTGCGCGAAGCCGTTGAGAAGCGCGGCGGGCGCGAGATCGGCCTTGACCGCGAGCACGAAGTTCGCACTCCGAAACAGATCGCGGTCCGGCACGATGGCGACGCGCAGCCCATATTTGCGCTCCTCCAGCTCGATAGGCACCGCATGCGGGTCCATCACGGCGCTGAGCGCGGCGCGCAATGCATCGATAAGCGGCGTGAAGACGGCATCGAGCCGCTCGTGCCGATAGACTGGAAACGGCGCCGGCCGCTTGCCCGGCGCGGTGAAGGTCGCCAGTTCGCCCGCCAGTTGCAGCGCGTGGTGATGCAGGTCGTGCGGATGCAGGCCGGTCGTCGACGCGAGCGCCGCGAAGAGCGGCTCCGCGCGATTGAGCACTTGAAGCAGCAGGAAGTCCGCGATCTCCGCCGCGCCCGTGGCGGCCGGCTGCGCGAGGCGGGCGGCGAGCGCATCGGCGCGCTGATGCATGAGGCCGACGAGTTCATCGACGAACGCGCACAGGCGGCGCGATACGCGATAGTCGAGGCACGGCGGAATGTAGGCCGCGTCGAGCACGATGCTGTTGTCCGCGCGGCGCTCGACAATGCGCGCGACGCCGAGCGCGCTATGCGCGTGCGCCACGTCCTGTTCGAACGCGAGGCGCAGTTGCAGCTTGCCGACTTGCACGAGCGCCGCGCCCGTTGCGCCCTCGTTGCTGTCGAGCACTTCCGTTTCCGCGATGCGATGCCGCGCGAAGCCCTCGCGCCCCGATCCGGCCGCCGTCTCGCCGCCGTACGTCGCCTCGGGCACGCCCTGACGCGCGACGGGCAGCGCCAGCACGACGGTCAGATCGCGCGCGTCCTCGGGGACGGCGAGCGGCACAGGCAGGTCGTCGTCGGCGGGCAGGCGAAACGGCGTGCCGTCGGGCAGCACGCCCGCGCAGGACGTGAGCACGATACGGCCGAGCTTCAGTTGCTCGGCATCGACGGCCAGTTCCGAAAAGCCGTACGCGTAGGGACGCAGCGCCGCGCAGCGCGCGTCGAGCTGGGCGCGCACATAGCGGTCGTGCTGTTGCAGATGCTGCGGCTGGAGCAGCATGCCTTCGGACCAGATCACCTTGTTGTTGGCGGACATCGTCGATCTCGCTATGCGTGTGAGGAAGCGTGCGGCGCGCGTTCGGGCGACCCGTCCGCGTGCCGCTCGTAGGCGTCGTAGAAGGCGTTGCCGCACAGCGCCGCGAGGTCGTCGGCGCTCGCGCGCATGAGTTCGCGATGCAGCGCGACGAGGCGGTCCCACTGCTGCGCCTTGCGGCGGCCGGGCAGCCAGTCGAGCCAGCCGCGCGACGCTCCTTCGCCTGCGATGACATCGGGGTCGAAGCGGCGCAGCAGATGCTGCATGGCGGCGCGCATGCCCGCGAGGACGGCGAGCTCGTGGCGGCGGATGTCGTCGAATGCGCCTTCGAGTGCGTCATCGCCCGCGAGATAGCCCGCGCCCGCGCCGCGCAGCATGTGTGCGAGCGCGCTGTCGCCATCGGGAAAGAACTTGAGCGGGTTGTTGCCGCGCGGCACGAGCATCGTCGTATCGACGCCCATGCCGCGCTTCATCACCGAGCGCGAGAGCATGACGTTCACCGTGCCGCGTATCGCGGTGCGCAGCATCGATCCGGCGATGCGCGCGAACTCGGGCGCAGCGCGGCCGCGCAGGACGCTCGCGTCGACGTTCAGGCCGTCGAGGAGCGCGGCGAGGGTGAGGTCGGCGGGCGGGTTCGCGTCGTCCCTCTCGGCCGCCGCGGATTGCACCGCGGCGTCGGCGATTGCTTGCGCACGGGGATGCGATGTTGCGATGGCGTTGGCGCTCGGGGCCGTGTCGAAGAGAGCGTTCGTGGCGGCACTCTGCGCTGCGGTAGACAGCGGACTGCTTGCCGCCCATGTCTGCGGGCTCGCGTCGATGTTCTCGGCGCCGGCCGGGCGCGTCGCGGCGGCATCTCTTTCGACGGCGCGCGCGGCTGCCGACGCTCCTGCGGCAAACGCCACATCGTCGAGCGGATCGTAGTCGAGCGGAATGCCGCCGTTGAGCCCGGCGAACGGAACCGGACCCGGCGCATACGCGAACTGCTCGGGCGGGACATGATCGCTGGCGGAGCCCGCAAACGGCGCGCGGCCATCGGCGCGCGGCGGCGTGCAAAGATCGGGAAGCGGGCCGCCCAGCGGATCGAAATGCGCAGTCGGCAGCGGGGCCGCGAACAGTACCGCTGCCCGTGCGAGCGGGTCGTCGGAAAAGGCATGCGATTCCGCGATGCCGCTGCCTGCGAACGCATGCGCCGGAGCACCACCTGAACGCAAGCGCGAATCGTCGCCCGATGCATGCCACGGCGCATTGTCGTCGTCGGCAAGCGGTGCGCGCGCCGCGGCTTGTGTATCACTCGCCGTTCCGGGCACCACGCGTTCGTCGACGGTCCGCGTCGCGACCCGAGCGTTGGCAGCCAGCGAATCACTCATCGGTGCGACGAACGGCTCTTTAGCGAACGCACTGCGAGCCGCAGAGCCCGGCTCGTGCGCGATGTCGCCAATCGAACCGTTCGCCGCAGACTTACGAGCCGCCACGACACCATCGTTAGCCCGCGCACCTAGTGCGAACGCCGGCTCCAGCCCGCGCCCATTCACCCGACGACCGCCCGCCCCCGCGACATGCGCTTGATCGACGACGCCTAAGGGTGCATCGAACGCTTGCGCGTCATCATCCAGCGACGACACCTCCAGCCGGTACGCCCCCGCTTCGATGCAATCGCCCCTCGCAAGACGCGCCGTCTGACCACTTGCGAGCACGCGGCCATTCAGCCGGCTCGGATTGCTACCGAGATCCACGAACCGCCAGCCCTCGCCCGTCCAGTCGATGCGCGCCTGCACACGCGAGACGGTCTTCGCCGCATCGGGCAGCACCATCGTGTTGCCCGGACCGCGGCCGATGGTCCCGCCCGCAGCGTCGAATCGGCAGACGAGCGGCGTACCCGGCGTGTGCGGCGGCTCGCCCTGATACGTCCGGACTGCGAGCGTGATGTGCATGGCGTCTCCTGCCTGTGCATGAGTGAAGCGGCGAAAGCGGCGCTCATCGGGAACCGTCGTCGGCCTCACGCGGATCAGCGGGCGCATCGGGCGATGCGCTCGCCGCGCCTGCCGCCGCGCCCGCGCCGCCGCAGTTGATCTGCACCGTCGCGCCGTCGATCGTGATGGGCCCCGCCGCATTGATCGCAATGCCGGACGGCCCGAGCACGATGGTGTTGCCGCCCGCCTTGAGCGTGAGCGTCGCGCCCGCTTCGATCGTCACGTTCGCACCGCCCTTGATGTCGACGTTAACACCCACCCCCAACGCAAAATTCCCTGCCGTTTTCATTTGCGTGTCGCCGCCGACATCCAGCGAGCACTTGCCGCCGATTCGCTCGCTGTGACTGCCTTTGACCGCATCGCTGCGATTGCCGCCGCAGCGCGCGACATCGTGGCTTTCCACGATCACATGCCGCTCGTTGCCGATGCGTTCGAGCGCGTCGTGCCCCACCCACGTCTCCATGTCGCGCTCGGCGTGAAAGAACAGTTGCTCGTGATCCTTCGTATCGTCGAAGCGCATTTCGTTGAAGCCGTTGCCGCCCTTGGTCGAATTCGTCTTGATGGTCGTGCGCGCCATCTTCGAGGGAAGCGCGTAGGGCGTCGTCTGCGCGGCGTTGTAGACGCTGCCGATCACGAGCGGCTGATCCGGATCGCCCTCGATGAAATGCACCAGCACTTCCTGCCCGATGCGCGGCAGAAAGAACGCGCCGTAGCTTTTGCCGGCCCACGGCTGCGCGACGCGCACCCAGCAGCGTTGCAGCGAGTCGCGCGAAGCTTCCGTGGCGAGCTGCTCCCAATGAAACTGCACCTTGATGCGGCCGTACTTGTCCGTATGAATCTCTTCCCCGGCCGGTCCGACGACGCACGCGGTCTGCGGCCCCGCGACCGTCGCGCGACGCGTGATGCGCTCGGGACGAAAGCCTGCGTCGCGGGGAAGCGCGCGAAACGCGCAATCGAAGACATGAGCTATGGCCGCGTTGTCCAGCGTCGATAGATAGTCGTCCGAATTAATCGAATAGTCCGCCGACACGACCAGATACTCGCCGTTGTGCGAAGCCAGCGGATGATCGGCGAGCCGCATGAGACCGCCCGGCCAGATGCCGCGCACCGTCGCGCGGGCGCTCACGCAGACATTGCCCGCCTGATGCGCTTCCGCGTGTACGCGCGCACGCCGTTCGGCATCCTCGGCGCGCGCATAGCCGACGGCGTGCTCCTGCATCGTGTAGAGCGCGGAGTCGAAGGGTTCGCTGCGTCTCGCTCGCGCAACGAGCCCCTGCTGCTCGCTCTGCGACGGCTTCTCGAAGTCGTAGTCGTTCACTTCGGCGATACCCGTCTGCACCTGCGCGCCTGCATGCCACGCATAGATCCATTCATGCTCGCGCGGCGCATTCGTTGCCGGACGAAACGGAAGCTCGCCGTAGTGCGGAATCGCCTCGTGAACGTGCGGCGAATCCGTGAGAATCAGCGTGTGTTTGCCGCCGTGATGCCGCACGTAGTAATAGATGCCCTCGCGCTCCGCGAGCCGGCTCACGAAATCGAAGTCCGTCTCGCGGTACTGCGCGCAGTGTTCGAGGCTCAGATACGAAGCGGAACACTTGTTCTCGAAGTCGATGTGATAGTCGCCGAGCACCTGCGCGATGATGTCCGGCGTCGTCATCTTGTGGAAGAAGCGGCAATGCGAGGCACGCGTGAGCAGCCACAGGCGCGGCCGCACCGTCGCGCGGAAAAGCGCGGGACGGTTGGGCTTCGTGCTGGCGGGCCGCGCCAGTTCGAACGCGGTGACGATGCCATTGAATTCGCGCGTACCGCCGCCCGGAATCTCGATGGACAACGAGAAGTCCTGGCCGAGCACTTTCGCGATATCGGCGTTCGAGTCGTCCGCGAGCAGTTCGATGTCCCATTGCGCGAGACGGCCGAGTGCTTCGTGGCCGCGCATGCGGTAGAACACGAAGGCGTCGGCGCCGAGCGCGCAGGTGACGCGGGCGATGCGGTGAGTGTCGGTGAGCATCATCACGGGTCTCGTCGAGGAAGAGTCAGGGAAGCTCGGTCTTGCGCGTGGCCGGATCGGCCACGTTGACGACGCCGCCCCAGTTGCACGGGCACACCGACAGGTTGTCGAGCGACGGCGCATTGGCGATCTGCACGGTGATCGCGCCGGGCGTCCACGGCTGCGCGGTGGCGGGCACGCAGGGCGCGGGCGTCGGCGTGCCGAATGCGGCGGCGGTCGCCGCCGCCACCGCCGGATTCGCGGGCGCGTTGCACATGCCGAACGGCATGATGTTCACGAGCGGTATGTGGTCCATGATGTTCGCGGCGGGCGGCCCTTCGCACAGCACGCGGTTGGTCGGCAACACGACGAGCGTCGACGGCGCCATGCCGAACGAGCACTGAAGCGTCGCGCCCATGCTGACTTGTTGAGGCATCGCAGGCTCCTTTCCGATTCAATCGAACGCGTAGGTCAATTCGCCGTCGCTCACGCCGATCGCCACTTTCGCGACGCTGCGTCCATCGGCGAGGCGGCTCAGGAATTCGGTGCTCACGCGCGGCAGGACCGTGTTGGTCAGAATCGCGTCGATCATGCGCCCGCCGCTCTGAAGCTCGGTGCAGCGGCGCGCGATCTCGCGCGTCACCGCGTCGTCATAAGCGAAGCCGACGCGATACCGCGCCTCGATGCGCCGCCCGATGCGCGCGAGTTGCAGGCGGATGATCGCGTCGAGCATCGCGTCGTCGAGCGGGTAATAGGGAATCACCGTGACGCGGCCGAGCAGCGCGGGCGGAAACACGTCGAGGAGCGGCGCGCGCAGCGCCTCTGCGATCTCGTCGGGCGGCGGCACGTGTTGCCGCCCCACGCAAAGCTGCGTGATGAGTTCGGTGCCGACGTTCGTCGTCAGCAGGATCAGCGTGTTGCTGAAGTCGATCTCGCGGCCCTCGCCGTCTTCCATGCGGCCCTTGTCGAAGACCTGGAAGAAGAGCTTGTGCACGTCCGGGTGCGCTTTTTCGAATTCGTCCAGCAACACGACGCTGTACGGGCGACGCCGCACCGCTTCCGTCAGCACGCCGCCCTCGCCGTAGCCCACGTAGCCGGGCGGCGAACCCTTCAGCAGCGAAACGGTGTGCGCTTCCTGATACTCGCTCATGTTCACGGTGATGACGTTCTGCTCGCCGCCATAGAGCGACTCCGCGAGCGCGAGCGCCGTCTCCGTCTTGCCGACGCCCGAGGTGCCCGCGAGCATGAACACGCCGACCGGCTTCTCCGGATTGTCGAGCCCGGCGCGCGAGGTCTGCACGCGGCGGGCGATCATCTGCATTGCATGTTGCTGGCCGACGATGCGCCGGTTCAACGCCGAGGCGAGATCGAGCACGCTTCTCACTTCGTCGCGCACCATGCGGCCGACCGGGATGCCGGTCCAGTCCTGCACGACCGATGCGATGGCATGGGCATCGACAGCGGGCAACACGAGCGGCGTTTCGCCCTGCTCGATGGCGAGCTGGCTCGTGAGTTCGCGCAGATCCGCGCGCACTTCCGTCGATGCTTCCATCGACGACTCGCCGCGTTCGCCGATTTCCGCGCGCGCCGCGAGAATCCGCGAAACGAGAGCGCGTTCCGCTTCCCAGCGCGCGGTCAGCGTGCTCAGGCGTGCTTCTTCGCTTGCGAGCCTCGCGGCGACATCGGCGCTACGTTCCTGTGCGTCCTCGGCCGATGTCATGCCCAGCGCCGCCTCGCGCGCCGCGATCTCGCTTTCGAGCCGCCACGCTTCGATGCGGCGCTTCGCATCGTCGATGGCAGGCGGCAGCGCCTGCTGGCTCACCGCGACGCGCGCGCAGGCCGTATCGAGCAGGCTCACGGCCTTGTCCGGCAACTGCCGCGCGGGAATGTAGCGATGCGACAGCTTCACCGCCGCTTCCAGCGCCTCGTCGAGCACCTGCACGCCGTGATGCTGCTCCATCTTGCGCGCGAGACCGCGCATCATCGCGATGGCACTCGCCTCCGACGGCTCCGGCACCTTCACCGCCTGAAAGCGCCGCGTGAGCGCCGGGTCTTTCTCGATGTGCTTCTTGTATTCGACCCATGTGGTCGCCGCGATGGTGCGCAGCGTGCCGCGGGCGAGCGCGGGCTTGAGCAGATTGGCCGCGTCGCCAGTGCCGGCCGCGCCGCCCGCGCCGACGAGCGTATGCGCTTCGTCGATGAACAGGATCACGGGCGTGGCCGACGCCTGAACCTCGTCGATCACCTGCCGCAGCCGGTTCTCGAACTCGCCCTTCACGCTCGCGCCCGCTTGCAGCAAGCCGATATCGAGCGTGCGGACGACGGCGTTGCGCAGCGCGGGCGGCACCTCCCCCGCGACGATGCGTTGCGCGAAGCCCTCGACGACCGCGGTTTTGCCGACGCCCGCTTCGCCGGTGAGGATCGGGTTGTTCTGGCGGCGGCGCATCAGGATATCGATGACCTGGCGAATTTCCGCGTCGCGTCCGACGATCGGGTCGAGCTTGCCATCGCGCGCCTGCGCGGTCAGATCGACGGTGTAGCGGTCGAGCGCCTCGTGAGCGGCGAGCGGCGTGGCGAGCGGCGCGGCGGCATCGGCGGATTCGACATGCGCCGCGTTCCCGATGCCCGCTTCGGGCGAACCGTCGAGCAGCGTGTCGAAGCGCGCCGAAAGCGCGTCGAAGCCGATCTTCTCGAACTCGCGCGAGAGCGCAAAGAACGCATTGCGCAGGTTCGGCGTGCGCAACATGCCGATGACGAGGTGCCCGGTGCGCACGGTCGCCGCCCCGAAAATCAGCGAGCCGAAGACCCAGCCGCGCTCCACCGCTTCGTCCACCTGCGCCGAGATATCCGATACCGAGCTCGCGCCGCGCGGCAGGCGGTCGAGCGCGGCGGTCAGGTCGCGGGCGAGCCGGGTTTCGTCCAGCTCGAACGCGCGCACGAGCCGTTGCAGGTCGGAATCCGGCGCGAGCAGGATCTGATGAACCCAGTGCGCCAGTTCGACATACGGGTTGCCGCGCAGCTTGCAGAACGCGGTGCCGTTCTCTATCGCGCGATACGCAACGGGATGCAGCTTGCCAAACAGGGCCTGGCGGCTGATCTCAGTCATGGAGCGTCTCCTCGATGTGGCTCGTGCGCGCAGTTCGCGCGATCACGACCCGATGGTCATGGACCGGCGCGCCGCTCGTGAGCCACGTCGTCCAGCCAAGGCGCGCGCCGCCCTTCGGCGTGCTCGCGAGGCGAAGCGCGGGCACTTCGTCGCGCTTCAGATGCAATGCGACGTCCCAGTCGAGCGGATCGCGCACGTAGCTCTGCACCCAGTCGCGCAGCTTGCGAAGACTTGCGCCGCCCGGCAGGAAGCGCAGGAAATCGGCGTACGACAGCGGCCCGATCACGATGCGGAACTTGTGCTGGCAGTCCCATACGCGCGTGCCGGCCACCGCCGACACGCCGAGCCGCGCATCGCCCAGCCGCGCGAGCGAATCGGCGGGCAGCGCGATCCAGTGCCCGCGCCACGGCTCGATGGCGACCGGCACGCCGAAGAAGCGCGCCAGAATCAGCCGCAGGCCGCCCGCGTGGCGCGTCGGCGCGGCGAGCACGCCCGCGAAATGGCGGCGCGCGTGGTCCGGCACGGCGTCGCGGTCCTGCATGCCCGGCGCGCCGAGGCCGAACAAGCTGCCGACGTAATCCGCGATGCGGTCTTCCTGCGGACGGTCCGCGCTCACGACCGGCTGCGCGTCGGCCCATGCGCGGTAGAACAGCGAGAGCATCCGGTGATGAAAGACATCGAGAAAGCGCGCGAGCGTCGGGTCGTTCGCGTTGCGCGCGCGTTCGCGGACATACGCGGTGAGGTGCGTCGGCAGCGGTCCGTTCGGGCCGAGCAGGCCGAGGAAATTCACCGCGAGGCGCCCCGGCTCGCCGCCTTCGCCCGGCGTGTAGCCGCCGAGCGTCGTCGGATGAAAAATCAGTTCGGGCTCCTGCGAAAGGCGCACCGCGTCGTCGCGAGGGCTCGCCGAACGGCCGAGGCGCGGCCGCGTGGCGTTCATCTGTTCGATGAGCCGCAGCGCCTGAAAGAAGTCGAAGCGGCGCGCGTCGCGGGCGAGCACGGCGTCGAGGTTCAGAGCGTCGGGCATCGTCCGCTCCTGTGCGGCCAGCGCATGATGCAACCGCGCGCGAGCGTCGCGACGGCGGTCTCGGCGAACGAATTGATCGACACGTACTGCGCCATGAACTGCGCGAGCACCGCGCCGAGCAGGAACGCGCTCGCGCCTTCGAACGCGGCATCGTCGAAATTCAGCGTGACGGCGAGGCCACGGCCGAACACGATCGGCCCCGGCGACGGCAGGCGGCGCACGACCGGCTCCGACGACACCGAGCGCAATCCCTCGATTTGCCGCAGCGCCGCCGCGTCGTCGGCCGGGCAGTAGAGCGCGAGCAATTCGCGCAGCGCCCGCGCGCCCTGCTGTGCGTCGTGATCGACGAGCGACGCATAGTTGAGCGACAGATGATCCAGCAGCCGCCACGCCGCCGGACCTTGCGCGAAGGAAGGCAACGGCCGGCTCGGACCCGCGAGGCAGCGCACCGCCGTCACGGGCGCTTCGGCGTCGAGCGTGAAGTCGGTCGTGCCCGCGCCGAGCGGCATCGCAAGCGGCAGGTCGCGGTTCGTGCACCACGCGGTGATGCCGAGTTGCCGAACGTCGCCGTCGAGCGGGGCGCTCGCTGCATCCACGAGCGCGATGAACGCCTCGCTGCCGAGATAGCCGCTGCGCGCGCCGTCGCGCTGCTGGCGCACCGACGCGCGCCGTGCCTCGCGGCGCAATTGGTAGAACGCGCCGCCCTCGCCCGGCGCGTCCAGGTCCTTCGCGCAGTAGAACGGCCTGAACGCCCGCTGCGTCTCTGCGCCCGAGCCGTAGCCGGTCACGTCCTCGATATGGTGGATCTCGTAGTCCATCGGCCGCGTGCGATCGACCACGACGTGATATTCGAAGTCCGTATGCGTGAGCGCGATGCGGTCGGTACGGCGGCGAAACAGGTTGATCGCGGGCGTGCAGTTCAGCGCGAAATGCGCTGCATCGACCGCGCGTTCCAGCGACGCATCGGTCTGATCGAGCAGCACGACGATTTCGACTTCGCGTTCGCGGCAGTGGCGCAGCGCATCGCGCAAGCCGGCAATCTCGACGAACAGAAAGCGCGGCGCGAAGGCGAAATACTCCTGCAACAGCCGGTAGCCATCGAACGATTGCTGGCTGACCGGCAAGAGCGCCTCGTCTTCGGCGAACCCGAGCGGGCGCAGCGCGGTCTTCGGCAGCACGGCGAGCGTCGTATCGGCCGCGCCGTTCTTGCCCGGCTGCACGACGGCGACGCCCGCGCAACCGGCAAGCAGCCGCTCGTGAATGCGCAGCGCGAGGCCGTCCGCGCCGCGCAGATGCAGTACGAGACGGTCGAGCGCGAGGCGGTCGAAGCCGAGCGTGCCCGTCGCGCGCAGCCGCAGGCGCAGCGCGGCCCTCGATGCGACCTTCGCGCTCGCCGAAGCGCCCTGCGTCACGAACTTCGCCTGCGCGATTTCGACCGGCCAAAGCGTGACCGCGTGCGCGGTGCGGAACTCGCAGCGCGTCGACGACGACGCGTCGAGCATGCTTCGCAGCACGGTATGACGCGGCACCACGATGCCATTGGCGCTCGCCGCGAGTTGCGGGTTCGCGTGATCCGCCATCAACTGCACGACGGCCATCGAAGGCGTGGGCGCCAGATAGTGCGGATACGTCATCTCCAGCAGATGCTGCGTGAAGCGCGGAAACTCGGCGTCGAGCTTCATCTGCACGCGCGCCGCGAGAAAGCTGAAGCCTTCGAGCAGCCGCTCGACATACGGGTCCGCGCATTCCAGGCCGTCGAGCGCGAGCCGTCCCGCGACCTTCGGAAACGCGGCCGCGAATTCGCCGCCCATTTCGCGCAGATGCCGCAACTCCTGGCTGTAGTACTTGAGGAATGCCGGGTTCATGCCTGCACCTCCGCGCCCGTTTCGCCGTGGACACTGCGCGCGGGCGCGGCGTCCGCTATGCGCACTTCGCCTGCTTCGAGATCCAGCTCCGTGCGCAGATGCAGCCGCTCGGGGTACGGCCGCGACCACATCTGCGCTTCGATCTCGAAGCAGATCACGTGGCCGCGCGCACTGTTCTTCGCGTCGTCGATCACGGTGACGCGCACCGATTCGCGCGCGAGCCGCGGCTCGAAGGCCCACAGCGCATCGCGGATCAGCCGCTCGACCGCGCCCGGCGTGAGCGCCGCGACGTTGCATCCGGCAAGATCCGGCAGCCCATAGTTGAGGACGGACGTCGCCACGTGAGGGAAACCCGCCGTATCGATGCGGGCCGCGAGACCGCTTGCATTCAACAGCCAGCCGATGTCGCGCCGCACGCTCTCGCGCAGCGCCCGCGACGACATCACGCGACGCTCGCGCGGTTCGGTTCGCGCGTGCGGTTCGTGATCGGTCAGGCGGTCGAGCAGCGACGGTTGCAGGCGGTCGCGCGTGGTCGGATCGGACATGGGCGGGTTCCTCTCGTCGTGGTCAGGGTGCGTGCTTTACGCGGTCTTCGCGGTCGGCAGCTTGGAGACGAGCCGCAGCGACACCGTCAGGCCTTCCAGCTGATAATGCGGACGCAGGAAGAACTTCGACGTGTAGTACCCCGGATTGCCCTCCACTTCCTCGACAACGACCTGCGCATCCGCGAGCGGCTTGCGCGCCTTCGTGTCGTCGGACGAATGCGCAGGGTCGCCATCGACGTATTGCAGAATCCAGTTCTGCAGCCAGCGCTCCATGTCGTCGCGTTCTTTGAACGAACCGAGCTTGTCGCGCACGATGCACTTCAGGTAATGCGCAAAACGCGAACACGCGAAGAGATACGGCAGGCGCGCGGCGAGGTTGGCGTTCGCGGTGGCGTCCGCGTCCTCGTACTCGGCGGGCTTGTGCAGCGACTGCGCGCCGATGAACGCGGCGAAGTCCGAGTTCTTCTTGTGCACGAGCGGCATGAAGCCGCTTTTCGCGAGTTCCGCCTCGCGCCGGTCGCTGATCGCGATCTCGGTCGGGCACTTCATGTCGACGCCGCCATCGTCCGTCGGAAAGGCATGCACGGGCAGCCCTTCCACCGCGCCGCCCGATTCCACGCCGCGAATGCGCGAGCACCAGCCGTAGGTCTTGAACGAGCGCGTGATGTTGGCCGCCATCGCATACGATGCGTTCGCCCACACGTAATGGCTGCTGTTCGCGCCGGCGGTGTCTTCTTCGAAGTCGAATGCTTCTACCGGGTCCGTCTTTGCGCCATACGGCGCGCGCGCGAGAAAGCGCGGCATGGCAAGACCGATATACCGCGAGTCTTCGGAGTCGCGCAGCGAGCGCCATGCAGCATGTTCCGGCGTCTGGAAAATCTTGGTCAGGTCACGCGGATTGGCGAGTTCCTGCCACGATTCCATCAGCAGCGCAGCCGGGTCCGCCCCCGCGATAAACGGCGCGTGTGCCGCCGCGGCGATCTTCGCCATTTGCGTGAGCAGGTCCACGTCCGGGCCGCTATGGTCGAAGTAGTAATCCGCGACCAGCGCGCCATACGGCTCGCCGCCGAACTGGCCGTACTCTTCCTCGTAGAGCTTCTTGAAGAGCGGGCTCTGATCCCACGCGACACCGCGATACTTCTTGAGCGTCTTGTGCAACTCGGGCTTCGAGATGTTCAGCACGCGAATCTTGAGCGACTCGTCCGTTTCCGTGCTGTTCACGAGGTAGTGCAGGCCGCGCCACGCGCTCTCCACTTTCTGGAAGGGCTCGCTATGCAGGATCAAATTGATCTGCGCCGTGAGCGCCTGATCGATCTGCGCGATGAGCGCCTCGATGGTCGCGAGGACATCGCCGGAAATCACTTGCGTGTCGCGCAGTGCCTGTTCGGCGAGCGTGCGCACCGCGTTTTCAACGGCTTCGCGGGCCCGCTCCGACTTCGGCTTGAATTCCTTTTGCAGGAGCGCGGAGAAGTCGCTCACTTCGGGCGCGGCCTGTCCGTATGCGACGTCCGTGGCGGCCTGCGGGTGGATGCTGAGATCGTTCATCGCGTCATGCTCCGTGGTTGGGCGCTTCGGTTTCAGACGTGCTCGGGCGCGGCTCGGCGGACAATGCGCGCATGAGTCCGGGTTCTTCCAGCAGACGAGCGATGAGCGCTTCGGCGCCGGTCTTGCCGTCCATGTACGTGAGAAGGTTCGCCAACTGCGTGCGCGCCTCCAGCAACTGCCGCAGCGGCTCGACCTTGCGCGCGATCGCGGCGGGCGTGAAGTCGTCCATCGACTCGAACGTCAGGTCCACGGCCACGTTGCCTTCGCCCGTCAGCGTGTTGGGCACCTGAACCGCCACGCGCGGCTTGACCGAGCGCAGGCGTTCATCGAAGTTGTCCACGTCGATTTCGAGGAACTTGCGTTCCGCGACGCTCGGCAGCGCCTCGGCCGGCTGACCCGAGAGATCCGCGAGCACCCCCATCACGAAGGGCAGGTTCACCTTCTTTTCCGAGCCGTAGACTTCGACGTCGTATTCGATCTGCACACGCGGCGCCCGATTGCGCGCGATGAATTTCTGACTGCTTTCCTTAGCCATGATGGGTTTCCTTCGGATATCTAACTAGATTACTGGGTTACTCATTCGACGCCGCCCAGATGCCTGAACTGATGCGCGCCATCCGGCGCGACGTCCTCGATGATCTCGATGAAGCTCTTGCCGACCAGCCTTCGCGCGCGCTGCAGCAGGACCGGCAGCGGGCTCGACGGCTCGTGTTCTGCGTAATACGCGCAGATGGCATCGAGCGTGTCGACCACGTCGCTTGCGTTGGCAATGCGCGGGGCCATGGCGATTCCGGGCATGGCCGGCTCATGCGCTGCCGATCCGGAATGGCTGCCCTCTTCACTGCTGTCGGTCTCCATCGCACCGCCCCGTCGCATCACCTGTGGATCGAGCGCCGCAACGCGGGCCGCGACGAACTCGTCGATGCGGGCAAGCGGCCGTGCCAATGCGCCGAAGTCCAGCGCCCGCGCCGGCCCGACGCGCTCGGTCAGCAGCGACTCGATCCGCACGAGCGAAGCCCGCGCCGACGCCAGCGCATCGCATGTGGCCCGCGCAGCCTCGGCGCCCGCGAGCGCGAAAGCGGCGTCGATGGTCGCCATGCTCGGCATCTCGCTGCCCTCCGCGAGCGGCAACTCGCCCGCCATCACTTCGAGGTCGCGTAACGCAAACGCGCGATGACCGCGCGGCGCGACGAACGGCACATCGCGCAGCGCGCCGGCGAGCCCTGCGGCATCGAGAAGTGCCGAGAGCGCATTGACTCGCGCGGTCGGGTCGCCATCGGCATCGTCTAGTTGCGGATGGACGCTGCCCCACTGCGTATCGAGCAAGCCTTCGATCAACGCGAGGCCGCGCGCCAGTCCTTCGAAGCCCTCGCGTGCGGTGCTCGCCTGCGTGTAATGCACGGCCACTCGCAAGTCACGCGTGCGCGCAAAGAGCGTCCTCGCAAGCGAGAGCGCGAGCGCCCAGTCGGGCGGCGTCGCCGCGATCACGACGCCGCCGTATTGCGCATCGGGCTTGCCCGCCACCGCCTCTTCGAGCGCACGGAAGTCGGCGCTGTATTCCTCGTCGTCGCCGCAGGGTGCGTGCGGCGTGATGTCGGTGAGCCAGCCAGCGATATCGGCGTGATTCATGTCGATGTCCCGATGCGTTGAAGGTTACGGCGGCGTGCTCGTCGGTCACTCCGACTTGTTCTCGGGGACGTTCCACTTGCCGGTCACGACCCCGCCCTTCTTAGCGCCGTTGTTGTCCTGCGGCTGATATTCGACCTTGTACTTGGCGAAGTTCAGCGAGACGTTTTCCGAAGCCTGGTCTCCACCACTCATGCCGACCGAATAGGTGCTGATGATCACTTCGTTCAGCGTGATCTTCATATATTCCACAGGCTCTTTTCCGCCCGCCTTGCGCATGGTGAGCACGACCTCGGGCATGTGCGCGCCTTGACAGCAGGCTTGCGCGATGGTCGGCGAACTCTTGTCGAGATACTTGCTGAACGAAAGGTCCTGCACCGATGCCGTCCCCGTCCCGCCGCCCGTTCCGCTGTGCGTGGTGCCCGTCTGCGCGCAGCCCCACGACCAGCTCAGGACTTCGATCTCTTCCTTGTGAACCGAGTCCTGTGATTCGCCCTTGATGTCGCCGAGCTTGATGAAAATGTCTACAGCCATGTCAGTCTCCAGGTAATGAATGTGCGTGTTACGGCACGGTGAAATCGCGTCGTTCGAGCGCGAAAGAGGTCGATGCGGTGCGGATTCGTTCGGTTTCCTAAGTACGCGGCGTGCTTTCTGCCACATCGGGAAAGCATCGAATCAGGTCGAATCTTGCTTGCCGGCGGCTTGCGTGAAGCGTTCGCGCATCGGTTCGGGACCGACTATGCTAAGAAAGCGTGTGCATGCGAAACACGTGTTTCGCATGACCGTTCTGCCTGATTGCCGGGCTTGGTCGAGGAGGGTCGCCATGATCTGTCTCCTATTCGTTCTTTCGAGTGCGCTTCGTTGCGCGAGCAGTGACCCGAAAACAGCCGGACTCGCCGGCTTATTCCGCACAAAAAATCGAAAAAGCCCTGGAATAAGCGGGCCGCTCGGGTGTTATCAATCATGAGCGCGCCGACACCAGGAGCTGCCCCGATGAACGACGACGACCTGCCCGCCGTCCTGCCGACACTGCTGCCGCGCCTGTGGCGCTTCGCGCTCAGGCTCACGCAGAACCAGCACGACGCCGAGGATCTCGTCCAGCGAGCCTGCGTGCGGGCGCTGGAGCGGCGCAATCAGTTGCAGCCGGGCACGTCGACGCTGAGCTGGCTCTTCTCGATCGTCCATTCGACGTGGATGAACGAGTTGCGCTCCCGGTCGATACGCAGCCGCGGCAGCATGGACTGGCAGGACGAGGAAATCGAGTCGTTGGCCGATCCGGGCGGGCACAATCCGGAAGTCGATTTGATGCACCGCCAGGTATTCAACGCGGTGGAAGCGTTGCCCGAAGCGCAGCGCGTCGTCATGGTGCTGGTGGCGATCGAAGGCCTGAGTTATCGCGAGGCCGCCGACGTGCTGGACGTGCCCATCGGCACGGTCATGAGCCGGCTTTCCCGCGCTCGGCTGACGATTGGTCAGCAATTCGGCGTGCAGGCGCCGGCTGCGGCACAGAAAGGACAAAAAGGGGAATCCATATGATGAATGTCGACGACACACTGCTGATGGCCTATGTCGACGGGGAACTCGCGCCGGAGCAACGCGCGGAAGTCGAAGCGGCCATCGCGCATTCGGACGATCTCGCGGGCCGTGTGGCCGCGCTTCAGGCGTCCGTGCTTCCGTATCGCGCCGCATACGAACGTCGTCCGGTGCCGCCGGTGCCCGAGAGTCTAACGCGCCGCATCGACGAGCTCGTCAGCGTGACCACCGCGCAAAAGCGCCGTCCGGCTCGCGCGAGCGGACGCTTTCCGATGCAGTGGGCAGCCGCTGCATTCGTCGCGGGCGCCATCTGCTCCGGCGTGCTGACGGGTTATCTCGGCGGGATGAATCCGCTGAAGCCCGGCGTTGATCCGTGGGTTCGCAGCGTCGCGGATTATCAGGTGCTATACGGACGCGATACCGTTGCGAACATTCGCGAAGACAAGGTGAGCACGGAGCAGGTTCTCGCGGACATTCATCAGCGCGATGGCATGCCGGTGAACGTGCCTGACTTGCGGCAGGCGGGACTCAAGTTCAAGCGCGTGCAGCGGCTCAATTATCACGACCGGCCGCTCATTCAAATGGTCTATCTGCCTGAACGCGGCGATCCCGTCGCGCTTTGCGTGATCGAAGAAGCGAAGAGCGATGAGCCCGTTCGTACGCAGCAGGTCGGCGAGATGAAGACTGTGACATGGCGCACCAACCGCCTCGCCTACGTGCTGCTCGCGAAGGACACGTCGCTCGATTTGCAGAAGCTCGGGCAAGGCATCGCGAGCGGCAAGGTGGCGGAACTGTATGGCCAGTCTGCCGAAGACGCGCCGCGCGCCAGCCTCGCGGCGCCGTGCGACGATGGTTCGCAGAACTGTCGCCGTACGGCGACATGACGCAGAATGCGCATGCAATGAACGGCGGGGGCCGCATCGTGGCCGTATGCGGCGACGCAAAAGCACATGCGGACTGCGCCGGCCTCGGGCAGTCCGCGCCCCCGTTCATGTTCCGACGAGACAGCCGCTAGTTACCTCTATCGTTAACTACCGTCGCTGATCTCGCCGTCGAGCGCTCTCGCCAGTGCGCAAGGTCGCTCCACAAGTCCCGTCCCTCCTATTGCGGGGAATAGCCCACCCCGCGAATAGCGACTGTTTCAATGCGCGCGTTGGTCCTATCTTCTGCTCATGCGCTGACGCGCTTGACAGTCGGATCGCGCAATCGCGCAATTGAACCGCCCTGGGAGGACTGCGATGACACGCGTAATCATCGGCATCTTGTTTCTGATCGTGCTGTGCGCCGGCTGCTATGCGCTGGCACACGGCGATGGTCCCATGACTTACTTCATGGACGACGATTCGCTCTTGTCTCAATGCCTATGCGAGCAGCAAGCGCTGCTCACGCCTGGCTCGCCGACGTGAATGTTGGCCGCATCGACCCTCGAACCCGCACCGCCTCGCCTTCGCGGAAGCGTCGGGCCAACAAGGGTCGTGAACGGAGCAGCCTTGCACGTCGACTCAGTCCCGAATCTCCAAACTTAATGGACTACTTCACCTCATTCGACGCTTCATGAGCCTGCGCGTCGTGTCCCGATGAAGGCAAGACCGTCAGGGTCTTATGCATTCCCATCGCGTAATGGCCGGGCATATTGCAAATCAGCACGTATCGCCCTGGCCGTAAGTTCAATGACAGACGCTTGCTCGATGCGTTGTGAACGTTTTCTACTTCGCCCATTTTTTTCAGCTGCCCTTCCACCACTTGACCATTCCTGACGGGCAACCGGCTTTCGTCGATGTTCGTCGACAAGACGACGAATTCGTGAACGGTTCCGCTTCTCGCCACATTCGTTACTTCGAACGAGACGCGTCCTGCTCTCGCTCTATCCGTGTCGAGCCGGATGGAGTCGTCGCCCAATGCGACATGGATCGTCTCGTTCGCCACGGCATTGAACGGGAGAACCATCGCGACGGTCATCATCAAACGATTCCACTGATACTGCCTGACTTTCATGGCTAGCCCCTCGTCGCATCCTGCGGCACGTGCAGCTTGTATATGAACGTGCCGGACACCGAATTCATTCCGCGCGCGCCTATCTTTTCTATGGCTCCGGCGTGTCCGGATATTCGTATATATGTAGCGGTTCTAATAACTCACACGAAGCGTTCGCGGCTTTCCATCCCAACCGCCCGAACGGACGACAGGAATTCGCTAAAGCCTTCGCATGCTCTGGAATATTGGAAACGTCACCCCGTTTACCTTGCTTCAGCTCTATTCGAGGAGCATGTCTCGTCAGTCGAGCCAAGGAGGGTGTCATGTCTCATTTCTCTGGATGTCTGAAAGCAGCAGTGGCGATCGCCGTCGCCAGCGGTTTTACGACCGTTCATGCAGACCACGGTGACGCATATGTCGTGAGGCCGCTCGTCTCGAACGTAGCAGGCGCGGCACCGAAAGTGGACGGCGTCCTGCGCAACGCCTGGGGCATCGCGTTCAGCCCTGCAGGCAGTCCTTTCTGGATCAGTGACAACGCTACGGGCTGCTCCACGCTGTATGACGGCGAAGGTACGAAAGTCCCTTTGCAAGTTGTCATTCCTCTTCCCGGAGGCGTCATACCGTCTAGCGCATGCCGCCCGGTCGTCCAAAAGAATTCACCGACTCCCGCGCCGGCTGCACCGACAGGAATGGTGTGGAACGCCTCGGCGGCGTTTCTTGTCCCTGGAACGACTATCCCCGCGGCTTTCATCTTCTCGACCGAAGACGGCACACTCGCTGCCTGGGCCGGCGGCCTCAGTCCTGCGAACAACGCCGTGCTTGCGGTGGACAATTCAGCCGTACCGTCCGTCGCGAATCACGCCGTCTACAAGGGCCTCGCGTTCGGCGTCAACAAAAGGGGACTCTTTCTTTTCGCCACGAATTTCCGGTCCGGCCGCATCGATGTCTTCGGGCCCAGCGGCGGAGTCAACGGCCGCTATATGAGCGCGTCGACAGACGGCGGCTTCGTCGATCCACAAATGCCGGCGGGCTATGCGCCTTTCGGCATCAGCAATATCGACGGCGATCTTTTCGTCACCTATGCCCAGCAAGATGACCAGAAGCATGACGACGTCGCCGGCGACGGCCGCGGCTTCGTCGATGTGTTCGATACCGATGGCCATCTGTTACGTCGCTTCGCCAGCCGCGGCACGCTGAATTCTCCCTGGGGCGTCACCCGCGCCTCGTTCGACTTCGGTCCTTTCAGCGGCAAGATATTGATCGGCAACTTCGGCAATGGACGGATCAATGTGTTCAACAACGACGGTGCCTTCGTCGATCAGCTGGAGGATGTATATGGCAATCCGCTGACCATCGACGGTTTGTGGGCGCTTTCACTGGGCGGCGGGCGCAACTCGAACTCGGACACCCTTTACTTTTCGGCAGGTCCGAACGAAGAGGCGAACGGGTTATTCGGGACTATTTCGCCGGTGCGAGGCCGCAAATGATGCTGGCTATGCCTTGCTAGCGTTCGCCTCGACGCAGCGCAGCGCGAGCGTACTGGCCGCTCGTCCTGCGACGCGGGGCATCGCGGAATGAGCGTCGGTGTCAACGCTTCGCAGTCGGCGAGTCATGAGTCACGGCACATGGATTTTCCTTCCATGCAACCTATCTTCAAACATGAGGCGTGCAGCGACGAACGATGTTCGTCTGCTGCTGCGCTTCGAGCAGCAACTTCGCGCTGTTGCTCGAGACATGAAGCAGACGCAAATCAAATGAACCCATGCCGCATGCACTGCACGAAATCGCCCGCGTCCTGGCTCGCACACGACACTGCCCCCGCATGCATGCTCGCAGCCTAAAAAACCAATCCGAAGAGTCGCTTGAGCAAATCTTCAAGAGACATCATTGTCAATGCGAGCGGAACAATCGGAACAAGCACCGCAGCGCCGAGCCGTACAATGGCATCGCGTGTGATTGGAGCAATGCGCATCGTCCGAACGACGTCGAAGCTATTGGCGAGATCCGCCAGCGACTGAATGTCTGCACTTCCCACTAGCGGCTCGTCTGAACGTGAACCGCTCTTCAGCCACTTGGCGTCGAATTCCCGCGTGTAACGTTCCGCCAGCGAGCCAAACTCACTCAAACCCGTTCGCTTTGCCTTGGCCAGCTGTGGCGCGAAAGCCAACAAAGGGGCGAAGACCAGGCCAAGCAGAAAGAGGACCATCGCGCCGGTTTCTGCCTTGAACTCCGTCAGTGCTGCACCGGCGAAGAAAATGCGATTCGCGAACTGCGCGGCCAGCATCGCACCATGCGCAACCAGCAGCGCCATGAACGCATAGACGGTGTTGGCAAGAAACCCCAGGCCGCCTACGCGATCAGGATGTGCGGGAACGAGGTCGAGTTCGATGCGCGATACCTGCCACAGAAAACGCGTCCACACGAACAACCGGAAATACCATCGGATGAGCAGGAACTGAAAGATAGGCACGCTCACATAGCCGTACCAGATTCCTGCCAGCGAGAGCGACAATCCACTAGCGCCCGGGACGGCGTACCATGTGGTCGTCGTTTGCAGGGCGGTGTATTGGCGCCAGACAATGAAGATTCCGACGCCGTACACCAGGGCGATCAGTAGCAGCTCCGCGGGCACCGAATTGCGCAGCCGGAATGCGGACCGGATTGCATCGTCAAAGCGCGTGACGGACGCCTCCGGAATGATGTGCCGGTCGAGAAATGCACGCGCGATCGGGCGCAGGCGCCGATGAACGACGAGCTCGGCGAGGATCAACAACGGCACGGCCACGAGAAAGCGAATATGGACTTCCATATCCAGCAAGAACGGAATCGCCACCGAATGGCCCCACAGATGCCCTTCCAGCGCGGAAAGCCCCAGCAGCGGCAGCCATGCGACAAGCGAGATGACGAGGATCCGCTGACGAACGAGATCCAAGGCATCATCGGCTATGTGAGCCTTGCGAAAAAGCTGGAAGAGCGGCCCGCCAAGTACCAGGGAAAAGTTTTGCGTATCGCGCAGGATTTCCTCTGCCGTCGGCGGCGCTTGTTGTGTCTTTTCCGGTACCAAGCCTGAATAGCGATTCATTGTCCAGGTGCCTCCTTCGTCGTGTTCCGCCGCAGTGGCGAGTTCACTGCTAGTGCTCAAGTCGACCATCACACGCGATTCTCGACCGTCGGTTCGATCGTAAGGCGACGTCGTTTTTCCGAAGTTAATCTACGTCAAGCGCTTGTCTTTCAGGCACGTGAAGACCGATGTGCGAAGCGCTCAGCATCGACTTAAGTAGTGGCTCACTACGATATGGACGTTAGGCTAACTACGTATCGAAGGGCGTTTCTGTTCAGCACCTTCAGAAGAAAATACCGGGGCGTCAGGAGAAAACACACTTGCATGACTCGCAGGAGGCCTGTTGCAATAACCCGATTGCAGCTTCGCCACGCCGGATGAGTCAAGGCATTGCTACGCGCGGCTTGTGCCGCCTTTAATGCGCATGATCTTGATTCAGCACAAAGTCACTGCACTCGTCGGTTGGCGGTTGCCGTAAGCAGCTTTAGTCTAATCGTCATCGTCCGCTGCTAGCTTCTGTATTCAAGCCGCGACTTAGCGCACGTGCCGGGTCGCACGCCGCTGTTCCCGCTCTTCGATCGAGAGGTCTACGTCATGGACGCAGCAAACCAATTGTCACGCAGTCGGGAGATCAACGCGAAGGTTGCGCGCATACTGAACGCACGGACCGAAAACGCGCAGAAGAATTTCACTGAGCGATTACACGCCGCGTTCGGCGGCGCCGGCACCGCGCCCGGCGCGAACGCGCGTGCGCCGACTCCGTGGGACACCTGGTCCTACGGGCTCGACCTGATTCAGCGTTCGGTCATGTTCTGGGATACGCTGCGCGAGCGCGGCACCGCATTCTACGAACGAAGCCGGCAAGAGCCGAAGCCGGTGCTGCACTTCGACTACGAGTTCGTCCTCGACGGCCGTCAGTTCGAAAGACCCGTTAATTACGCGCTTCTGAAGATCACACCGCCCGAAGGCGTGACCGTGGACCCACGCAAGCGCCCGTACCTCATCATCGACCCGCGCGCGGGACACGGCCCGGGCATCGGCGGCTTCAAGGACGATTCACAAGCCGGTGTCGCGCTGCGAGCGGGACACCCCGTGTATTTCGTCGTTTTCTTTCCCGATCCTGAACCGGGGCAGACACTGCTCGACGTCTGCGTGGCCGAGCAACAGTTCGTGAAGCGAGTTCGCGAGTTGCATCCGGACAGTGACAAGCCCGCGCTGATCGGCAACTGTCAGG
This sequence comes from Caballeronia sp. GAWG1-5s-s, assembly GCF_023631445.1. Classification (NCBI taxonomy): domain Bacteria; kingdom Pseudomonadati; phylum Pseudomonadota; class Betaproteobacteria; order Burkholderiales; family Burkholderiaceae; genus Caballeronia; species Caballeronia sp. GAWG1-5s-s. The sequence continues at coordinate 213,118 of NZ_JALQDC010000033.1, read as the reverse complement.
GCGGCTGGGCCGCAATGATGCTCGCAGCCTCCGATCCCGGCGATACCGGCCCTATCGTGATCAACGGCGCGCCGATGTCTTACTGGAGCGGCGCCTGGAGCGAAGGCGAAGGCGACAACCCGATGCGCTACGCCGGCGGATTGCTCGGCGGCTCGTGGCTCGCGTCGTTCGCCGCGGATCTCGGCGCCGGCAAGTTCGACGGCGCACATCTGGTGCAGAACTTCGAGAACCTGAACCCGGCCAATACGCTGTGGGACAAGTACTACCACCTGTATCACAACATCGACACGGAACCGCCGCGCTTTCTCGACTTCGAACGTTGGTGGGGCGACTACTATCTGATGAACAGCGAGGAGATCGAGTGGATCACCCGCAACCTCTTCGTCGGCAACAAGCTCTGGTCGGGCGATGTCAAAGCCGCCAGCGGCAAGGCATTCGATCTGCGCGACATCCGCTCGCCGATCATTCTGTTCGCGTCGCTGGGCGATAACATCACGCCGCCGCAACAGGCCTTCAACTGGGTGGCGGACCTGTACGGCAGCACCGAGGAGATCAAGGCACGCGGCCAAGTCATCGTCGGTCTGATGCACGAGCATATCGGCCATCTCGGCATCTTTGTCTCTGGCAAAGTGGCGAAGAAGGAACATGCGCAGATCGTTTCCGTGCTCGAAGCCATTGAGTCTTTTGCGCCGGGCCTGTACGGAATGTCGATTACCGAACGCGAAGGTACGGACGGCCAACCCGATTACGAGGTCGAGTTTCGCGAGTATCGGCTGGAAGAAGTGGCGGCTCGCTTCAACCGCTTCGAGCGCGAGGACGAGAAGCCCTTCGAGGCCGTGGCCGAGATTTCCGAGTTCAATCAGCGTGCCTATGAACTATTCGCGCGTCCGTTCGTGCAGTCGATGTCGAACGATACGAGCGCGCGCATGCTGCGCGCCTTCCATCCACTGCGCTTCCAGCGTTGGGCGTTTTCGGACCTGAATCCGTGGCTCGCGTGGCTGCCATCGGCGGCGAACGCAGTAAAAGCCAATCGCCAGCCCGCAAAACGGGACAATCCGTGGTGCGCAATGGAGACGACCGGCTCGCAATTGATCAGCGCATCGCTCGACTATTACCGGGCAATGCGCGACGCCGGCATGGAAGCGGCATTCTTCACGATCTATGCGAATCTCTTCTCGGCGTATCTCGCCGATCACAAAGCTCCGGCGGAAAGTCCAGTCAAGACCGGCGCAGAGCCGCGCGAGTTGCCTTTCGTGAAGGACGCGCTCGCGGCGATCAGCGAAGGCGGTTACACGGAAGCCATTGCACGCGCGGCGGCGCTTCTTGCACGCAAGGGCGAACCGCTGCCGCTCTCGCGGCTCATCACGCGCCAGGAACTGGCGCAGGCGTATGCGGACTACCTTCCCGAAGTGCCTCCTGATCAATGGAGGCGCATCCGCGGCGAGCAGGAACTCATCGTCAGCTTCGAACCCGAACAGGCGCTCGCAACGTTGCCGCTGCTCATCGCCGACAAGAACGATCGCGCGCGCTTCGTCACGCTACTCGACGCGCTGATGACCGACGAACGGGTCCAGAGCACCAGCCCGACCGACGCGCAGCGGGCCATGCTGGATCGCATCCGCAATGTTCTCGCGGCAAAGCCCACGCGCGGCCGAGCCACCGCTGCACTCGCGCGACCATGACTCGTCCGGGCTATCGCATGCAGTCATCTTTTCGATGGAGGCACGATGGAAAACAAGCACGCGAAGTATCAACGGTTGATCGAGTTCTGCAAGAGCCTGCCCCCATTGCAAACGGCGGTCGTCCATCCCTGCGATTCGACTTCCGTTCAAGGCGCCGTCGAAGCGGCGCGCATGGGGCTGATTGCACCGGTACTGGTCGGACCGAAGGAGCGTATTGAAGCAGCGGCGGCGCAAGCCGGCATCTCCATTGCCGAATACCCGCTCGTCGATGCCCCGCACAGTCATGCCGCGGCTTCGGCCGCCGTTCAGCTCGTGCGCGAGGGCAAGGCCGAAGCGCTGATGAAAGGCAGCCTGCATACCGACGAACTAATGAGTGCGGTCGTCAACCGCGAATCGGGACTGCGCACGGAGCGGCGCATCAGCCACTGCTTCGTCATGGATGTGCCGCAGACCGAGCATGCGCTGATCGTGACCGACGCTGCAATCAACATCGCGCCGTCGCTCGACGTGAAGATGGACATTCTGCAGAACGCTATCGATCTCGGTCACGCGCTGCATTTCGAGCAAGTGCGCGTCGCCATCCTGTCCGCGATGGAAACCGTGAATCCGAAGGTGCCGTCCACGATAGAAGCCGCCGCGCTATGCAAGATGGTGGACAGGCACCAGGTGACGGGCGCGTTGGTGGACGGTCCGCTCGCGCTCGACAACGCAATCAATCTCGAAGCCGCGCGGATCAAGCACATCGATTCGCAGGTAGCGGGACGCGCCAACGTGCTGATGGTCCCCGATCTCGAAGCGGGCAACATGCTCGCGAAGAGCCTGTCGTTTCTGGCGGGCGCAGACGCGGCCGGCATCGTGCTCGGCGCGCGCGTGCCGATCATTCTGACGAGCCGCGCCGACGCCTTGCTGACGCGCCTCGCCTCATGCGCGGTCGCCACGCTCGTGGCAGAGGCGAAGCGCGAGACCCACAACGTGTTGAGGTAGCGTCATGGCCGACGTCATTCTGGTACTGAACGCAGGGTCGTCCAGCATCAAGTTCCGCGCTTTCGGCGTGGACGGCACGACCATGCATCTCGTGTTGCGCGGACAGGTCGACGGACTGGGCACGGCGCCCCGTTTCAGCGCGGTCGACAACGCCGGCAATACGACGGCTGAAGACATGAGCGCGCACGCTGGCCTCGACCACGAGGGCGCGATCGAGCATATTGGCGCGTTTCTGCGCAGCCACGGCGAAGGGCATCGTCTTATCGCTGTCGGTCATCGTGTGGTGCATGGCGGCCAGACGTACGCGGGGCCGGTTCAGGTGACGCCAGCGGTGCTGGATGAACTCGAAAAGCTAGTGCCGCTGGCACCGTTGCATCAGCCGCATAACCTGAATCCGATCCGCATCATCGCGCGAACGCGCCCGGAGTTGCCGCAAGTTGCCTGCTTCGATACGGCGTTTCACCGCTCGGCGTCTGAAGTGGCGCAGGCTTACGCACTGCCCGCCTCGATCACCGAAAAGGGCGTGCGCCGTTACGGCTTTCACGGCCTTTCGTACGAGTACATTGCGAGCGTGCTGCCGCGCCTGGCACCGGCCGCCCCGAGCGGCCGCACGGTCGTCGCGCATCTGGGCAACGGCGCGAGCATGTGCGCGATGGCTGGCGGCAAGAGCATCGCGAGCACAATGGGTTTCACCGCTGTCGACGGCCTGCTGATGGGCACGCGCTGCGGCAACCTCGACCCTGGCGTCATCCTCTACCTGATGTCCGAGCTGAAGATGACCACGCAGCAGATCGAAGATCTGATCTACCGGCAGTCCGGCCTGCTCGGCGTGTCGGGCATGTCGAGCGACATGCGCGCGCTGCTCGCGAGCGACGCGCCGCGCGCGCGCTTTGCCATCGACATGTACATCTACCGGATCGCGCGCGAACTCGGTTCCCTGGTGGCCGCGATGCAGGGCATCGACGCGCTGGTTTTCACGGCCGGCGTGGGGGAGAACGCCAGCATCATTCGCGAGCGCGTCGTGCGCGATGCAGCGTGGCTTGGAATCGAGCTCGACCCTGCCGCGAACGCGTCGGGCGGACCTTGCATCAGCGCGGCGTCGAGCAAGGCGACTGTCTGGGTCATACCGACGAACGAAGAACTCATGATCGGCCAGCATACGCTCGCGGCGATCAAGCCAACGGCGTCGACCAGTGGCGCCGCATCTCTGCCTGCATGAAGGATCTCTCTCATGACACCGACCTCGCCGCAGCCCATCCTACGCGACGCCAAGGCGCTCGTCACCGGCATCGCGAATGAACATTCGATTGCATACGGATGCGCAAAAGCCTTTCACGAACTCGGCGCGACGCTTGCGATCACTTATGCCAACGACAAGGCAAGACCCTACGTCGAGCCGCTTGCGAAAGACCTCGACGCATCGCTTTTCATGCCGCTCGATGCATCTCGTCAAACCGAACTCGACGACGTGTTCGAACGGATCGAGAAGGAATGGGGCGGACTCGATATCCTGGTCCACTCCATTGCATGGGCGCCCAAGGAGGACTTACAGGGCCCATTGCTCGACAGTTCCAGCGAAGGATTCGCCCGTGCGATGGACATATCCTGCCACTCGTTCGTACGGATGGCGCGTCTTGCCGCACCCTTGATGAAGAACGGCGGCACGATGCTCACCATGAGCTATCACGGCGCGAACAAGGTGGTTCCGACCTACAACGTCATGGGGCCGGTCAAGGCGGCGCTAGAAGCCTGCGCCCGCTATCTCGCCTATGAACTGGGGCCGAAGGGCATTCGGGTGCACGCCATCTCGCCGGGCCCGCTCAAGACGAGAGCCGCCTCCGGTCTGAAGGACTTCGACGTGCTTTTGACCGAGGCGGCCCAGCGCGCGCCGCTCGGCGAACTCGTCGATATCATGGACGTGGGCTTCACCTGCGCGTTTCTCGCGACGCCTTATGCGCGCCGCCTGTCGGGTGAGACCTTGTATGTCGATGGCGGCGTCAACATCATGGCGTGAGTGGCTTAGGGAGGTCTTCTCGGGAAACCTGACACAGGAAGCGTCGGTTTCGCGCCCCCCGCTGATCGAGGCATCGCGGTACGCAACCGTACGCCGCTCCCTCGCAGCGTCCCGCCAAAGCGGTAAGCGAAAGACTTTTGCGCTGGCGTGATTGCCCTGCTGCTTAACATCGGTATCGCGACGCAGAATGGCCCCGGTTTTGCAAATGACGACGGCTCACGGCTTCGCTCATTCAAACTTCCTTGAAGCGATGACCTCATTCCGTCTTACTGCGCATGAAGCGCAGTGCGAAAGCAACCAGCTTCGGTACCGTTTCGGGGCGCAGCAAACGGCGGTCATAGCCGGAAAACCGCCGTTCGTTTTCCGTCAGACATAGCTTCATCAGATCGGCGACACCGACCTGTGCCGACGACAGCGACTGCGCGCCGTTGAGAGTGAAGTTGTTGTCCTGCTTCTGTTCGTTGCCGTCGGCGTCGAGCGTTCGCGCGAGGCTCATCCGCTCCCAAACGAGAAACGCCCATACCGCAGCCACCTTTAGCTCGAAGCGGACACGCCGCCACCACGAGAGCCTGGAACGGTGCCACGCAATCCAGTTCGCAAAGAGCAGGATATGACGGCACTCCTCATGCATGACCGGCTCGAAGGTATCAACGAGTTCAGGCGGAAAAAGCCCCGAGCGGCGGGCGAGTTCGAAGAGGCCGAAAGCGAAGAAACTATCGATACATTCGCTGTAACCCGTGACCAGGTAAGCCCATTCGGTATCCTTTGGATAGACATACGGTGCTTCGCTCGCGAGCGGAATGCCGTATGTCGCCACCATTCGCGACAAGACTTCCTTGTGCCGGTTCTCCTCCCAGGCGTTGAGCGCCAGCGCGTCGCGAACGTCGGGCTCACTGAGGGTCGCTGCGTACGCGGCCATGCGCATCCTGGCCTTGCCCTCCGTCTGCACGGCGATGTCCCAGATCGGCAGAGACACGATTCTCTGCAACACGTCCGGTTCGAGCTTCGGCCAATCCATAATAGACGGACGATACGGACTGAAGGTCTCACGGAACATCCGACACATCTCGCTACGATGCGCGTCGGTGCCCGGCGTCAGTGGACCGGTCACGCTACTCGTCCACTGCCTGACCTTGCGGCCCGCCGCTTCTATCGTGGCTTCGTCGGGCTCACACTGCGGCAGTTCAGGCGGGCGGAAGCCATGAATCAGCCTTTCGACATCGAACCCGTCAAAGAGAGCTTCACTCATTCCGGATACACCCAGGTGAATGTAACGGTGCCGTGAGACCTAGTTTCAAACGAGCGTTCTAGTGCCTGTCAGGTTATGAGTCACACTGCAAAGAACAGAAGTTAAAAGCGAGTACGGTGTGCTTCAAAGTCAGTTTAGGATCGCTAATGTCTATTAATTCAGTGCTCACTAAAACCGAACTTGCTCAATGCAGTATAGGCAGCGAAATCTTATCTCTTGCTTAAGAGGTGGCCCAATAAGGGTGGACCATCATCCATCGAATAAAGGAGCGCTCTCATCTACGGACGCCCGTGGCGTGCGCCGGGCATCGTAACGAAACACTGTGTGCCCGCGCCATCCCCGGCGATTGAACTGGTCGAACCGCGCGTCTTCGCGGAAGCGAAGCGCCGTTGCTCTGTCTTTCGCCAGGATCTACCGTCGTCTTTTCGGCGCATGGCGTTGGCTGGGGATATCATTCGTTTGCGCTATCGGTTAAGGCGCTCACGCGTGCGTGGTCGCTCGATCGAACAGGACAGGACCTTAAAAGCGCTTTCTGTTCGCGAGAACGCGATAACCTGCATGCCATTTCGCAGATCGAGCTGTTTCCCGAGGATGGCCAGCGCACATGGCTTTCGATTGCAGCCATCGGCGACACGGCAATCCCCACTGCTTAAATGACGCGGCCGATCTTTAGCGCCGAATCGCGCTCGTTGCAATCATGATCGAAAGGCCTCGATGGAAGCAAACGTTCTGACGTCCAGCCGGCACCGGGCAGGCTCGGCACTCGAGGTGCTCATGGTCTTCCTGAAGCTCGGGCTGACGTCGTTCGGCGGACCCGTCGCGCACATCGGCTATTTCCGCCGCGAGTTCGTCGAGCGACGCCGCTGGCTCAACGACGACACCTTCACCGATCTCATCGGTCTCTGCCAATTTCTCCCCGGACCGGCCAGCAGCCAGGCGGGCTTCTCCATCGGCCTGCTGCGCGCGGGCTGGCTCGGCGGGATCGCAGCGTGGTGCGGATTCACGCTGCCCTCTGTCGCGCTGATGATTGGTTTCGCGATTCTCGCGCCATCGCTCGACGGGCCGGTGGGCAGCGGCCTGATTCACGGGCTCAAGCTCGTCGCAGTCGCCGTCGTGGCGCAAGCCGTATGGGATATGGCGCGGCGCCTGTGTCCCGATCATCGCCGGGCGTGGATCGCGCTGGCTACGATCGCGATTCTCGCCGCCCTGACCACGGTGTACGCGCAGCTTATCGTCATCGTGACGGGCGCACTGCTCGGCATCGCGCTGTGCCACACGCCCACGGCGGGAAGCCTCGCTGCAACGCATGAACACGCTCAGGCGTTTCGCGTGCCTCGCGCGGCGGGCGCCATCGCGCTCGTTCTGTTCTGCGTTCTCCTTTTCGGACTTCCGGTCTTGATGGCGACCGATCCGACACACTCAATCAAGATGTTCGATGCGTTCTACCGTTCGGGCGCGCTCGTCTTCGGCGGTGGTCACGTCGTCCTTCCGCTTCTTCAGCAGGAGACGGTGGCGACGGGCTGGGTATCGTCGAACGACTTTCTGGCTGGATACGGCGCCGCACAGGCGGTTCCAGGTCCGCTATTCACTTTCGCTGCCTTTCTGGGGTGGACCATGACCGGGACAGGCCATCACGCGTGGGGAGCGCTGCTCGCCATCGTTGGCATCTTCCTTCCCGGTCTCTTGCTCGTGCTTGCAGCGTTGCCGTACTGGCAAGCGCTGCGTGCGCGGCCGTCGATGGCTGCGATGTTGTCGGGTGTCAATGCGGCCGTTGTCGGATTGCTCGCGACAGCGCTCTACTCGCCGGTCTGGATCAGCGCCGTGCGCACCGCATCCGACTTTGCGATCGCTGTCATCGGCTTCTTCCTGTTGGTGCGCTGGAAAGTTCCGCCACTCGTCGTGGTGATCGGCTGCGCGCTTGCGGGGATCGCGCAAGCCGTTCTGCATTGAAATCGGACGCCGGCTTGGCGGGACTGCCCACGACGCCGCGCGTCACTCTGTTTGCCCGAACGTCGGCCCGCGTCGCAAGCGAATAGGTCCGTGATTGATCGCGTCCGGATGCAACGTTTCGCTTCCTTGCGTGACGATGATGCGCCCTTCATGCGCCAGTGCCGAGGCCACCCGTCTGACCACGGGCATTAGCGCGCGCCATGCGTCTTCATCGGCAGCGAGAGCGCGCGCAACATCTGACGGGCAGATAGAGGAAGTCGCGGCGCGCTGTCGAAGCAGTCGCAGCAAGCAATCTTCGATGTCGGATTTCGATACGCTCATCTCTGTCGCGGAGTATCGAATAGAAAGCAGGTCGCAACGATGCCACAGGATCGCACTGCCCTCGCATACGCCGCGCTCAACGCATCGCAACGATCGAGCCTCCACATCAGGGCTGCCTGCCCCGAGCCTTTATCTCATCAAAAAGCCCAAGACAATCCGTAATTAGGCCGCTTGCCGCCGAAATACTCTCGGTCAACACTGAACTCCATTCCAAAGAGTCAGATGCCTGTCCGATATATCGGACACAACACACTCCGGTGCCTTTCGGATGCAGTTCTGGAACCGGTCCCTCGTCCACCCTGGAATCAAGACCTGCAAATGAAATTCGTTGCTCTTCGCGGCAAAGCGGCCGCTCTCTTCGTCATCGGCGCGATTGCCTTGACGGCATGCACGAAGGTCTCCACCCCAGCCGAAAGCCCTGCGGCATCGAGTTCCTCGACACTGCAGGCAGTCCTGCAGCGCGGGACCTTGCGCGTCGGCGACTGTCTGACGTTCGCGCCGTTCGGCTTCTACGACAAGGACGGTCAGCCGGACGGCTATGACGTCGATCTCGCGAAGGAGCTGGCCCGGCAGATGGGCGTCAAGCTCGAAGTCGTGAATACGACCAGCGCCAACCGCATTCCGAACCTGCAGACGAGCAAGGTCGATGTCGTCTTCTGCAACTTCACGCGCAATCTCGAACGCGCGAAGGTCATCGAATTCACGTCGCCGTACGTCGTCGCGAGCGAGGCGCTGCTGGTCAAGAAGAGCAGCGGCATTCAGTCGGTGAAGGACATGACTAACCGCACGATCGCGACCGTCAAAGGGTCGACGAATGGCGATGAAGTCCGCTCGCTGAACATGCAGGTCAAGATTCAGGAATACGACAGTTCGCAGGCCGCTATTCTCGCCGTCAAGCAAGGGCAAGCCGACGCGATGATCGAGGACAACAACTTCCTCGCCTATCAGGCGAAGCTGGACCCCGAACTGACCGTGACCAACGAAGCACTGGTGCCGCTGGAGTACAACGCGTTCGGCGTGAAAGCCGGCGATCAGGCGTGGCTCAACTACCTGAACCTGTTCCTCTTCAACATCAATGCGTCGAAGGTCAACGCGCAGCTTTACAAGAAGTGGTTCGGCGTGGATCCGCGCTTCCCGCTCAATCCGCAATTCTGAGCAGCGCACGATGGGATCGCCGGCCGACGACGGACCGATGGATCCGATACGGAGAAGGACATGAGCTATGAGTGGTTGACCCTGTGGGGCTATGTTCCAGAGTTCCTGAAAGCCGGCTGGCTAACGCTGCAGGTCACGCTTCTCTCGTTCGTGCTGGCGATTTTTCTGGGCCTCGTGGCCGCGCTGGCCAGCATGTCCCCGCTCGGCGTCGTTCGCTTCCTCGCGCGTGCGTACGTCGAGATTATCCGCAACACGCCGGTGCTTCTTCAGATCTTCATCGTGTTCTTCGGCCTGCCGTCGGCGGGCATCGCGCTCGATGCCTACTGGGCAGGCGTCATCGCGCTCGGGCTGAATGTCGGCGCTTACCTGTCGGAAGTGTTTCGCGCAGGCATTCAGTCGGTGCCGCGCGGACAACTGGAAGCTGCGGCAATCCTCGGCCTCGAGCGCGGGCAGATCATGTCGGAGATCGTCTTGCCTCAGGCCGCCCGCGCCGTCTATCCGGCGATCGTCAACTACCTGATCCAGTTGCTGCTCGGCACGTCGCTCTTGTCCGCTATCGCGCTGCCCGAGCTGACCGGAACAGCGACGGTCATCAACTCGCGCACGCTGCTGTACGTTCAGACTTTCGCGGTCGTGCTCGTTGCGTATCTGGTGCTGAGCAACGTGCTGTCCTGGCTTGCAAGCCGCCTCGGCGCGCGGCTGTTTCATCCACCGCTCGTCGTGCCGCCGCGCGCGCGGTTCGGCGCTTTCACGTTGCGCCGTGCCAATCGCGCCTGAGTCGCGAACCGGAGCCGGATCATGTCACTCGAATTGTTGGGTACCAGTCTGTCGATCCTGTTGCAGGGTCTCGTGACGACATTGCTGCTGTCGGTCGCGGCCATCATCGGGAGCACGCTGATCGGCCTTCTCGCCGCCGTGCTGCGAACGTTTGGGCCGTGGGCCACGGATCGCGCCGCCAAGGTCTACATCGAGCTCTTTCGCGGCACGCCGGTTCTCATCACGCTGATGTTCATCTACTTCGGCGTCTCTTACTTCGGCTATGCGATCGACGTGTTCGCGGCCGGCGTCATCGGTCTGAGCGTTTATCAGGGCGCCTATATCGCCGAAGTGTTCCGCTCGGGAATCGAGGCGGTGCCGAGGGGCCAGTGGGAAGTCTCGCAGATCCTCGGACTGTCGCGCATGCAGACCTTCAGCACCGTCGTGCTGCCGCAGACCGGAAGAATCGTGCTGCCGCCGCTCGTCGGACAGTATCTGTCGCTCATCAAAGACACGTCCATCGTCAGCATGATCGGCATGTCGGAACTCATGCACGGCGGACAGGCTATTGTCGACCGGATCGGCAAGCCCGTCGAAATCTACGGGCTCGTCGCAGTCATTTACTTCGTCGTGTGCTTCCCGCTTTCGCAGTGGGTGCGCCACCATGACCGCAGGAGACTCTCGTGAGCGAGCAAAGCCAGAACAAGCCCGTCATTGCGCTCACGCGCGTCAGCAAGGCATTCGGCGCAACGCGCGTGCTCGACGAAATCAATATCGACGTGCGTGCGGGTGAAGTCCTCGTGCTCATCGGCGCATCGGGCTCGGGCAAGAGCACGGTGCTGCGCATCATGGCGGGCCTCGAAACGGCGGATTCCGGCGAAGTCTGGGTCAACGAAGTTCCGCTGCACGACCCGAAACGCGCGCGCGACATTCGCGGTCACGTCGGCATGGTGTTCCAGCAATTCAATCTGTTTCCGCACAAGACCGCGCTCGGCAATGTCACGCTCGCGTTGATCAAGGCGCGCAAGATGAGTCCCGCCGATGCACGCAAGCGCGCGATGGACGTGCTCGATCGCGTGGGGCTCGCTGAGCGCGCGGATCATTATCCGAGCCAGTTGTCCGGGGGACAGCAACAGCGCGTCGCCATTGCCCGGGCGCTTGCCGTCGAGCCCGGCATCATGTTCTTCGATGAAGCGACCTCTGCGCTCGATCCCGAACTTGTCGGGGAAGTCACCGACGTGATGCGCGGTCTCGCGCGCGACGGAATGACGATGGTCGTGGTCACTCACGAGATGGGATTTGCGCGCAAGACCGCCGATCGCGTGGTGTTCATGGACAAGGGCGTGATCGCGGAGCAAGGCGATCCCGAGCAGATCTTCGTCAATCCGTCGAACGAGCGCACCCGGCAGTTTCTGCATCGGGTGCTCGATCATTGACGCACGACGGAGCGGATGAATGGCTGTGATGGAATCGTCGCGCGCCCGGGGCGTGGATCGCGTGATCGCAATGTTCAGGCAACTGCACATTGCGCAGCGCCCGATGTCGATTCGCGAGCTGATCGAAGCGACCGGCGCTCCGCGATCGAGCATCTATGAACTCGTCGCGATTCTCGCCGAAGTCGGCTGGCTGGAAAGCACCGCCGACGGCAGCGTCTTCTTCGGACGGGAGATGCATTACTACGGCTCCGACTACGCAACGCACAACGACCTGATCAGCCGCGCGCATCAGTCGATTCTCGCGCTGGTGCGCAAGCACGAGGAAACCGCGCAGTTGTGCATGCTGGAGGGTAACAAGTACACCGTCGTTCTATCCGAGAATAGCGCGCGCCCTTTCAACATCAGTTCGGACATCGGCGTGAGAGTACCGATTCCGTGGACCGCGACCGGACGCCTTCTGCTCGGCCACATGAACGCCGACGAGATCCGCGCGTTGATTCCGCAGGAAGACTTCGTTCTGGACAACGGCGTTCGTATCGACTTTCAGGCATTCATGCGCGATGTAGAGCTTGCGCGCGACTTGGGCTACTGCTGCACCGAGGGACTCTCGAACGCGTTTCGCCTATGCATGGCCGCGCCCGTTCGCGATCGCGCCGGAACGCCGGTCGCGGCGCTCTGCTTCATGACAGGCCGCGACACGACGCCGGACCGCCGGCAGGCCATGCTCGACGACCTTCTGCAATCGGCGCGCGCGCTCTCTCACAGGTAGCGTTCACGGGCGCGGGACGGACGCCCCGCGCTCACGCCGGCGCGCCTGAATCGACCGCCCTGCGCAACGCTTCCAGAAACCGCACATAGGCCGTCGCGCCGGGATCCGGATGGCCGATGCTCCGTTCCTGCACCCACGCCGCGCGGCCCTTCTGCGACTGCATCTTCGCCGTTTCCACGACGCGTTCGCTCGCCGTGGCGATCATCGCGTCGAGCGTCTCGGCCGCGCTTCCTTGCGATGCCTCCAGCACGTCGAGGCTCGGGGCCAGCGCATCGAGCACGGTCTTGTCGCCGATCTTGCTCTTGCCACGCTCGGTAATGCGTGACGCCACCGCCCGCCCGATGGCGAGCGCCTCGTCGCGTCCCAATGCATCCTTACCCTGCACCGTCTTCGCGGCGGCAAGCAGGCCGCCGCCCACCAACGCCGCGAATGTCGACGGATTGGCCGTCGAAAACGCCTTCCCTGCGGCGAGGAGCACGTCGCCGAGCGTGGCCTCGTCCGGCAGCGCGCCGATTGCCCTGACAACCGCTTCCGACCCCGCGCGCACGGTGATGCCGAGATCGCCGTCGCCGAGCGCGGCATCGAGATCGCGTAGCTCGTCGGCATGAGACGGAAGCTCACTCAATGCGTGGGACAACAGATCCCGCATTTGTCTCGTCGTAATCATTTAGGTTTCCCGATTATGCGCGCGTACCTTCGCGAAAGAAGGGCGAATGCACCGGTGCGGCGAGCAGCGCTTCGAGTTCATCGTCGAGCAGCATGACGGTGATCGATGCCCCCGCCATTTCCAGACTCGTCACGTATTCGCCAACGTACGACCACGCGATCGACAGGCCATCGCCCTCGGCCATTTGCGACGCGCGCCGATACAGCAGATACAGCTCTTCGAGCGGCGTCGCGCCCAGACCGTTGACGAGCAGCGCAAGCCGCGAGCCCTTCGGTGCCGCGAGATCGTCGAGAATCTGGCGCATCAGATTCTCGGCGATGGCATCGGCCGACTGCAGCGCGCCGCGATGCGTTCCCGGTTCGCCGTGGATGCCGATGCCGATCTCCATCTCGCCATCCGGCAGCGTGAAGGTGGGCTTGCCGGCCGCGGGCAGGATGGTCGGCGAAAGCCCGACGCCCATGGTGCGGCAGTTCGCATTGGCTTTCGCGCAGATGCGGGCCACTTCTTCGAGCGAGTCGCCGCGTTCGGCCGCCGCGCCCGCGCACTTGAACGCGAACACCATGCCTGCGACGCCGCGCCGGTCGGACGCGCGCTCCTTCGGCGCCGATGCGACGTCATCGGTCAGCACGACGGTCTTCACTTCGATCCCCTCGGCATCCGCGAGGTCCGACGCGAGATCGAAATTCAGCACGTCGCCGCCATAGTTGCCGTACACGTAGAGCACGCCCGCGCCACCGTTCACGCCTTTGGTGGCCTCCAGAATCTGTTCCGACGATGGCGACGAGAACACGTTGCCCACCGCCACGCCGCCGCACAAGCCTTCGCCCACGTAGCCGAGAAAACCCGGCATGTGGCCCGATCCGCCGCCGGTCACGATGCCTACGCGGCCTTCGCGGGGCGCATCCGCGCGAACGAGCGCGCGCTTGTCGGCATTGGCTGCCTTGATCCATTTCGGATGCGCAAGCAAGAGCGCGTCGATGATCTCATCGACGAAGGTTTCCGGGTTGTTGATGATCTTCTTCATCTTCGCGTGTCTCCTTGGTTTGTCTCTCGATGTCCTGCGTATTGGTTGAGGTCGCGCGTGTCACAGCTTGCGTCGCTGGCTCAGTGCATCCAGCAGGACCGCGGCGAAGATCACGCCACCCTGAATGAATTGCGTCCAGAACGGGTTCACGCCCAGCAGCGACAGGCCGACGTTGATTACCCCGATCAGCACGACGCCGATGAACGTGCCGACGATCGAGCCGCGCCCTCCTGCGAGCGACGTGCCGCCGATCACGATGGCCGCGATGACCTGAAGTTCGAGACCGTTCGCCGCCGACGGCAGCGCGGAATTCAGCCGTCCCGCGAGCACGATGCCCGCGATCGCCGCCGTGACGCCGGCGAGCATGTACGTGAGAAACACGACGCGCCGCACCGGAATGCCCGCGAGCCGCGCGGCCTCCTGATTGCCGCCGACCGCGAACACCTGATGACCGAACGTGGTCTTGCGCAGCAATACGTGGCCGATGACGAACACGACGAGCATCACGATCATCGGCATGGGCAGGCCCGCGATAGCCTTCGCGCCGAACACGGTGAACGCGTTCGGAAAGTCGAACTTCGTGCGGCCGTCCGAGATGGCAAGCGTCAGACCGCGTGCCATTGCCATTGCGGCGAGCGTCACGATGAACGGCACGAGTCGCAGCCAGGAGATGGCGAAGCCGTTGATCGCCCCGACCGCCGCGCCCGTCGCCAGCGCGATGAAGAGCCCGCCTATGCCGAGCCCGACCGCATCCGGGCTCGATCCCGCCATGAAGGTCGCGGCGACCATGCCGCTCAGCGCGACGAGCGATCCGACCGAGAGATCGATGCCCGACGTGATGATGACGAAGGTGCCGCCGACCGCCGCGATGCCCACGACGGACACCTGCACCATGATGTTGGTGAGCGTGCTCGTCGTGAGGAATTCCGGCGATGCAATCGACAACGCGACGCAGATGATGACGAGCGCCGCGAACAATGGCCCGATGCCGCTTCTCAGTTGACGGATCACGCGGCGCGACAGCGCTTCGGTGTCCGCCCGGTTGGCTGCCGTGGATGTCATGCCCCTGCTCCTGTCGTTGCCCATTGAATCACCGTTTCGGAGTCCGCCTTGTCGCGCGGTATTTCAGTCACGATGCTGCCGCGATACATCACCAGCACGCGATCCGACATGCCGAGCAGTTCCGGCAGTTCCGAGCTGACCATGACGACCGCCGCGCCCGCGCGGGCCATCGCCACCATATGCGCGTAGATCTCGGTCTTCGCGCCCACGTCGATGCCGCGCGTCGGTTCGTCGAGCATGATGACGGCGGGATTCGTCGCGGTGGCGCGTCCGAGAATGACCTTCTGCTGATTGCCGCCCGAGAGCGTGCCCGTGATTTGCAGCACCGAGGAGGCGCGCACGCCGAAGCGCGTACTCGCGTCCTGCGCGAGCTTGCGCTTTCTCGCGCCGCGCACGAAGCCGCCACTCGCGAGCGCCCTGAGACTCGACAGCGCAATGTTCTCTTCGATGCTTGCGTCCAGCACGAGCCCTTCGAGCTTGCGATCTTCCGACGTATAGACGAGCCCGTGACGAACGCCTTCGGTCGGCGAATGATTCGAGACCTTCCTGCCCTTCACGAAGATCTCGCCATGCGTGGCGGGCAGCGCGCCGAAGATGGTCTTCAGCAGTTCCGTGCGCCCCGCGCCCGCAATGCCCGCGATGCCGACGATCTCGCCCGCGCGTACCGTGAAGCTCGCGTTGCGCAGCAGAGGCGCGCTTGCGAGGTTGCGCACTTCCAGCACGACCTCCCCATAATCGCGCGGCTCCCACGGATAGAACGATTCGAGATTGCGCGCGACCATCGCCTGCACGAGTTCGGCTTCGGTCCATTGCGACATGGGACGCGCGCCCACGGTCGCGCCATCGCGCATCACGACTGCCGAATCCGCCAGCTCGAACACTTCTTCAAGATGGTGCGAGATGAAGATAATGCCAAGTCCTTCTTCGCGCAGGCGCCGCACGACCGCATACAGGTTCTCGATGTCGTGGCTTTGCAGCGCGGCGGTCGGCTCGTCCATCACGAGAATGCGCGCGTCGCGTGCGATAGCCTTGGCGACTTCCACGAGTTGCCGCTTGTTGAGCGGGAGATCGCCGAGGCGCATCCACGGCGCCACGTCGTCGAGCCCCACGCGCGCGAGCGCCTCGCGCGCCATCGCATGCGCCTCGCGTTGCTTCACGAAGCCTTTGCTCGCGGGCATGCGGCCGAGAAACAGGTTCTCCGCGACCGTCATGTCGTTGATGAGCGAAAGCTCCTGGTAGATGACGGCAACACCGGCGTCGATGGCGGCGTTCGTGCCGCGCGCAAGCGGCTTGCCGTCGATCTCGATGTCGCCTTCGTCCGGCTCGTAAGCGCCCGAAAGCGTCTTCACGAGCGACGACTTGCCCGCGCCGTTCTCGCCGACGATCGCCATCACATGTCCGGCCTGCAATTCCAGACTCACGCCGCGCAGCGCCTTCACGCCGGGAAAGCTCTTGACGATGCCCTGCATGCGCAGAAGCGGCGCCTTCGTGCTCGAAGGCGCGCGCGTGCGCGGTTCGGTTTCGACTGTCATGTTCGCATTCCGCTCGCGGCCGCGCGCCCTGAAGCAAGCGCGGCCGCCGGTTGGCCTTACTGCTTCACTTCTTCGGACCACAGGCCGTACTGCTTGACCGCGTCCGAGTCGATGTTCGACTTGTCGATGAGCATGGTCGGCCACGCATAATTCGCGGGAACGTCCTTCTTCGCGTTGAAGTCCGCGATGAACTGCAACGACTTCGCCGCCATCTTGATGGGGTTCTGCGAGATGGTCGCGTCCTGCTTGCCCGCGCGAATCGCGGAGAGGGCCTGTGCGGTTCCGTCCGCGCCGATCACCATGATGTGCGCCTTGTCGTCGAGCGGCTTGTAGCGCCCCGCGTTGTCGATGGCTTTTTCCGCGCCCACGGTGTTGTCGTCGTTGGCGCCGAATACCGCGTCGATTTGCGGATACTTCTGCAGGATGTTGGTCATCGCGTTGAGCGACTTCTCCTGATCGAATGCGCCTTCCTGGCGAGCCACGACCTTGATGTCCGGATACTTCGCGATCTCGTCGCTGAAGCCCTTCTCGCGATCGGTCGCCGCCGTGGTGCCGACCAGACCGATCAGGTCGACGACGTTGCCCTTCTCCGAGCCGTATCGCTTCTTGAGCTGCTCCGCGATCCACTTCGCCGCCGTCTGGCCGAGCGCGACGTTGTCCGACGCGACGAAGGACGTCACCTTGCCGCCATCCGATCCGCGATCGAGCGTGAAGACGGGAATGTTCATCTGGTTCGCCTTCTCGACGGCCGGGATGATCGCTTTCGAATCGATCGGATTGAGCACGAGCGCCGTCACGCCCTGACTCAGCAGATTGAGCGCATCGTTGACCTGCTGCTGCGCATCGCCGTTCGCGTTGGTTTGCACGAGGTCGAAGTTCTGATCCTTCGCGCCGCGCTCGACGCCGGCCTTTAGCCCCACGAAGAACGCGTTGTTCAACGTCGCGATCGAAAAACCGATCTTGGGCTTGGCGCCGCTCGCGGCGGCCGCCGCCGGGGCGCTCGCCGCTGCGCTTGCCGGCCCGCTTGCCGGCGCGCTCGCGCTCTCGCTGGCGCTCTTGGCGGCACTGCTGCCCGACGACGTGTTTTCGCTCTTGTTGCATCCCGCGAGCGCGGCGGCGCAAAGCAGCAGCGCCCCGGTGGATTTGCCGAACGTTCCCCAACTATCGAATCGTGCAGAACTCCAGGCCATCACTGTCTCCTTTGTATGAGTTGTTCATTGCAGTTAGCTTCAGGTCGTGTCGCGGGGTTTCAATCGCCCTTGCTGCGCTTGCCGTACGTCTTGAATCGTTCCAGCACGTCGTCCATCTGCTCGTCGCTCAAGATAGGCGGCGTGCCAAGCTGCAACGCGAGCAGATATTGCCTCGCGAGCACTTCCACTTCATGCGCGAGCCACACGGCGCGCGCGAGATCCGCGCCGAGCGCGACGACACCGTGATGCGCGAGCAGACACGCGCGTCTTCCTTCCAGCGCGGCGAGCGCATGGTCCGATAGCGCCTGCGTGCCGAAGAGCGCATACGGCGCGCAGCGTATCGACGCGCCGCCCGCGGCCGCCACCATGTAGTGAACCGCCGGGATATCGCGGCCGTGAATGGCGAGCGCCGTTGCGGCCGTCGAGTGCGTATGCACGACCGCATGCATGTCCGGGCGCGCGCGCAGCAGATCGCGATGAATGCGCCATTCCGACGAAGGCCGTTCGACGCGAAAGACATCATCGTCGTCGCGCACGCGAAGCGGCAGATACACGATGCTCGCGGCGTCCAGCTCGCGTGCCGGAACGCCGCTCGGCGTAATCAGCAAGCCGTCGCGCAGACGCGCGCTGACATTGCCCGACGTGCCCTGGTTGATGCCGAGGCGTTCCATTTCGAGCGCCGTTTCCACGATGCCCCGGCGCAGCGTGTCCTCATCCGTCGCGTTCATGCCGCGTTGCCTTCCGCGGCAAAGAGGTTTCTGAGCGAACGCTCGAACGGCGCTTCGACGATGCCCCGTTCCGTGATAAAGCCGGTGACGAGGGCGTGCGGCGTCACGTCGAATGCGGGATTGCGCGCCTTGATGTTCTCCGGCGCGATCCGTTGCCCGGCGAGATGCGTGACCTCGGTTCCCGAGCGCTCCTCGATCTCGATGCGCTCGCCCGTCGCCGTCGAAAAGTCCAGCGTCGAAGAAGGACATGCGACATAGAACGGTATGCCGTAGTGGCGCGCGGCGATCGCGAGGCCCAGCGTGCCGATCTTGTTCGCGAAGTCGCCGTTCGCGGCCACGCGATCCGTCCCGACGATCACGAGATCCACGAGACCCTGCGACATGATCGACGCCGCCGCGCCATCCATGATGAGCGTCACGTCGACGCCCGCCTGCTGCAACTCGAACGCCGTGAGACGGGCGCCTTGCAGCAGGGGCCGGGTTTCATCGGCAAAGACGTTGAATGCGACGCCCGCGCGATGCGCCGCGTAGATCGGCGCCGTCGCCGTACCTAGACCGGTGGTCGCGAGCGCGCCTGCATTGCAGTGCGTGAGCACGCCGCTGCCCGGCCGGATGAGGGACATGCCATGCTGGCCGATGCCTTCGCATAGCGCGATGTCTTCCTCGTGGATGCGCTTCGCTTCGTCGACGAGCACGTCGTAGAGTGCGGCGCCATCCTGCGCGTCGCATTCGCGCACGCGCCGCACCATGCGCCTGAGGCTCCAGCTCAGATTGACCGCCGTGGGACGCGCGCTGTCGAGCCACGCGGCGCGCCGTTCCAGTTCCGCCCGAAAGCGCGCGACGGGCAACGCGCGCGCATCCTGCATCGCGACGCATAGCCCATATGCCGCCGCGACGCCGATGGCAGGCGCCCCGCGCACGCGCAGTTCGTGGATGGCCCGCCACACGGCGGCGGCATCGGCGACATGCTCCACCACGATCTCGTGCGGCAGCCGCGTCTGGTTCAGCAGCAGCAGTTTGCCGTCACGCCACTCGATGGTGGGCGCGAGCGCAGGAAACAAGGGCTGCGAATTCATTCATGCTCCAGTCAGCGTTGTTCGACGGCCTCGCGCTGCATGTCGCGCGCGAGCAGGGTGACATCTTCGATGCCGGTCAGAGCGGCGCGCTGCACGAGGAGCGCTTCGGCGCAGCGCAGGCAGCGCACTTCGATCTGCGCGCGCACGTCGGCGTCGGGAATGCGCGTGATTTCCGCGACCTTCGCCATGCCGACGATGCGCCGGATCATCTTGCAGCCCGCGAAACCCAGGGTGTCCGCCAGAAGCCGCCGCATGAAGTGCGCGCGGTATGCGTCGGCCGCGCGGCTATCCGCCGATCCGCCGATAAAGGGCCGGCCACTTCGGCTTTCGTGATCGCGCCAGAGCGCGAGGAACTTCGCGCTGAAGCCGTTCCAGATGCGCGCCGTCTGATCGAGCAGCCATTCCTGATACGCGCCGGGTTCGCCGCCATCGAGGCGGCCGTGATAATCGCGCGAGAAATACGCAAGCAGCAGGTTGGCGATCAGCGCGCCGATGTCGAAGCCCATCGGCCCGTAGAAGGCGAACTCCGGGTCGATGACATAGGTCTCGCGTTCGTTGACCATGATCGAGCCGGTGTGCAGATCGCCGTGCAGCAGCGTTTCCGCATGATTCATGAAGGCCCATTTCATGTCGGCGGCGGCCAGGCGCAACGCATCGTCGGTGCGCAGGCGTTCGAGCGCGGACTTCGGCAAGGCCGCGCTGTAGACGTTCGACGGATGGTCTTCGAACGGAAACGTGAACACGAGGTCTTCGGTGATCTTGCACAACTCCGCGTTCACGGCGCCGCCCACGGCCTGCTTCTTGATGTCGGGCGCGAGATAGAGATCGGAGCCGAAAAATAGCGTCTGCGCGAGATACGTCGACAAATGCTCGGCCATGAGCGGATACCTGACGCCGTCCATGAGCCCGTGCCGCAAGATGCGATGCGACGAGAGATGCTGCATGACCATCAGGAAGCGCTTGCTGTCGGCGTGAAAGACCTGCGGCACATGCTGCGGACACAACGCGCCGAAGCGTCGCAACGCCG
Source organism: Caballeronia sp. GAWG1-5s-s (assembly GCF_023631445.1). Taxonomy (NCBI): domain Bacteria; kingdom Pseudomonadati; phylum Pseudomonadota; class Betaproteobacteria; order Burkholderiales; family Burkholderiaceae; genus Caballeronia; species Caballeronia sp. GAWG1-5s-s. The sequence goes on along the minus strand of NZ_JALQDC010000033.1, from coordinate 192,496 downwards.
CGACTTCATGCTCCATGCGCTGGCAGGACAGCGGCCAGTTCTTGCCGACGAGACGCAGGAACGGCGGCGCCTGCTTGACGACGACGCTGCGCTCGCGCGCCTTCGCATTGGTCACGAAGTACACGAAGTTGAGATTGCCGTCCCCCACTTCGACGATCTCGAGGTCATCGGGATCGCCCAGCCGCGCGCGCACTTCGGGGATGCCGCCGAGGTAATCGGCAAGTGCGGCTGCGGTAAATGCTTCGAACTCCATCGGTGTCTCCTCCGATGTGTTGAGCGCGCAGGTCAGCGGAACGCTTCAGCGACGTTTGCGCACCAGGTCGAACTTGAAGATGCTCGTGTTGTAGTAGTCGTTGCTATAGCAAAGCGGCTCGCCGCTCTGATCGAAATCTACTTCGTCCAGCAGCAGAAACAGACCGAAGCCATCGCCCAGTTCGGGCAAGTCGCGCGGCGTGAGGATGGTCGGCTGTATCGACGTATGCGTGTGGGACAAACGGCGCCCGGTACGCGCGAACATCCCGAACAGCGACTCACCCAGTTCCCCGTCCGCGGCATCGAACAGCGTCTTCGGAATAGTGTCGATGCAGTACGCGGCAATGGCGTCGTCCGCGCGGCGCACGCGCTCGATGCGCACGCATTCGTCGCCTGCCTCGATACCCAGCTTTTCCGCAAGACTCTCCGATGCCCCGACGATGTCCATGCGGATGCGGCTCGTCGACGGCACCGCGCCGACACTCTTGATCATGTCGGTCACGGACATCAGATCATCCAGGCCGCCTTGCAGCTTGAGCGAAATTTGTCTGATGAACGTTCCTCTGCCTTGCACGCGTTCGAGCAGTCCATGCGAGATCATTTGCGCGACCGCTTCGCGCAGGCTCGAACGCCCCACGCCCAGCAGCTCGCACAGCTCGATTTCCGTCGGAATCTGGTCGCCGGGCTTGAGCTTGCGCTCGCGGATCATCGTGAGAAGCGACTCCTGGATCTTGTCGCTCATCGAACGCTCGACGCTTAAACGCATGGGGCTCCCGCAGGTGTCATGGGGTCAAATATACATCAGACGTCTGATGTTCTTGTCGGGATTTTCCCTTAGCCGGATGGGTTCGTCTACATGAGCGGCATTCCGCGCCTGCAGCATTTTTCGCAACGCAATCCCGCCCGCGCTGGCGCATGCGCTCGTCGCATTGCAATAACGCCCATTGGTTCGCGAGGAAAAAAGTGCGGTGCAACGCACGCGGCATGAGACACCTGCCGATGCTTGCGTGTGTAGAATGAGCCGTCCTGAAGTACGGCTCCGCATGCGCCTACGAACGAGCGCCCGGAAAGAGAGCCGATCGAAAGGCAACCCCAAGGAGACGGCAATGTGGTTTGTCGGCAAGAGCGAACTGCTTTCACTCATCCAGCGCAATTGCCTCGACGAGGTAATGCCCGCGTTCAGCGATCACCGCACGCTGCGCAAGAACACCATCGTGTATCGCCCCGATGAGTCGAGCGAGCACGTCTATCTGCTCAAGAGCGGCAGCGTCAGGCTATACCGGCTGACCGAAGACGGTCAGGAAATCACGCTGGCGTTCGTGAAGGCCGGCATGATCTTCGGCGATGGCGACGTGCTGAATCAGGCGAACTATTCGCATCACGCACAGACGCTTGCGCCGAGCATGGTCTGCTTCATCCGCAAGCAGGATTTCAAGGACCTGCTCGCGCGCTACGACGTCATCAACCAGTTCGTGCTGCGCAATCACTATCTGCGCTGGCAGGAAGCGCAGCAGTTGATCGAGAACCTTTCGCTGCACGACGTGCGCAAGCGGCTCACCAACATCCTCGTGATGTTCTCGGGACAAGTGGGCGTCGCGTGCGACTACGCCGATCAGGGCGATGCGATTCTCATCGACTTACCGATCGCGCAGGACAAGCTCGCGGAATTCATCGGCACGTCGCGCGAATCGGTGAACCGGCATATCAGCGATCTCAAGGCCGAAGGTCTCGTCGACATGCGCGAACGCAAGATCGTACTGACGCCCGCGTTCGTTTCGCGCTTCATCGGCAGAACGCACGCGCTCGCGACGGCTTAAGCGTTATTCGCGAGCGCCCGCTTGACGGCGGCCACGCCGCTTTGCGGGCTCGAAAGCACCGGCACGGCCAAGGAGCCGAGCGCGGGCACGAGGCGCGCCATCGACACTTGCGCCAGCACGATCACATCGACGCGATCGGCCAGTTCGATGATCGCGCGTTTCACGATGTCGTCGTGCCGGCCCGCGTCGCCGGCGAGCAGCGCCTCGAATGCGCCCTGCGCGATGCATTCGGTCACGTCGACCTGCCGTCCGTGCTCGGCCGCCTTGCTGCGAATGAGACGTACGGTGGGCTCGAGCGTGGTCGACACCGTCGCGACGACGCCGACACGCGCGCCGAGCGCGCTCGCTTCCTCGGCCATCGACTCGTCCACTTTGACAATGGGCGTGCGAATGAGGCCGCGAAGCAGATCCGTCGCTTCGCCGACCGATGAGCATGCGTTCAGGATGATGTCCGCGCCCATGCCCTGCGCGCTGGACATGTACGCATAGAGACGCGCGGTCACTTCGGGAGTCAGGCGTCCTGCTGCGCGCACATCGGTAAGCAGGCTGTCGTCCACGATGTTGATGACGCGATCGCCCGGCAACTGCTCTGCGAATTGCGCCTTGAGCGGCTCGACAGTAACGGGTCCGGTATGCACTACGACGATCTTTGCCATGCTTCGCTCTAACGTTTGAATGAGTGATTGTCAGGCAGTGGCAAGCGCCATCACCTTCTCTTGAGTGGCTTCCTCGCGGCGCAATTCGCCGCTAATGCGTCCTTCGCGCACGGTCAGAATGCGATCGCTCACGGCGAGAACCTCCAGCAGATCCGACGAGATCACGATCACGCCGATGCCCTGCGACGCGAGCCGCGCAATGAGGGCATGCACTTCGGCCTTGGCGCCGATATCGATGCCGCGCGTGGGCTCATCGACGATCAGCACCTTGGGCTGCCGCGCGACCCACTTCGCGATGACGATCTTCTGCTGATTACCGCCGCTCAGGTTCACCACTTTCTGCTCGACGCCCGGCGTCTTGATGCCGAGCATGCGCACGTACTCCGCGCAACTGGATCGCTCGCGCGCGTGCTGCACGAACTGGAACGGCGAATAGCGCGAAAGATGCGTGAGGCTGAAGTTCTCGCGCACGCTCATGCCAAGCACGAGCCCTTGCGCCTTGCGGTCCTCGGTGACGAAGCCGATGCCCGCGCGGATCGCATCATGGGGATGGCGGATCGCGACCGGCTTGCCCTCCATCAGGATCGAGCCAGTCGACGGGCGCATGCCGAAGATCATCTCCATGATCTCGGTGCGTCCCGAGCCGACGAGCCCCGCGATGCCGAGCACTTCGCCGCGATGCAGCGTGAAACTGATATCGCGTATGCGCGCATCAGCGGACTTGCTTTGCCTGAGCGAAAGATCGCGCACTTCGAGCACAGGATGGCCGGTCGCGTGCGATTGCGGCTCGCCATAGAGCTCGCTCAACTCGCGGTCGACCATCTGACGCACGAGCGTTTCACGCGTCACGCGGTCGATCGGCATGGTGCTGACCGTGCGGCCGTCGCGCAGCACGGTCACGCGATCCGCAAGCTCGAAGACCTCTTCGAGCCGATGCGAGATGTAGACGACGGCAATGCCCCGCTCGCGCAATCGCTTGACGAGTCCCAGCAGCACGCTTGTTTCGTGATGACTGAGGGACGCCGTCGGCTCGTCCATGACGATGACCTTCGACTGCGCGGACAGCGCCTTCGCGATCTCGATCATCTGCCGCTGCCCGACGCTCAGTTCGCTCACGCGCGTCGCCGGATCGACGTCCATGTCGATCATCTGCAGCACCTCGCGCGCTTCGCGGTGCATGCCCGCGCGATCGATGAGGCCGAAGCGCGTGAGCGGCTCCTTCGCCAGAAAGATGTTCTCGCCGACCGTCAGATTCTCGACGACCGCCAGTTCCTGATAGATGATATTGATGCCGAGCGCGCGCGCATGATTGCTGTTCGCGATCGTCACTTCGCGACCTTCGACGAGGATGACGCCGCCGGGATCGGGCGCATACACGCCTGTCAGTACCTTCATGAGCGTGCTCTTGCCTGCGCCGTTTTCGCCGGCGAGCGCGAGCACTTCGCCCCTGTAGATGGCCAGATCGACGTGGTCGAGCGCCTTCACGCCGGGAAACGTTCTGGAGATGCCGCGCATCTCCAGAAAGGGCTTCGTACGGTCGCCGGCGGGTGTCATTTGGTGTAGCTGCCGATGTTGTCCTTCGTCACCACCGTGACGCCCGTGTCGATGTCCTTCTCCTGCGTTTCCTTGCCCTGGATCTGCGCGACCAGATGCTGAACCGCGAGCGAGCCCATCGTCACCGGACGCTGCACCATGATGCCCTGAATGTAGCCATCTCTCAGGCCCTTGAGCGTATCCGGGAGGTCGTCGAAGGCGAGCACTTCGAGCTTGCCTTTCATCGCGCCGAATTCCTTCGTATTGAGCACCTTCGCGACCGCCGGGCCCCCGACCTGACTCACGCCGAAGATGCCGTTCAGATTCGGATGCGCGCGCAGCGTCGTCTCGACAACGGACACGCCACGCGCGAGGTCGTCGTCCGTGCCCTGCGTCTCGACGATCTTGATGCCCGGATACTTCGCGAGACCCTTTTTGATGCCGGCGATGCGCTCGTTGAGATTCACCGCGCCGAGCTGCCCCGTCACGATCGCGACCTCGCCCTTGCCGTTCAACGCACGGCCCATCGTGTCGGCCATCGTCTCGCCTGCCTGCACGTTGTTCGTGCCGATGTACATCGAGCGGCCGCTCTTCGGCGAATCCGAATCGTAGGTGAGGACCTTAACGCCGCTTTGCGCGGCCCGCTTGATGACGCCTTCGACCGACTTCGGCTCGTTCACGGAAATGGCGATGCCATCCACGTGACGCGAGATGAGGTCTTCGATGATCTGCACTTGCGTCGAGCCCTGCGTGTTCTGCGGCACGACCCATTGATACTTGACGCCGGCCTTGTCCGCGGCGGACTGCGCGCCCTTGTTGCAGTCGTCGAAGAACGGCACCGCGACTTTGGGAATCACGGCGACCGATATGTCCTTTCCCTCCTTTGCGTGCGCAGCGCTGCCGAGCGTGGTGCAAAGCGCGAGCGTCAAGCCCGCGATGATTCTTGGCGTGGTCTTCATGCTTCGTCTCCCGTTATGGTTTCTGTCGATCAGGCTCAATTCAGGGCCCTTTGCGGCGCACGCGCCATATGTCGATGCTCACCGCAATCAGGATCACGCAGCCGGTAATGGCCTGCTGCGCATAGGTATCGATGTTGAGAAGCACCACGCCGTTCGTGATGATGCCGGCGAGCGCCGCGCCGATGATCGCGCCTTCGACGCTGCCCGCGCCGCCCGAAAGACTCGCGCCGCCGATGGCCGCCGCCGCGATCACGTCCAGTTCCGCGCCGAATCCCGAGGCCGGTTCCGCCGACACGAAGCGCGAGAACGCGATGACGCCCGCCATCGACGCGATCAGTCCGGACAGCACGTACACCGCGAATTTCACGCGGGCGGTGCGCACGCCGGACAAGCGCGCGGCCACTTCATTGCCGCCCGTCGCGTAGACGTGACGGCCGAAGCGCGTCTGACGCATGACGACGGAGAACACGCCGGTCATCGCGAGCAGGATGACGACCGGAAACGGCACGAAACCGATATACCCCTGCCCGATGAACGTGAACGCATCCGGCACGTCCGGCGTGACCGGCACGCCCTTGGTGATGATGTACATGAGCCCTCGCCCGATCGACAAGGTGCCGAGCGTCGCGATGAAGGGCGGCAACTGTATCCACGTGATCATCAGGCCGTTGAAGCCGCCGACGATCACGCCGACCGCGAGCCCCGACAGAACCGCGGCGAACGCCGTCATGCCGTGCTGAAAAGCGAGCGCCGTCACGAGCGACGACAGCCCCATGACCGAGCCGACCGAGAGATCGATGCCGCCCGTGATGATGACGAGCATCATGCCGATGGACATGAGCGCCACGAGCGAGAATGAGCGGAACACGCCCATCAGATTGTTGGTGGTGAGAAAGTACGGCGAGAACGCGCTGATCAGCAGTCCGACCAGCAACACCACGGAGAGTACGTTCAGCTCGCGGATGCGCAGACAGGCACGCAGCAGTGCCACCCCGCGTGATGACTGCGGCTGCGGCTTGTCCGATGCTTTGTTCGACGATAGTGCGCTCACCGATCGCTCCTCCGTTCAGGCTGAGGCCGATCATAGGCGCGTTGGAAACGGCAAATCTGTGACGCGCGTCATAGTCGGGCATCGGGGATGACCCGTAGAACAACTCGCGCGCCGCTATGACGCGCGTCACAGAAATGGAACGCCAAGAACGGCTACGATGCGCGCACACACTTATCGAATTCAAAGGAGCGCAGCATGACGAAGCGAGTGATTGTGACCGGCGGTAGCGGCCTGGCCGGCAAATGGGTGGTGGAGGATCTGGTCGCGCACGGTTATGAGGTGCTGAACGTGGACCGCGTGCCCATGGCGAAGGGCACCGCTCGCACGCTCATTACCGACATCACCGACGCGGGACAGGTCTTCAACGCGCTCGCATCCACGACGACGCCGAAGGAATTCGACGACGACATCGAGCCGAAGCCGATCGACGCCATCGTGCATTTCGCGGCGATTCCGCGCATTCTGGTCACGACCGACAACGAAGTCTTTCGCATCAACGTCATGGGCACCTACAACGTGCTCGATGCGGCGTCGAAACTCGGCATCAAGAAGGTGATCGTCGCATCGAGCGAGACGACATACGGCGTGGTGTTCGCGCACCGGCATCGCGACCCCGTGTACTTCCCGCTGGACGAAGAGTATCCCGTGGATCCGATGGACAGCTATGCCACGTCGAAGGTCATCAACGAAGTCACGGCGAAAGCGTTTCACGCCCGCACGGGCGCGGATATCTACTGCTTTCGCATCGGCAACGTGCTCGATCCCGCCGATTACCAGAAATTCCCGGCGTGGCTCGAGAATCCCGCGTTGAGAAAGCGCATTGCGTGGAGCTACATCGACGGACGCGATCTCGCGACGGCCGCGCGGCTCGGCATCGAGAAGGACGGTCTGGGATTCCAGGTGATGAACGTCGCCGCCGACGACGTCTCGTCCGATCTGCCCACCGCTGAATTGCTGAAGCGCTTCTATCCGAACGTGCCGGTGAAGAAGCAGTTGGCGGAATCCGAAACCCTGCTCAGCAACGAGAAACTCAAGCGTTTGCTCGGCTGGCAACAGGCTTATAAGTGGCGCGAGCAGGTGGCGAAGTAAGGCGCAAGCGGTGGAGCGCATCGGCCGACTGCGATGCGCCTTCATCGACGTAACGGTTCATGCCGGTCCCGATCGGGCTTTCCATGAGTGATGGCCGCAGGATCGCCACGCCGCGGCCGCGGCGATGTCGCCTCGATCAGCGTGGGCCGTGCGCGCGGCGGCACCGCGCGGCGCACGTCGAAGATCTCCGCGAGATTGGCCTGCGGCGCGTGTATCGGCCGGATCGAACTCAACGACCCGCTCAAGAGCGGCGTGACGCCCGGTCCGTGTCCGCTCACCGTACTATCCCCGTGCACGACGACGCCGATCGTCACGAACCCGCTGCGAAAAAGCGGGCCGCGCCGGGCGTCGGCATGCATGATCGCCACCATGTCGCCGAAGCGCAGGCTGCCCAGCCGGTAACGCTCGCGCGTCTGCCGGTCGGCGAGCTGAATGTCGTAATCGCCACGCCATGCGGTGTTTTTTCCGAGTCCCGATCCCATCACGTGCGCCGGCACGAGATGGGTGACAGGAACACCCAGCTTGCCGTCGCGCTCGACGAGGCCCCAGCGCCGGATGAGAGCGGGCGACGCGTTGAAGACGTCGATATCCGGATGTTCCGTGAGCCGCATGCCGGGACCGACGGAGTGAACCTGCATCCGATCGCCGATGCGCAGGCGCCGCAGCACCTCGGTCGGAAAGTCGACGAGCACGTGATTCACACCGCCATGCTTGCCCGTGACGAGACCGATGCGTCCCTCGCATGGGCCGCTGATCACATGCACCGCATTGCCCACGCAGGCATACGTGAGCAGCGCATTATTCGGCCCGTCGCGCGGACCGACGATTTCACGTCCGTTGTTATGTAGCGCGACGCCCGGTTCGGTGTGATCGCTGGCAAGCCCGACGCATGCATCGCCGATACGTTTGTTCAGCGCAATGCCACCCGTGCCGTGCAGCACACGCGGCACGCCGTCGTAGCCGATGCGATACGCCGACGCGCGCCCGACCGGATGCGCGATCTGTCCGATCACGGCCGCGGCGACCAGTTCGTCGGTGTTGATTCGAGGCGTGCCGGCACGCGTTGTGGCCAGTTCGCTCGGCATGATTCACGCTCCCTTCGACGGCCGGACGGACGTGCCGCGCGGACTTCCGCGAGCCGCCGCCGAGTCAGACCGGATACCACCACGCCCGCGCTTCGGACCACGCGTCGGACGAGCGGGCATCGTCCGAACGGTTCTCATCCGCGGATGAGGCGTTCCACCTTTCAGCCGTCACATGCACGACGGCGAGCCGCGGCAGGCGCTGGCACAGGCCTGTGAGACCCGCCTGCGCCAGGGCCTCGCGCAGCAGCGCGCGTTCCGCCGCGAAGAGCGAATCGGGCGACGCGCTGTCGGCTTCCTCGACGATGATGTCCAGCTCGCGCAGCCTGGACACCAGCGTGGGCTCGCCTTCCTCGCCATTCAGCGCGCCCCTCGCGGTCAGTATCATCGCGGCATCGAGCGCCGCCGACAGCGGCAGCGTGTCGATGCTCGCCGTGCCCGGGTCCCAGTGCGTGGGCCAGTCCATCCGGCGCCTGCCGCGACCGCGTTCGGCGCGGGCGGCGAGACTGTCGGCGAGCGCTTCGTAGTGTTCGATGAGATAGGCATCCGCGTGATCGAGCAACTGCGATTCGGCGAGGCGGTCGCCGATCCAGCGAAACGGCCACGACGCGGCATCCGTCTGCTCGCGCATCTCGATCCACGCGCCGAGCACGTCGCTGCGCGGCGCCACGGACGCGTCCGCGTCGTCGTTCGGTAGGACGGCCCGGAGCCAGTCGCTCGAATCGATCAGCTGCCAGAACGTGCGGGTGAGCCACGGCTCGACGACGTGCGTCAGACGCAGCGCCAACTTGATGCCGCCCGGCGTCGCGAGGATCAGCGCCGGATCGAGCACACACGAGAGCTTCCTCGTGTGGACGTGAACCAGCATGTCGGATGCGTGCATGGCTTTCCTGCCTCACGTCTTACACGGCCGATGGCTCATGGTTCACCGGTCGGCCACTCGTGCTCAAACGGCCACCGGCTGCGGCACGCCTAGCACGCCTCGCAGCGCCGGCGTCACGCCGGGGAAGCCACGTCCTTCCGGCGTCATGCGATACGCGGCGACCCATGCTTCCGCGTGCGCGCCCATCGGCCGGACGACGCTCTGGAACAGTATCGGATCGACGGCGGTCTTGAAGTCGTTGTCCGCGATGAACTGAAGAATGCGCCGCCCGCTCTCCGCCATCTTCGCGCGCTGCGACGGCTCCGCGACGCCGCCGAGATAGCGGTTCGACACGATCTCGACCACGTCCCACTTCGTGTTCGCATCGAAGGACTTCTTGATGTCGGGCGCATCGAGGAGCTTCAGCACCTGAATCAGGTAGTGGCCCGTTTCCATCGTCAGCGCGAAGATGTTGCCGTAGGTCGAGCGGTCAAGCGCATAGCGCAAATCCAGCCCGATGCGCTGCACCGTCGCGACGCTGCCGAACGGCCGCTGTTCGAGCATGGGCCCGCCGCGGATCACTTCGCCGATCATCAGGTCGCGGAAGTACTGGCTCACCGCGACCATGAAGCCCAGCAGCTGGCGGTGGAAGTTTCGATTGACGATTGCGCCTGCGGGTGCCGGGGCGGTGCCGTAATTGAACGCCCGCCGGTACGCAACCATGCGGTCCTGCCGCGTATAACGCAGCGGACGCCACTTTTCGAGCAGATACAAACCGCGCGCGCCGGGTCCGCGCTGAATGCGCATTTTGCCGAGGCGGAACAGCTTGAGCAGTGTCTCGGCGACCTCGAAGATCTTCATGCGCTCGTGCTGATAGATGTAGTACAGCTCGGCGGCCGCGTGCAACTGGCTCGGCACGATGGAATCGTCGAAGTCCGGCTTGATGTACGCGTAGCCGACCTTGTCAAAACCGACGACGCCTTGCTGCCCGAGGCCGATCAGATCGAAGAACGCCGATTCGCCGCTGTCGCCGTTGGGCTTGCCAAGCAGTTCGGCGAAGCGCTGCTCGAACTGCGACGCCGCGGCGTCGCGCTGTTCGGGCGGCAGGCTCGCGAGCTGTTCCTGTAGGAACGACTCCCACAGCCGCTGAATGGTTTCCGTGGTATTGAAGTTCATGGTCCCGCTCCTCGGGCACGTCGATCAGGCCAGCTCGACGATCACAGTTTGCTCGACCCGCGCTAATTCGATCAAACGCTCGTTGATCTCCTTTTGTGGTTCTTTCGGCGAGATTGGGCGATACAGCTTGCGGATTTCATCCACAATCCCAGCGGGAATATCGTTGCGCCCGCCGACATCGCTCGCGAACGATTTTTCGTATTCGATGAGTGTGTTGGCCAGCTGTTTCGGGGGCTTTTCGTCCATTGCCTTAAGCAATGCATGCTGCAAATTCGACAGATGCAGCATCACCCTGATCGCGACAGAGGAAAGATGCCTCGGCCATTCCGCCTGCCGGTTCATCATGCCGGCGAGCAGGCGCACCCGCTCTCCCGCTTCGCAGACGCACTGGCGCAACTCGGCTGTTTGCGTTGCGATAGTGCTGAGACTCGGCTGCCCGGTAATCGCCTGCGCGACGCAGTCGATATTCCGGTTCGTCGTGTCGAGCAGCGTCTTAAGGTCGTCGAGCAGCGTACTCACCGGCCCGGGGAGCGCCACACTCACATTCGGATTCAGATTCGCGAGCGCCAGACGGATGTTGTCGCCTGCATCGTTGACGGCCCGCGTCAGCGCTTCGAAGTTGTCGTCCTGCTCGATGCGCGCCATGCAGAGCGTCTGCGCGATGGTCGGGCTCGGCGCGGCGGCCGAAGGAAGCCTTCCCCATCCGCCATATTTGTCTATCGTCATGATGTCCTCCCGCAAAAGCGGCCGGCGACGCGTGAATGCTTACAGGCGATCGAAGAGCGTCTGTTCGAAGTGCGGCGGAATTCTCGGATCGAGCGGCGTGCACGAAGCGGGGACGCCGCCGCCCGTCGCTTCGCGGAACAGGTCGAGCGCACGGTCGATGAAAAGCGGCAAGATGCCTTCCGGCCCGGTCGTCGAACTGTCGAAGATCTCTTCGACGGACACGCAGCCGATCGTCATCTGCTCGACGAGCGGACGCCATTGCAGATCGCTGTCCCGCTGCAGGCAGAGTTCCTCGTGCATGACGTCGACGAAGCGCAGCGCGGACGGCGCGCCGCCCATGAAGCTGAGGTTGTTCTGCACGATGTTCTGAAAGCTCGCCACCGTCGTCGTGACCGACCAGTAGGTCGCGTCGAGCGGGCGCAAGAGGCGGCGGATCGCGTCGAGTTCATTGATGACCGCGTCGGGAATCACGCCCGCTACGCCGGCCACCCGGATTCCGGTGCTGCGGAACGCGCGCGGCTGCACGATGCCGCGGAACGGCCACATCTGACCGAAGAACGGCTCTCTCGCCTGGACGCTCGCGTTGATCGGGTTCGACGCCACGATCACGTCGATCAGGAAGCTGTATGCGGCGGCGCGCGCTTCGGGCAGACCGAGATCGGCGTCGCCTACACAGTAGAAGTCGATCGAGCGGTCGATGTCGTAAAGCAGCTTGTCGAGCGCGATCTGGGCGAGCACCGTGTCGTGGTCGCACGCGCAGTCGGTCAGGCAATCCAGTTGACGGGCGAGCGTGCCGCGATGATTGACGACATTCATGAGGCGGTTTTCCGCCGGCGTGATCGGCGACGGTCCGTACAGCCCGTAGTTGAGCACTGAAGGCCGCGCGACGCGCAGCAGCCGGAAACCGCCAGCCGGCATGAATCCGTCGATGAATAGTTGCAGCGCCTCCAGCAGTGTCGCCAGTTCCGGCGACACGTTCGGGATTTGCCCGAGCGTCGACTGCACGAAGCGGTTGAGCCGCGCGAGCGGTCCCCACGCGGTGGCTCCGATCGCCCGCAATCCGCTGGACCCGCCGCCGCTCGCGAGCTGCACGACTTCGTCCATGGTGCGCGCGAGTTCGCCTTCACCGAGCAGCGAGCGCAGATCGCCCTGTCCGCGCGCTTCGAGCATCGCGGCGAGCTGCCGGTACGATTGCAGTCCGCGCGGCCACGTGCTTCCCTGTCCGACCATCGCCGCGACGCCGTCGACCTGGCGTAACGCATTCAGCACGGCATCGCGACGCGCTTGAAGCTCGGTGAAGGGCGCCTGCAGCAGGAAGTGACCGCCCGCGAACCCGAGATTCGCCAGTGCTTCGCCCATCAGCACGAGGATCACGGCCGATACTTCGTCGAGACTCTGGCCGAGATCGCGAAAGCTGCGATTCAGGTCCGGCGTCAGCACGCCGATCATGCGCGCGAGCCGCGCGTAGTCGCCGAGTTGCCGTCGCATCGCGAAGGCCTTGTCGCGCTGGCGCGTGTCCATCGACATGCGCGCGGCCGCCACGCCCTCATCGATGGAGCGCACGATCACCTGCTGCCAGCCTTCCAGTTCCGGCCGAATGTCCTTGCTCTGGTTGTCATCGAGCAGACGCGCGATATCGGTTTCAACGTCGTGGCGAGCCTGGTTCAGATCGATGTTGGTCGCGGCGAGCGGCGGCGGCGCCGAAGGCCGGGCCACCGTTGTACGCAGAAACGGCATGCCCTGCGCCTCGCCTTCGATCGCCTGCGCGCGAACATCGGATTGATAGCGGTCTGCCAGTGCCTGCGCGATCGCCTGAGGATCGCGCGGATCGCCCACCTTCAGTTCGCGCCGGATGAGGTTGTCGATGACGAGAGTCTGACGATCCGGCATCGGCGAGAGGGCGTTCGGGGTTTCGTTCATGGCGGCTACCTACCTTTGGCAAGTCCTGGCGTCAGAAAATTAGTTGCTGGTCACGCTGCCGTCTTGTAGTGCGAAGGCTCCGAGGCCTTCTCGCGCAGGTGATCCGTCAATTGCCCGATGACGTTGTCGGCCAGCCGGCGCGGCGCAATACAGCCGGCTTCGAGCGCATAATGTGCCGCGCTCACGAGATGACGCGGCGGCAACTCGGCAGGACGTTCTTCGGCGAGGCGGCGCGCGCCCGCCCGGATCGCGTCCTCATTCTCGCGGCGAAACGGAATGATGTCGGCAAGCGCGCGCTGGGCAAGATTGCGCCGCGTCTGGAACGCAATTTCATCGACGACGTCGGGGATCACGCGCGGCGCGCTACTCATCAGCGCAGCCGGTATGCGGTGCCCCTGCGAAGGCTTGTACATCGCCTGCCAGACGCGCAGCAGACGCGTCCCGTCTTTGCTGAATCCCATGCGCCGCAGCATCTCCGCGAGCAGGTAGACGCGCAGATAGGCCGTCGGATGCGCGCTGCCCGGCCGGTACGTCATGCTGCGCGGCCCTGGGTTCGCGAGGAAATCCGCCATACCCCACGCGGCGGCCGGGCCGCCCAGCAGCAGCGCGGCGAGATCCGCGAAAATCTCCTTATGCCAGCGTCCGTAGACGGTGGCGACGAGCGGATCGCGCGACGAACCGAGAATGCGCCGCAGAACGGCCTGACGGTTCTCTTGCCAGATGCCGAGATCGGCCTGCAGATTGTGCGCCACTTCATGCAGAAAAACGGATTGCCAAGGCTGGTCACGGTCCCAGGGAATCCGAATCAGCGGAAACGGGTTCGGCTCGCCCAGAAGGCGCGACAACTGCACGCCACGCCGCATCGTCGCGGGCGAATAGCCGTGCTCCAGATAGCACACCGGCTTGAGCAGCGGACCGTCGAAGATGCGCGGTGCAGCCTGGCGGATGGCCCGGTAGCAATCCTGCGCGATGACATCGTGCGCCGCGAGTGCCGGCCCGAAGCTCGTCCCGCGTTGCGCGAAGACTTCGTAAAACATGCCGAAGAGACGGCGCGCGCGATCGAGCTCACGTTCGACGAGTGCGATGTCGATCAGCACGCGCTGCGGCGGGCGTTGCCGCCAGCCCTTGCGCAATTCGGCGGAACGTGCGCGGATTCTCTGTTCGACGCTCGCAAGCCGTGAATTTGCCGCGCGAATATGATCTGCCGACGGCGCATAAGGCATGTCCTGCGGCCTCAGCCCGACGAATGCATTGTCGATGCGCGCGAGCCGCGACAACCGCGCCGTCAGGCCGGTGATTTTCGCTTGGAGAAAACGCTCCACATTGCTCATGGCGGGCTCCGTCCGCTGCGTTTGCCAGATCGCGCCGCTAGCGGGACCCGCGGATGACGATCGTCACCGGGCCGCGCAGACGCAGGCGGCGTCCGCCGCCGCAGTGCGGGCACGCGCCGCCGCCGCGATGCATCCTGCGTCCCGAGGCGGCCGCCACGCGGCGCGCGGCAGGCGCGACCGTACGCGCGATGGTGCGTGCCACTTGCCCGCGCGGCGTCGCGCGCCGTTGCGCCGATACGAGAGGACGCGCGAGACGGCGCACCGTCTGCGGCCGGCGCACGACCTGCTGCGCCGCGCGCTGCGCGATTTGCACGGCCGTCTGCGGCGACGCCCGCCGGCGTTGTGCGATGCGGCGCGTCGCCGTCACCACACGCGCGACCGCACGCGCAGCCTGCGGTCCCTGGCTGCGCGTCGCGGTGCGCACCGCACGCGCGACCGTTCGCACCGCCGCACGCCGCACCTGCGGGTTCGCACGTGTCACGGCCGGCAACGCGCGCCGAACGACCAAGCCCGCGAGCACGGGCGCGGCGGCATCCAGTTCGTCCTCGTCGAGCGCATCGACCATTTCGTCGAACAGCTCGAACTCGTCTGCGCCGTCCGCGAGCATCTTCCCGGCGACATTGGCGATACGGCCGATCAGCTGCGCCTGCGGCAGCGGAATCATGCTGGCGATCGGCGCGATGGTGCGCGCCACGCTGCCGATGCCCCGCCCGACACTGCGCGCGATCCGCCCGAGCCGCTTGAAGAACTCGTCGCTGTCGCCGGCGTCGAGCGCATCGGCGACGGCGTCTTCCATCGCGTCGAGGTCGTCGCCCGAGTCGAATTCGTCAAACTCGTCCGATTCGTCGAGTTCGTCGCCTTCGTCGGCCATCTGGAATTCGTCGTCCGATTCGTCATAGTTGTCGAACGCACCGGCCGCGTGACCGGCGACGCGGCCGAGGAACTCATCGTCGCCCTCGTCGGCGAAGTCGCCTTCGCCGTAGCCGTCTTCGTCGCCCTCGTCGTAGGCGTCCATCGAATGATGCGACGGGCCTTCCGCGGCTTCGTACATCAAATCGTCCATTACATCGGTTTCGAAGCGATCCATGATGTGCTCCCTGTTCGACAACGCTCAGCGCGGGGTGATGGTCAGCGTCGCCGGCCCGCTGATCCGGATGGTTCGGGTCCGCCCGCGACCGACGCCAGGCAGGCCGCGTCCGAGCGAACGGGGGCGCGCGAGCGGTCCGGCGGATGAAGGCCTCGCTCGCGGCGACCGCGTGAGGCGGCGCACCAGGCCGGGCTGCTGGGTGAGCCGCTGCGCCGCCCGCGGCAGACCGCGGCGCAGCACCTGCACCGCCTGCTGCGGCGTCGGCACCTGCCGCTGAGCCACGCGCGCCGCCGATTCTGAAAGCCTCGGCAGCGTGCGCACGGCCTGCGGTCCGCGCCGCCGCGCGAGTTCACGCGCCGCCGCGGCGACGCCGCGCACGAGCGCACGGCGGCCCGCCTCCGATAACTGCGCGACATTGCGATAACCGAGCCCCCGCGCCGCCGCGCGCGCCGCGAGTGCGACTGCGGCGGGCAGAGCCTCGTCGAGGCCATCTTCGAGATAGAGGTCCATGACTGCGTTGAACGCATCGTCGGCGCTGTTGCCTTGTCCCAGCAGTTGGCCGATCTGGCTGAACAGTCCCTGCGCGCCGCTCGCGGTCTGGCCGAGCGATCCGGCGATACTTTGCGCCCGCCCCGCGGCCGACCCGACGCCCTGCGCGACGCGGCTTACCTGATCGAGTACGCTCCCTGCGCCGGGCGCTCCCAGCAAGCGCGCAAGCCGCGCGGCCGTTTCGGCAGCGGGCGAGACCACACGCGCCGCGCGTCCCACGCCGCCGGCGATATCGCCCGCTCGGCTTGCGAACGATCCGATCCTGCCTGCGGCGCCCGCCGCGCTCCCCATGCCGCGGCTCACCAGACCCGCCGCGCGCCCGAGGCCGCCGAGCAAACGGCCGATGAATTCGTCGTCGCTTGCGGCGTCGAGCCCATCGGCGACTTCTTCTTCGAACGCGTTCCACAATGCCATGTCGTCGACGTCGTCCGCTTCAATTGACGACATCCCGTCGAAGCAGTCCTCCGTCGCACAATCGCCGCTATCGGCGAATGCCTCGTCGCCATACATGCCGTCAGCCGATTCGTCGAACTGATTGGGCGGATCCAAGTCGTCGGCACTGTCGGCATCGGCCTGATCTGCAAGGTCGCTATCAAAGAGATCACTCATTGCTTTCTCCGCAACTGACATCGACTGCGCGAGCCGATCCATGTGCGCAGTGTAGGAACTTACGCACGCGGTTCAATCGTCAGAAGGGGCACATGCATGCGGGTTGCTGCGTCGGCTCTCGCCCCTCTGAACCCGCTTTTTGAAGCGACACAGAAGACATTAGCGCGCAGTGGCGGATGCGAACGGATTACCGCATATGAGGTAGCGCACTTTCAGCCGAGATATATCTTGCGTTTTTACATTCGGTATACCTAAAAATAACGGCAGTAACCTGATCGCAATTCGCGTTGATCGCATTGCAAGGTATCCAAACGACTCTTCTTCGGCGCTTGCATTCGTGCTGCGATGAGTGAGGCCTCCAGTGGATTCGCGTGACGCTCGTGCCACGTGGTCCGCCGCATGACGACACGGCGGAGCACCGCTTTGCGGGCGCACGCGGAGTCGGAGGCAATCACCGGCTACCGAACGGCTTTACGCTTTCGCGTCAGGATTGAGCCGATCCGATGGGAGGCGCTTCGTGGCGACGGTTTCAGACAAGCGCAGAGCGTCCTGCGATTCGCAGCGGCGTCCGCACGATGCCGTGCTTGTCGAGTTCGCGGACGCGGCCGGCATGCGCGAGGTCGGAACAATCGAACTCGGAGGCAAGCTATGTCGAGTCCTTGTCGATGGCTCGGGCGCGCCGCGCGCGGCGCATCAGAGCGAGCCGCCGGTAACGTCGCGCGGCGGCAATGATCCGATCGTCCGCTTCGAGTTCGAAGGACAGCGCTATGCCGTCGTCACTGAGCGGCCGATGCGCCCGGATTACGACGCCATGAAGGGACCCGATGGCGCGATCGGCATGGACATCATGCGCATGCTGAGCCGGCGCGAGATGGAAGTGGTTCAGCTGGTATGCATGGGATTTCTGACCAAGCAGATCGCCGGCCGCTTGCAGATAAGCGAGTTCACCGTGCGCACGTATGTAAAAACAATCTATGCCAAGCTCGGCGTGCGCTCGCGCGCCGCGCTCGTTTACCGGTTCATGCGAGCAATGAATAACGGCGTACGCGGATCGGGCGAGTGACGCGGGGCTCTGGCTTCGTAGACCCTTCGGTGCCGTTCGCCTGGACCGGCGCACCGGCCGCATTCATCCAGCGAAGCGCGGCTCGGGAAGCCCTCTCACGCCGAGTCCCGTCACCGCGAACAATCCGCCTTTGTCCTGCTCTTTCTGCGGAATGCCCCACATGGGCCGGCCCATGGTCGATACGTACAGCGTGTCGAGATTCGCGCCGCCGAACATCACGCTCGTCAGATTGCGCACGGGAAACGGCACGACGCGATCGAGCTTTCCATCCGGCGAGAAGCGCAGGATCCGCCCACCGAACACCAGCGCCGACCAGATATACCCTTCCTCGTCGACAGTCGCGCCATCGAAGGTGCCCGCCATGTTCCGGGCCGATGCGAAAAGCCGCTTGTTCGAAATGCCGCCCGTTTCGATGTCGTAGTCGTAGGCGTACATCTCCTTGCTGTAAGTGTCCGTGAAATAGAACGTGCGGTTATCCGGACTCCAGCACGGACCGTTCGAACAGGTGATGCCGCTGTCGAGCCGCGTCACGCGGCCGTCGATATCGAGCCGGTACAACGCGCCGCTGCGCGTCGAACGCTGGCCGCGATCCGCGAAATAGCGGTCGAAGTCGTAGGCCATCGTGCCCGCGATAAAGCGGCCGCGCCGATCCACCTTGCCGTCGTTGAAGCGCGTCTCTGGATCGTCGGATTCGGGATCGGCGATGAACTCGACGGTCTGCGACTCGAAGTCGTAGAAATGCAGACCGTTGGCGAGCGCCACCACCGCGCCGCCCTTCTCGCGCAACGCCATCGAGCCGATATGATGCGGCACGAAGTAACGCGTGACCTCGCTTCCATCCGCGCGGCAACTGTAGATTTCGGCTGCCGTGCTGTCGATCCAGTAGAGCCGATCTTGCTGCACGTCCCAGAGCGGTCCTTCGCCCAGGTGATTATTCGCATCGACCAGCAAGCGTACTTCGGGCATCGTCGTCTCCTTGATGGGTTCGTTCTGTCAGTCGTTCTTGTTCTTCTCGGCGCGCCGGTGCGCGAGCAGCGCCATCAGACGGCGATCGCGCCACCGGCTGCGCGCCTCGATCTGGTCGGCCGGGAGCTGTTCACGGCGCTGCGCGTGCAGGCTCGCGATGGTTTCTTCGGACCACGAGAACGGCACGCGCGTATCCGCGATGCTGCGATAGGTGCCGCCATAACGCGACGCGTAATCCGCCACGCCGCCGGGCGCGTTCAGGTCGATGGTTTCGAACGGGCCCATGAACGACCATCGCATGGCAAGCCCATCGCGCATGACCGTGTCGAGATCGGCGGCGCTCGCGTAGCCTTGTTCGTAGAGGCTCAACGCCTCGTCGAGTACCGCTCCCTGAATGCGGTTCAGCAAGAAGCCCGAGATTTCGCGGTTCACCGTGACGGGGCTCTGTCCTGCTTCCTCGTAAATCGCGCGCGCGCGTTGCAGCGTCTCTTGCGACGTCCACGGCGTGCCGCAAAGTTCGACGAGCGGCACGAGCGACGGCGGATTGACAGGATGCGCGACGAGGCACCGCGCGCGACCCTCCAGCCCTTCCGTGAACGTCGACGCGGGCAAACCTGAAGTCGAACTGGCGAGCAGCGCTTCGGGCTTCGTGAGGCGGTCGAGTTCCGCGAACATCGTGCGCTTCACTTCCACGATCTCGGCGATGTTCTCCTGCACCAGATCCGCGTTGGCCACCGCTTCGGCAAGCGTATCGCACGCCTCGATGCGCCCGACGATACGGTCCACGCTCTCGTCGATCAGGCCGAAGGAAGCGAAATCCTCGACGCTCTCGCGAATGGCGGGGATCGCGCCCGACAGCATGTCTCGCGAGGCATCGTGGATTTTCACGGTAAAACCGCTGCGGGCGAACACGATCGCCCATGCGCGGCCGATCCGCCCCGAACCGATCACCGCTATCTCTCTCGTGCTCATATGTTTCGTTCTCCTTATGTCAGGCGCGTTTGTCGCGCAGCGTGATGACGGCAGCCAGCACGACCACTCCGTTGATGATGTCGCGCACCGCAGGCGGAACCGTCGTTCCGGCGAGCAGCGTGCCCAGCGCCGTCAGCAGCAGCGCGCCGCCGAACACGCCGAGATAATGGCCGCGTCCGCCGGTGATGAGCGCGCCGCCCACCACGACGACCGCGATGGACGGCAGCAGGTAAGGATCGCCCATGCCGAGGAAGGCCTGCGAACTGAAGCCGGCGAGCAGCAGCCCGACGAGCGCCGCGCACACGGCCGAGACGCAGTACACGGCAATCAGGACCGCGCCCACGCGCACGCCGGAGAGCTTCGCCGCGATCTGCGAGTTGCCGACTGCATAGATGCGACGCCCGAACGGCGTGCGATGCAAAAGCAATAGCGCGAACGCGAGAAACACCGGCACGCTCCACGCGGCGAGCGACAGCGGCCCGAGCCTGCCATTGGTGAAGTCGCTGACCGCCGACGGCGCCCAGCCTTGCGGCGAGCCGTTGCAGTAGATGAGCGTCAGGCCTTGCAGCAGTCCGTTGGCCGCGAGCGTGACGACGATAGGCGGCAACCCCAGCATGACGACGCCGATGCCGTTGAAAAGCCCCACGAGCACGCCTACGCCCAGCACGACCGGCACGGCCCACGCGGCCGCGCCGTTGACGCCGTGCGTGAGGCCCGTCAGCAGCACGCCGGAGAGCGTGATGAGCCACGGCATCGACAGATCGAGGCCGCCGGTCAGGATGACCGCGCCCTGACCGAGCCCGAGGATCGCGAGGAACAGCGTGAGCGTGAGCAGGCTGCTGTAGAAGTTCGCGCTGAACAGCACGCCCGGCCCGTAGACGACGCCCGTCACCGCGACGACGCCGATGAAGAGCAGATAGGCGGGCAGCACATACTTCGCCCATTCGCGATTGCGCTCGATCCAGTCGCCGATCGCGCGGCCCTTGAGCTCCGTGTTCTCGATCGGGCGGAAGTCGTTCACCTGGAACGTCACGCGCCGCGCCCGCGCGTCGCTCGTGACGCGCGTGCCTGTTCGCACCGCCTTCAGCCACTGCGCCGCGTGACGCATGGACTCACGCGCCGCCGATTCCTCGCCGATCGAAGCGCCGAGCACCGCGAGAATCAGAATCACCGCCTCCGCGATCGTCGTGAAGAACGCCGATACGTTCAGCACCAGCAGAATATTCACGGTGATCATCAGCGTCATCGCCGCGAACACCGTGCCGACGCAGCCGCCGCGCCCGCCGCCGAGCAAGGTGCCGCCCAGCACGACGGCAGTGAACATCGACAACAGCAGCGGACGGCCCACGAGCGGATCGGCGGAACCGGTCTGCGCCGACACGTACAGCCCCGCCGCCGCGTAGAACATGCCGGCGAGCGCATAGGTCGCCATGCGATAGCGCGTCACCGGCATGCCGTTGGCGAACGCGCCGTCCGGATCGCTGCCGAGCGCGTACAGGCCGACGCCGAAGCGCGTGCGCTTCACGAACGCCCAGATCAACAACGCGACGATCAGGACGCCCGCGGACATCGGCAACTTCTCGGGAATCAGATCGGACGTGAGGAATGCGCCGAACTGCTCGCCGACACTGCCGCCCGGCTTGTTTTGAATCAGGAGCGTCATGCCCTGCACCATGAACATCGTCGCGAGCGTGACGACGATGGATTGCAGGCGGAACCAGGCGATCAGCGCGCCGTTGACGAGCCCGATGCCGCCGCCGATTCCGATGATGAGCGCCGCGCCCATCCATTGTTCGAGCGGCGTGCCTTGCACGAATCGCACTGCAAGCACATTCGCGAGCGAGACGACCGCGGAGGCCGACAGATCGAAGCCTCCGGTCAGTACGACGATGGTCTGTCCGATGGCCGCGAGCGCGAGCGTCGTCGCGCTGGAAATGACCGAGCCGAGGTCGTACATGCCGACCGGCGTCGCGGACAGCGCGACCCACGCGGCCAGCATGGCGAGCAACGCGCCGACCGCGATGATGAGCCCGCGGTGATGGTCCAGACGCGCGCCCCATCCCGTTCCCGTGCCCGGCTTGACGGTCTCGCTGTCGGGCGACGCAATGGCTACCTTCATGGAAGCACCTCTCAAGTCGAAAGCATCTTGCGCATCACGTTTTCTTCCGTGAGCGCGTCGCCGGAAAGCTCGCCGACATTGCGGCCGCGATACATCACCGACACGCGGTCGCAGACGTTGACGAGCTCAGGGACATCGGTGGAATAGAACAGCACGGAACCGCCCGCCGCCGCGAAAGCGCGCATCAGCACGAAGATCTGATGCTTGGTGCCGACGTCGATGCCGCGCGTCGGATCGAACATCAGCCACACGCGGCTTTGCGTGAGCAGCCATTTCGCCATCGCGATCTTCTGCTGGTTGCCGCCCGAGAACGACAGACACGGCTTATAGAGCGCGCGCGGGTTGACTTCCATCTGGGCGAGCGACGTGCGGATGGCGGCCTGCTCGCGCTTACGGTCGATGAGGCCGAATCGCGCATAACGCCCGATGACCGGCAGGGACACGTTGTCGCCACCGGGCAAGCGGAGGAACAGGCCTTCGGTTTTGCGATCCTCCGGCAGAAAGCTCGTCGAGACACCCGCCTTCAGCGAATCGGCGGTGGAGGTGAGCGTGACCGGCTTGCCGTCGATGAGGATTTGCCCGTCGTCGACGTACGTCGCGCCGAACAGCGCTTCGAACAGCTCGCGCTGCCCCATTCCCTGCAACGCCGCAATGCCGTGCACCTCGCCAGGCTTGAGCACGAGATCGAAGTCGGTCACCACGCCGTCGACGCGCACGCCGCGCGCCTCCATCGCAGGCGGCTTCGGCGCCGCTTCGCGCAGCGCGGGCGGCTCGATCTTCGGCGGATACTTCGCTTCCAGCGATCTGCCGATGACGAGCTTGATTACTTCGTCATCCGTAATATCGGCCGCATCGAACTCGCCGACATCGCGACCGTTCCGATACACGGTGAGGCTGTCGCAGAACTCGCGCACTTCCTGCATGCGGTGCGAGATGAACACGAAGGTCACGCCCTTCGCCTTCAGTTCATCGATGCGGCGCGACAACCACGCGACGTCCCGCCCGGAAAGCGCGGACGTGGGCTCGTCGAGCAGCAGCACTTGCGGTCCGCGCACGATCGCCTTCGCGATCTCGATCTTCTGTCGCACGGGCAAGGACAGGTCGCGGATATACGCGCCGGGACGCACGTCGGAGAGTTCCAGCTTTTCGAGCCACTCCGACGCCTGCCGCTGCGCTTCGCGCTTCTTGATGCGCCCGAAGAGACCCGTCGGCTCATACGACATCAGCAGGTTCTGCGCGACCGTGAGATCGCGCACCAGCGTCATTTCCTGAAACGCGGTCTGCACGCCCGCCCGATGCGCGTCCTTCGGTCCGCGCATGGCGACTTCCGCGCCCATCACGCGGATGTTGCCTTCGTCCGGCTGCATCAACCCGGACAACAGCTTGACCGTGGTGGATTTGCCGGCGCCGTTTTCGCCGAGCAGCGCGTGCACCGCGCCGCGCTTCACGCGGAACGACGCACCGTCGAGTGCGACCGTCGCGCCGAAACGCTTCGTCACGTTCGATAGATCGATCGCCAGAGATGCGTCGTTCATGATGAGCGCCTTTAGTCCTGGTTGCCCGTGAGCGCCGCGTTGAAGCCGACTTCCTTCGTGTCCTCGGAGTAGATGTCCGCGAACCAGCCCGGCGGCACCTTGTCCGGGCTGAAGGCCGTGCAGCCCGCCTTCAGTTCGTCGATGCTGCCGGTCTTGCACAGCTTCGACTGGCCGTTCTCCACGAGCGGCAGCTTCAGCGTGATGTGCTGCGGGAAGTCCTTGCCGTCGAGCTTCGCGACAGCCATCTTGAGCGCCATCGCGCCGGAGTACGGCGGCGCGCCGTAAGAGATCGACCGGTAGCCGATGGAGCGATACGCACCCTGTCCCTTGACCTCGCCGGGCGGCAGCATCTGCACGCGATGCCCGTTCGACGATTCCCCCGCGCACGGCTTGATCTTGTCGTCCGCGATGCCGGCGTCCAGCTGCATCGACGCCGCCGTGAAGCAGCCGACCTGCATCCACAAGCCGTCGATCTTGTCCCAGCTATTGGTGGCGAGAATCTTCGACAGTTCGGTCTTGGCCGTCGCCTGGCTCCACATGCCGGTGCCTTCCGCGACGATCTTGATGCCCGGATACTTCGCGAACACGGCCTTCGCGGCTTCGGTGCGCGCGCGGTCCACCGAGGTGCCCGGCACGCCGTTGATCATCACGATGTTGCCCTTGCCGTTGATCGTCTTCGCGAGCCATTCCGCGGTCACCGTGCCGGCCTGATGCTGGTCGATGTTCACGTTGTGCGCGCACGGCTCGGTCACTTCGGCGTCATACGCCGCGACGACCACGCCCTTCGAGCAGGCATTCTTGATCGCGCGATTCAGCGCGGTCGGCGAGATCGGATAGATGATGATGGCCTTCGCGCCCGCCTGCACCATCGAGTTGATCTGCTGGATCTGCTTCTGCGCATCGGTGCCCGCGACCTGCACTTCGAGATCGACCTTATCTTTAAGCGCCGGCGTGTTCGCCATGGCCTTGACCATGTTCGCGGCTTCCGTCTGCCAGTCGTTGCCGACATAGCTCATCGACAGAAACACCTTGTATTTGCCCGCTGCGTGCGCGCTTCCCGACATCGCGAGCGCCGTCGCCATCGCGAGGCCGAGCGCTGCCCGGCCCGCATGACGGATCGTATTCGTCCATGCTTTCATGTCTTCCTCCGCTGGTTGTCTTCTTGACTGCTTTCGGACTTACGCCTCTTTCACTACATGCGGCAAGCGCGCGCTCGCCGGCAATGCGATGCCCGCGCTTCCCGGCACGACGTTGGGATCGTGTCCGGGAATCACGAAATCGGCGATCTGGCGTATGCGCGAGAGCGAGCCCATCTCGGCGAGCGTCTCGTGCACGATGCCGACCGGCACCAGATCGACGATGTTTTCCATGCAGTTCGCGCAATCTCCCGCGATCAGTACCACGCCTTCTTCCGTATCCACGGCGACGGACTGATGGCCCGGCGTATGACCCGGCGTCGGCACGACGCGCACGCCCGGCACGATATCGGCGACGCCGTGCACGAACTGCCAGCGGAAGTACGCGAGCGGCTCGCGGCCGATCAGGAACTCCTGGTAATAGGTGGCCTGCGTCGGCAGCGGGCGGCCCGCATACTCCCATTCCTGCGCCTGCACGATGAATCGCGCGTTCTTGAAAAGCGTGTTGCCGCCGGAGTGGTCGTAGTGCAGGTGCGTGTTGATGACGATATCGACCTCGTCCGCGCTCCAGCCGACGTACTCCTTCAGCGCGCGTTCCAGCCTTTCTTCCGGCGCCTGTTCGCACGGGCAGACGAAGCTCGACACCCAGCCCGGATCGTGTATGCCGGTATCGACCACGATCTTCTTGCCCGCGCCGACGATGGCCGTGGACCACACCGGCACCTTGATTTGCTGGCCGAAGTAACGGCCATAGACTTGCGATGACCGATCGACGGTGAGCCAACCCGTCGGCATCGCGACGACTTTCAGCTTCGCGCTCACGATGCGCTCCCGGTCAGAAGTTGGTGTTGTCCGCGCCCTTCAGTTGCAGCATCTGGCGCGCTTCGGCGGGCGTCGCGATATCGAGCGACAGCCCTTCGATCACCTGTTTGATCTTGCGCACCTGCGCCGCGCTCGAATCGGCGAGCTTGCCGGGCTCGATCCACAGCGAGTCTTCCAGTCCGACGCGCACGTTGGACCCTTGCGCGACGCCGATGGACCCGAGCGCGATCTGGTTGCGGCCCGCGCCGAGAATCGACCAGACGTAATCGCTGCCGAAGAGGCGATCGGCGGTTCGCTTCATGTGCGCGAGGTCTTCCGGATGCGCGCCGATGCCGCCCAGAAGCCCGAACACGCTCTGCACGAAGAACGGCGGCTTCGCCAGCCCGCGATCCACGAAATGCGCGAGGTTGTACAAGTGCGAGATGTCGTAGCACTCGAACTCGAAGCGCGTGCCGTTCGCGCCACACGAAGTCAGGATGTATTCGATATCCGCGAACGTGTTCTTGAACACGAGATCGCGGCTATTCTCGAGATGCTTGCGCTCCCAGTCGTGCTTAAGCTCCTTGAAGCGATCGAGCATCGGATAGAGGCCGAAGTTCATCGAGCCCATGTTCAGCGACGCCACCTCTGGCTGAAAATGATGCGCGGGCTTCAGGCGCTCGGCCACCGTCATGTGCGGACTGCCGCCGGTCGTCAGGTTGATCACGGCGTCGGTTTCCGCCTTGATGCGCGGCAGGAACTCCTGGAACACGGCGGGGTCCTGCGTCGGACGGCCATCGTTCGGATCGCGAGCGTGAAGGTGAATGATCGCGGCGCCTTCCTTGGCGGCGGCGAGCGCGGCATCGCCGATCTCCTGCGGCGTGACCGGCAGATATGGCGACATCGACGGCGTGTGAATGGCGCCGGTCGGCGCGCAGGTGATGATGACCTTGCGTTTCGTTGCCATGGGATCCTCGTGCGTTAGAGAACTTCGACGTTGCCGCAGACCGAGATAGCCTGTCCCGAGATGCCGCTGCCCGCAGGCGAGCACAGAAAGAGCGCAGTGGCCGCGACTTCTTCCGGCGTCGTCATGCGACGCAGCGAAATCTTGGCGAGATATTGCTTCTCCATCTCTTCGTAAGAGAGATTGAGCTGCTTCGCGCGCGCGTCGATGACCCGCTCGATGCGCGGGCCCTTCACGATGCCCGGCTGGATTGCGTTGACGCGTATGTTGTCGGGACCGAGCTCGATCGCGAGGCTCTTGGTCATGCCGACCACGGCCCATTTCGTCGCGGCGTACGGCGTGCGGAAGGCGTAGCCGAGACGCCCGGCCACCGAGGACAGCGCGATGATCGTGCCGCCTTCCCTCGCTTCGCGCAGCAGCGGCACCGCGCGGCGCGCGAAGTAAAACTGCGCGTTCAGATTGACATCGACGGTGTCTTCCCACGCTTTGACGTCGATCTCGTCGATGCCGCCGGTCGGCCCGGCAATGCCGGCGTTGTTCACGAGCACATCGAGCCCGCCGAGCTGGGTTTGCACGTCCGCGAACACGCGCTCCACCGCGTCGCGATCCGAGACATCCGCGAGCGTCGCCGTGATCGGATTCAACTCCGCGCCCGCTTCGGCGTGGGCGAGTTCGTCAATCGCTTGCTGGCTCGCATCGCAAACGTGGACGCGCGCCCCTGCATCGACGAACGCCCGCGCAATCACGAGCCCGATGCCCGATGCGCCTCCGGTGATGAGCACGCGCAAGCCCGCGTGCGGTTTCAGCATCTGCAGAACCGTCATTGTCCGTCTCCGTTTGTTTTCATTCGTTGTACGAATCTTCTTCGATTCAGGCCTGCGCCAGATTGCCGCCGCCGTCGTCGCTTGCTTCGTCGCTCGTGGCGCTTTGCAGGCGTTCCTGCAAATCGGCCGCGGCGTCGCCGATGTCCTCCTCGATGCCGGCGCGCGCGCCCTCGCCGTCGCCGCGCCACAGCGCCTCGACGATATGCCGATGCGCGGCCATCGAACGGCGCATGTGAGGAATGTCAGGCGCGACGAGGTTGAGAAAGGGACCAATGCGCATCCAGAGGTTCTGGATCGTCGCCTGGGTGATTTCGCTCGCGCCGTGCGCGTAGATCGCGCTATGAAATCTGAAGTTGCTGCGCAGGTAGGCGGCCACGTCGCCCGCTTCTACGTGAACATCCATCTCGTCGAAGATCTCCTGTAGCGAGGCGAGATGCGAGCGCGTCATTCGCGAAGCCGCGCGTTTCGCCACCGCGCCTTCGAGCGCGATGCGCACGTCGCGGAGTTCTTCGAGCAGTTCGAGCGTCATCGGCGGGACCATGAGCGCGCGGCCGGGTCCGTCGATCAGCGCGCCTTCCGCCTGCAAGCGGGTGAGCGCGGCGCGTACCGGCATCGTGGACGAGCCGACCGCTTCGGCGACGCTGCGCAGGCTCAGCAACTGCCCGGGCGCGAAGCGTCCGGTCATGATCGCTTCCCTCAACTGCGTGTAGACGCGGCTCGCCATCGTCTCTCGTGCAACCAGTTCGAGTGCCGGTAAGTCCGGTGATGCGCGAGTCGCCACGAGAAGACCTCCCAAAGGCATGCCGGTTGTGCTTGTGATGTGTGATCACACCGCATGGAACGCAGTTTGGGCAGAGTGCGCGGACGAGTCAACTAGGTGAAAACGCCGAGTCGTTTGCATGCTCGGGTTGGCCAATGTCGCAGTCCGTTGCGGCGTGTCGCGGGTGATTCAGGGCGAACGCAGTCGGTCCAACGGATGAGCCTACGGGAAAACGCGCGGTTGACCGTTGGACGACCCGTCGCCTACTGTATCGATACACTAAATCGATACAGCCGCGCGGCGGACGCTCGCATGCGCGCAAACTCGTCCGCGCTCACGCGGCAATCAGGAGACACACCATGCATTCGATTTCCCGGCGACGGTTCCTTCAGACGGCCTCGGCCGCCTCGCTCGCGGCGGCGGGCGCGGGCTTTCCCGCCATCGTGCGCGCGCAGCCGGCCGTCGCGCTGCGCTTGTCGTCTTCGATGCCCGCCAACGAGAACGCCGCGCACTATGTCTGGTATCAGAATCTCGCCGCGAACCTGAAGGCGAGCGTGGGCGACCAGATTCGCATCGACTACTTCCCGAACAACCAGCTCGGCAAGGAAAGCGACGTCGTGCAGCAGGTCAAGGTAGGCGCCGTGGACATGATGGTCACCGGCTCGTCGATCTGGGCGACCGTGCTGCCCGAGCTCGGCATGCTGGACCTGGGCTACGTGTTCGACAGTTTCGACCACGTCGGCCGCGCGATGGACGGCAGCGTCGGCAAGTCGTTCGACAGCATGCTGCAACAGCGCGCCGGCTGCTCCGTCGTCACGTGGGGCTATTCCTTCGGCGGCCGAAATGTCTTCACGAAGAAGCCGACACAATCGCTCGCGGACATCAAGGGCGTGAAGCTGCGTGTCCTGCCCACGCCCGCGTTCATGGAAACATTCAAGCTGATGGGCGCCGTGCCGACGCCCATTCCCATCGGCGAGCTGTACATGGCCGCGCAGACGGGCGTCGTCGACGGCTTCGAGCACGATTGCGCCACCGTGCTCGCCAGCAAGTACGACGAGGTCGTGAAGTCGTGCTGGCAGACGCAGCACGTCTTCAGCCCGCTCGTCGTCGTGATGGGCCGCCGCGCGCTCGCGAAGATCCCCGAGAACCTGCGTCCCGCGTTTCAGAAGGCCGCGCAGGACGCCACCGCGAAGCAGCGCGTCGCGGCCATCCAGACCGCCGCCAGCGCCGAGCAGGAACTCAAGAAGCGCGGCATGACCTTCTATCCGATGTCGCAGGCCGATCGCGACACCGCGCGCAAGGAAATGCAGACGCAGTTGTACGCGAGCTTCGCGAAGCAATATCCCGCGACCGCGCCGCTTTTCACCGCCATCGCTTCGGCCCGGGCCTGAACGGAGGAACGACGCCATGACCACCTTCTCCGCGACGCCCGGCCCCGAAGCCACGCTCGCCGCGCCGGACTTCGGCCGCGAGACTGCGCTTGCGCGCGGTCTCGTGCGCCTGATGCGCGGCATCGAATATTTGTGCGCGGCTGTGCTCGCGGCGGACGTGCTCGTGGTGTTTCTGTCCGTGATCTATCGCTACTTCCTGCACGACCCGTTCGACTGGGCCGAGGAAGTCGCCCGCGCGCTGATGATCGTGCTGGTCTTCTTCGGCGCGGCCACCGTGCTCGGGCGCAGCCAGCACGTGGGCGTCGATCTGTTTCGCGGCATGCTGCCCAAGCGCTGGCAACCGGCGCTCGTGCATGCCGGCCATTGGGTGATCGCGGGCGTCGCCGCCAATCTTTGCGTGTCGTCGTGTCTGCTGCTCGTCGATTCATACGGGCAGATGACGCCGAGCGGTCTGCCCGCGTGGATCAACGTGTATCCGCTCGTCGCGGGCAGCCTGTTCATGACAGTGTTCGCCCTCGCGCATGCGTTGAACGGCACGCGCCGACTCGTGCTCGGCACGCTGCTCGGCTGCATGGCGATCGCGGCGGCGGTGTTTGCGTGGAACGTCCTCGTACCCGGTCATGCGGCGAAGCCCGGCGCGCTGCTCGCCATCGGCTTTATCGGTGGACTCGTGCTCGGCGTGCCGATCGGCTTCGTGCTCGCCTTCTCGGCCCTGCTCTACTTCCTCGCCGAACCGTCCCTGCCGATGCTCGTGTATTCGCAGCAGGTCATGGCCGGCACCGATCATTTCGTACTGCTTGCGATTCCGTTCTTCGTGCTTGCCGGCCTTCTGATGGAAACGAACGGCATGTCGTCGCGACTGATCGAACTACTGCTGCGCATGTTCGGGCGGGTACGCGGCGGACTCGGCCTCATCACGATCATGGCGACCGCGTTCTTCTCCGGCGTGTCCGGCTCGAAACTGGCGGATATCGCGGCGGTCGGCGGCGTGGTGATGCCCGCGGTGCGCCAGAGCCGCGAAGACCCGAACGAAGCGGCCGCGCTGCTCGCCTGCAGCGCCGTGATGGCGGAAACCATCCCGCCGTGCGTCAACATGATCATCATGGGCTTCGTCGCGAACATTTCGATCGCCGGCCTGTTTCTCGCAGGCGTGGTGCCGGCCGCGGTGCTCGCCGTGGCGCTCGCGATCGTCGCCGTGATCTGCGGCCGGCGCATCAACCTCGCCGATGCCCTGACGAACCCGCGCGCGTGGCTGCCGCTCTTGGGCGGCGCGCTCGTCGCACTGGTCATGATCGCGATGATCGGCAAGGGCGTGACTTCGGGTATCGCGACGTCGACGGAAGTATCGGCGTTCGCCGTGGTCTATGCCCTCGTTGTCGGCTGGCTCGCATTTCGCGAACTGACGCCGAAATCGATCGCGCGCGTGTTCGTGCGCTCGGCATCGATGGCGAGCAGTATTCTGTTCATCGTGGCGGCCGCATCCAGCGTTTCGTTCGCGCTGACCATCGAGCAGATTCCCGCGCTCGTGTCCGATTCGATGATCGCGTTCGCGCATCAGTATGGCCCGACCATGTTCCTGCTGCTCTCGGTGCTCATCATGATTGTGTTCGGCGCGGTGCTGGAAGGCGCGCCCGCGCTCATCATTTTCGGGCCGCTGCTCACGCCGATCGCGACGCAACTCGGCATCAACCCGCTGCACTTCGGCACGGTCATCGTCGTCGCGATGGGTTTCGGCCTCTTCGCGCCGCCCGTCGGTCTCGGCCTGTTCGCCACCTGCGCGATCACCGGCACGGACATGAAGGCGGTGGCGCGTCCCATGGTCAAATATCTGCTGGTGCTGGCCATCGCACTGGTGGCGCTGGTTCTGGTGCCGTCTTTCTCACTTTGGTTGCCGACCCGGCTCGGCCTGTAGCCGGTAGAAGTCAACGCTATGAGCACCATTCAGGATGTGGCCCGCGAAGCCGGCGTGTCCGTGAGCACCGTGTCGAACGTGCTCAACGGCCGCATCGATCAGATGCGCCAGGAAACACTCGCCCGCGTGCAGGCCGCCATCAGCACGCTGCGGTATCGCCCGAGTACGCTGGCGCGTCAGCTCAAGACCGGGCAGACGCCGATCGTCGGACTGCTGGTGCCGTCCATTGCCAATCCGATGTACGGCTATATCGCGCGCGAAGTGGAAACTTATGCGCAGGAGCGTTACGGCTATCGGGTGATGATCGGCAACACGTATCGCGATCCCGGGAAGGAAGCCTCGTTCTTCGAGGACCTGCTCTCGCAGGGCGTGCGCCGCGTGATCGTGATTTCATCGCTCGCCAATGAGCGCCATCTGGAAACCGCCGCCGGACGCGGGATGGTCGTCGTGAGTTACGACCGCCGCGCGACCGAAGGCGAAGCCACGCGCGTCGATCACGTTACGCCCGACAACTTCGGCGCCGCGCGCATGGCGACACGTCATCTCATCGGACAGGGCCACACGCGGCTTGCGTTCGCGACGCTGACCGGCATGACGATGAGCCGGCGCGACAAGATCGACGGCTTTCTCGCCGCTGCGAGCGAAGCGGGCCTGTCCGGGCGCGCGCAGGTGCTCGACAGCGGTCCGGTCAACGAGTACGGCGACTCGATGATCGCCGAGAACGGCCGCGCGCTTGCGCGTCGACTGGCGGCCGACGACGAGCGCCCGACCGGGATCGTCGCGGTCAACGACCTGATGGCGCTGGGTCTGATGGCGGGCTTGCGCGAATCGGGGCTGCGCGTGCCCGAGGACGTGTCTATCGTCGGCATGGACGGGCACTTTCTGGCGGCGATCTCGAACCCGGCGCTCACCACCGTGCAGCTTCCGGTTCCGGCGATGGCCGCCGCGATGGTCGAACGGGTGATGCGCGCGCACGACGAGCCGATGCCCGCATCGGAGCAGGCGCTGTTCACGGAGATCACGCTCGTCGAACGGGAATCGGTAGCGCCGCCGGGCAGCGCCAGGCCGGTAACGAAGCAATCCAGGACCAGAAAATGAACAAGGTATTCGTGAGTCACCCCCGGCACATGCTGGACCATTATTTCGGCGCCCGCGCGGCGGCGGCGCTGGCGAAGATCGCCGATGCCGCCTACAACCCCGAAGACCGCGAGCTGAGCACGGCCGAACTCGCGGACAAGGCGCGCGATGCGGATGTCGTCATCGCGTATCGTCAGACGCCTGCGCCGCGCGCGTTGTTCGAGGCGCTGCCGAAGCTCGCGGCGTTCGTGCGCTGCGCAGTGGATATTCGCACTGTCGATGTCGATGCTGCCAGCGAACATGGCGTGCTCGTCACGCAGGCGAGCGCGGGCTTCGTGCCGGCGGTATCCGAATGGGTGATCGGCGCAATGCTCGATCTCGCGCGCTCGACGACCGCGTATGCGTCGGCGTATCACCGCAACGAAGCGCCCGTGCCGCAGATGGGCCGCGAATTGCGGGGCAGCACGCTCGGCGTGATCGGATACGGACAGATATCGCGCTACTTGTGCGAGCTTGCGCTCGCGTTCGGCATGCGCGTGATCGTGTCCGATCCTTACGCGCGAATCGACGATGCGCGCGTGCGCGCGGTCGATCTGGACGCCTTGCTCGCGCAGGCCGATTTCGTCGTCTGTCTCGCGCCCGCGAACGAGCAGACCGCGAATCTGATGGATGCGCGCGCCTTCGCCGCGATGAAGCACGACGCGTATTTCATCAACGCGGCGCGCGGTGAACTGGTCGATGACGCCGCGCTCTTCGCCGCGCTGGAGGGCGGACGCATCGCGGGATGCGCGCTCGATGTCGGGCGCGCGCCGGATCAGATGCCATCGCCCCGGCTGGCGGCGCATCCGCGTGTGATCGCGGCGCCTCATGTCGGTGGCTTGACGCCGGGCGCGATCGAGCATCAGTCGATGGAGACGGTCGCCCAGACCGAAGCGCTGTTCAACGGTCGCATGCCGGTCGGCGCGGTGAATGCGGCGCACGCGTTCCGGCTGGCGCGCTGGGGCCACGCGGGCATCGACGTTCCGGCGGATGCGCGATGAAGTCGCCGCTCACTTTCGACGGCGCGTGCGATTGCCACATTCACGTGTACGAAGAAGGCTATGCGCTCGCCGCGAGCGCGACGTTCATTCCGCCACCGGCGCCTGCGTCCTCGTATGCGCGAATGCAGCGCGCGCTCGGCCTGTCCCGCGCGATCGTCGTGCAGCCAACCGGTTATGGCTTCGACAATGGCTGCACGCTTGCGGCGATAGCGGAACTGGGTAGCGGGGCGCGCGGCGTCGCGGTCGTGCCGCCGGATGTCGGCGAAGACGAATTGCAGCGTTTGCATGAGGCGGGCATTCGTGGCGTGCGCTTCATGATGCTCCCGGGCGGCGTTTTGCCGTGGGACGCGCTGACGGAGATATCCGCGCGCATCGCGCCACTCGGCTGGCACATCGATCTGCAACTCGACGGGCATGCGTTGCCGCGCTATGAGCCGATGTTGTCGCGTCTTTCGTCCCGGCTCGTGATCGACCATCTCGGCAAGTTTCTCGCGCCTGTCACGCCGCAGAGCGAAGGCTTCGCGTCGCTGTCCCGTTTGCTGGATGGCGGGCGTTGCTGGATCAAGCTGTCCGCGCCGTATGAGAGTTCGCGCGTCGGTCCGCCCGCATTCGACGACGTGGCGTGGCTCGTGAGCGATCTGTCGTCGCGGTATCCGGAGCGGGGACTGTGGGCATCGAACTGGCCGCATCCGAATGTGCGGCCCGTGCCTGAGGACGCGCAGATGCTCGACTGGGCGATGGAGCTCGTCGCGGGGGACGAAGGGCGGCGCAAGATTCTTGTGGGGAATCCGGGTGAGGTGTATGGGTTCTAACCGGGCTTGCGCTGGTTCATTGCTCGTGCCCCGACGCGCGTGAATCAGCCACGCCGCATTCTCAGCCGCCTATCCCCGCAATGCTTGCAGAATCTTCGCTGCGGCATGCGCCGCGACTTCGCAACCCAGTACGATGTGCGCCTGAGCCGTATCCTCGATGAAGTCATGGCTGACTCCGCCGATGCTCGGCACGAACAGCATGCATGCGGGCAGATGATGCGCCAGCACCTGCGCGTCGTGTGACGCGCCGCTCGGCATGCGCTCCCATTGGCCCGGCGCGAGCGCTTCCGCTGCATCCGCGAGGTGGGCCTGCAGCGCCGCGTCCATCGTAACGGGTTCTTCAGGCGGCTCGATGTCGCGTATCTCGACGCTCACCTTCTCTTGCGCGTTGAAGTCGCGGATCAGCTCGGCGAGCGCGGCTTCCATTGCGGTGAGGCGTTGCGCGTCGGCGTCGCGGAATTGCAGGTACATGTCGGCCGAACCGGGCACCACGCTGAACGATCCGGGATCGAGATCGATGCGGCCGACCGTCCACACGGTATCGGCATCGGCAAGCCGCTCGAATGCGTCGTTCATGCGCGCAATGAACGCGACGAGCCCCGCGCCCGCGTCGCGGCGGATCGACATCGGCGTCGTCCCCGCATGATTGCGCTGCCCCGTGAAGCGCACCCGGAGCTCGCGTATGCCGACGATCGTCGTCACCACGCCGATAGCATGGCCATGCGCCTCCAGCCGGCCGCCCTGCTCGATGTGCGGCTCCATATACGCCTTGTGACGCGCGCGGTCGATGCGTGCGCGCGGCGCGTCCGCGATGCCGGCCTGTGCAAGCGCGTCGCCGAGCAGAACGCCTTCGCGATTGCGCGCACTGCGAATCGCCTCGTCGACGGGTTCGCCGACGAAGCTGCGGCTGCCCAGAAAGCCCGAGAACGTGCCTTCCTCGTCGATCCACGACGCGACGTCCACAGCGAGATGGCGCGTCGCGTCGCACTCGCCAAGCGCGCGGGCGATTTCGAGGCCGTAGATCACGCCGAGCGCGCCGTCGAGCCAGCCGCCGGTCGGTTGCGTGTCGGTATGCGAGCCGATCAGCAACGCCGGGCCGTCATTGCGCGAGCGGCCGAATACGTTGCCCACGCCGTCGATCGATGCATCGAGCCCGGCCTCGTTCATGCGCTGCGCCAGCCAGCGGCGCGCGTCCATATCCACCGGCGACAGCGAGAGACGCACGACGCCGGTACCCCTCGCGCCGAAGCTGCGCAGGTGCTCGAGGTCGTTCATGAGGCGGGCGGGATCGATCTTCAACACGGCGGTCCTTCCTTTGGGCGAAAGACGTAGCGTATCAGCCGCGCGACAAGCGCGCGCCGTCTATGAGACTGCCGCGCTTTGCTTCGTCGATCGATTGCCGCTCTCTTACCGCGCGGTCATCTCGGCTTCGACCACGCGCAAAATGTCGGCGGCACAGCCCGCGAGATCCTCGAACAAGCGCTTCTGAACAGGCGACAGCGCCCGAGGAGACTTGTCGATCACGCATAAGGTGCCCAAACGGTGGCCACTCGCCCCGGTGATCGCGATGCCCGCATAGAACCGGATGCCCGGGTCGCCCGTCACGAGTGCGTTCATTCGAAAGCGATCATCTTTCGTTGCGTCTTCGACCACGAAAATGCCCGGCTCGACGAGCGCATAGTTGCAGAAGGCGACATCACGGGGCGTTTGCCTGACCGCGAGCCCGTGCCGCGACTTGAACCACTGCCGGTGCGCGGCAACGATCGACACGAGCGCGATCGGACACGCCGTGACGTACGCCGCAAGTCGCGTGATGCGGTCGAGCCGGGGATCGTCGGGCGTGTCGAGCAAGCCGCATTGCGCGACTGCATCAAGTCTGTCTTCTTCGTTATATAAAACTGGATACTCGGACATCGTTACTCGTTGGGCTAAGGATAGGTCTTTGATCGATGTCTTGTCGGCAAAACCCGACGCATACTTGAGCGCTTGCTTTCCGCGATACGGCTAAAGATCGGCCGTCATGGTGCCGCTAACAAGAGCCTAAGACCCGCCTAAGCCCTGACAGCCATCGAGCACGCTCTGGAAAGACTCGAACCATGAACACGAACGCCGAACCCTCCCTCACCGTATGCGCGTCGAACGCGGCAGCAGCCGGTCAGAAGCCCCTCGCGGAATTGCGCTCCTTGTGGGCCACCACAGAGAAAGAGCGAGCCGTCGTCGAATTCTCGCCCGACGGCGTGATTCTGCGCGCGAATGCCAACTTCCTGACGTTGATGGGCTACCGGGCCGATGAGGTGGTCGGATCCCACCACCGCATCTTCTGCGACGCCGCATACGCCAACAGTCAGGCATACCAGGACTTCTGGATCATGCTCGCGTCCGGACGCGAAGCGAGCGGCGAGTTCAGACGCCTGAACAAGACGCGCTCGGAAGTCTGGATTCACGGCTCGTACACGCCTGTCCTCGACGAAAGCGGCAATGTCCAGAAGATCGTGAAGGTCGCCACCGACATTACCGGCGCGCGCACGCTCGCCGACGATCACGCCGGCAAGGTGCGGGCGATGGAGCGCGCTCAAGCTGTCATCGAGTTTGATCTGCATGGCCACGTCCTTGCGGCGAACGACCTGTTCCTTCATCTGATGGGCTACAGCCTCGAAGAAGTGAAGGGCCAGCATCACCGGATGTTCTGCGAGCCGTCGTACCTCAATACGGACGCTTATCGCTCGTTCTGGGAAAAGCTCGGGCGCGGCGAGTATGACGCTGGGCAGTACAAGCGCATCGCGAAGGGCGGCCGCGAGGTGTGGATTCAGGCGACGTACAACCCGATCTATAGCGCGGACGGCCGGCTCATCAAGATCGTGAAGTTCGCCTCCGACATCACCGAGTTCAAACGCGGCGTCGCTGAACGAGATGGCCGGCTGGCCGCCATCGACCGCGCGAATGCGGTGATCGAGTTCGACCTCGAAGGCAACGTTCTGGCCGCCAATCAGAACTTCACGGATGCGATCGGCTATACGCTGCGCGAGATCGTCGGCAAGCATCACCGGATGTTCTGCGATCCCGAAACGACTGCGACGGCCGAATACCGCGACTTCTGGGCGCGACTGAGCCGCGGCGACTATCATGCCGGGCGCTTCGAGCGCGTCTCCAAGCACGGATACCGCGTGTGGCTTCAGGCTACGTACAACCCCGTGCTCGACGAGTCCGGACGGCCCTACAAGATCGTGAAGTATGCGAGCGACATCACCGCGCAAGTGGAGCGCGAGCGCCGGATGCAGGCCAGTCTGATCGCCATGAGCGAGAAGATCGACGAGCTGTCCCAGTCCATCGACGGCATCGCCACGCGCACGCGCGAGGCAACGGCAGTCGCGACCGAAACGCAGGCCGAGGCGGATACGGGCGGCCGTACGCTGGCTGAATCGATGTCGGCGATCAAGGAGATCGAGCAGTCCTCCGCCGGTATCAGCGAAGTGGTGAAGGTCATCAGCGAGATCGCCACGCAGACCAACATGCTCGCCTTCAACGCAGCCATCGAAGCGGCGCGCGCAGGCGAGCATGGACTGGGCTTTTCCGTCGTCGCGAGCGAAGTGCGTCGGCTGGCCGAGCGTTGTTCGCAGGCGACCAACGAGATTCGTCGCCACATCGACGAGTCCGTGCATCGCATCAAGACCGGGAGCGAAACGTCGGGACGCGCAGCCAACGGCTTCGACCGTATTCGCGCCGGCGTGAACCGTACGACCGAGACCATCGCCGGAATCCATCAGGTAACCGAGAAGCAGGCAACCGCCACGCGTACCGTTTCCGAACTGTTGCGCGAGCTTACGCTGGTAACGGGCGGCGAAGCGGCGGTTCGTTCATCTTCCACCGTGGCCGCGCTGTCCCGCCAGACGCAATGATGGATTCGTCAGCCCTTGTTGTCGGCGTCGTGCAGGTCGGCTCGATCCGCTTCGGGATCCCGGTCGAGCACATCGTGGAGGCGGTGGAAGCGCCTTGCGCCTACCAGCAGATTCCGGGTCAGCCGGCCAGCATGAAGGGATATTTCCTGCTGCGCGGCGACGCCGTTGCCACGCTCGATACCTACGCACTTATCTGCCCCGATGAGACCGCGCACGAGCCAGCGAGACACGTCATCGTTCTGCGCCAGGGCGACGCCGTGTTCGGTATAGAAGTCGATGCAGTCGGCAAAACCGAAGCAATCGACCGAGATAGCCTGATTACGCTCGCGCCAGACCATGAATCCGCAGCGGGCCTCTTTCCTGTGTTGGCCGCGCTCGGAGACCCGTCGTCCCTCATCGGAATTTCGAACATTCATACGTTGTACGAAGCAACGGCGGGAAGGGCTGCTCGTAAGGCGGTTCGGCCGCGCGACTCTGGAAGCCCACGAGCTAGCTCGAACGAGGATGAGAAGTCGCGACGTAGACAGCACGCGATCGTACGTTGCGGCGAGCACCTGCTCGGCGTCGACGCGCTCGCCGTCCGATGTGTCATTCCCATGCCCGAGCTTCAGCAGCCGAGTCCGGGCAACACCACATTTCTGGGTGTCGCGCACTGGTTGGGGGCGGACCTCGCCGTGATGGACCTTCCTGCGGTATTGGGCCTTCCCCAGCGCGAAACGGGGCAAGGCAAGTATCTGCTCGTCCTCGCACACGGTGACCGCGTGACCGGTTTCGCCGTTGATGAGCTTTCAGAACTGGTACTGCTGGCGCCGAAGGACATACGGCCGGTGTCGCCCGTTGCCTTTGCCGAACCCGGCTTCTTCTTCGGCGCTATCGGTACCTCTCAAAGCAGAACGGCGCTGGTTCTGAACCCGGAAGCGCTTTCCAGCAGCGGACGCCTGATGCATCTACCGCGCACCGCAGCTACGCAGAAGACTTCGGCCACGGTGAACGCGGCAGCGGCCTATACCGGTTCCTACATTGTCTTCTCGGTGGCGGGACGTCCTTACGCGACGAACATCGAACACGTGGCCGGGATCGTGACGAATCCCAAGGTCGAAGTGCGCGGCGGCGTAGACCCGGCGAGCCTTGGACTGATCGACTGGCGCAATGACTTCGTCGAGCTCGTGAACCTAAACTTGGCGGCGGGCAGCGACATCGAGCGTTCTGAGCCGCCGCAGGCGCTGGTGGTCGTGGTCGACGGGCTCACGCTCGCGTTTGCGGTAGACGCTGTGCTGACCATGTCGGGGCCGACCGACGCCACGCAGATTTCGCGAGCCTTCGACCCTGAAACGGGCGGCACGTACCAAATCGTAACGATGATCGAGCCGAACCGGATCAGCTATCGACTCATCGACCTCGCTCAAAAGGTGTCCGAGAGGTTCGGCGCGTTACAGGTCGGTGAGGAAGCGGCTGCCTAGGCTTCGCGATTGAAGTCGATGCGCGATTGCCGCTTCATCCTGGCGTCCTACGACGCGGTCCGGCGATCGATTTTCAGCGACATGTGCATCTCGTCGTGAAAGCATCCGTCAACCAACAACGAGTTTCGCTCTAGTCCGAAGGGTTCGAAGCCCAATGACTCGTATAGCCGGATGGCGAACTCGTTGTTCGCGTTAACGGTGAGGTTGATTTGCGTGGTGTCAGGCGTAAGCCGCGCGAACTCGATGAGTTCGACAATGAGCGCTCTGCTGATGCTTCGGCCTCTCATGTCCGGCGCGACATAGACGCCCCAGACAAACGCCTTGTGACTCAGCTTTCGCGGGTGCTCGCGTCCGAGGCCCGCGACGCCGACCAGGCGGGTTCCATCGAAGGAGCCGAATACGCTTTGGCCTCGCTCCGCTGCGAGTTGCTTCTCGACCTCATGCAGCGAGCGACTCGCTTCCTCTTCATAGCTGGAAGCGAATGAGGCAGGACACTCCTTCAGTCCGGCAAGCCGCAGAGAGACGAATGATGACGCGTCGGATGGAGTGAGCTGGCGAACATGCATTGACGGTCCTTTCAACGCGAGAATAGGGATGGCTTGCGTGATTGTCGGTGATTAGAGCAATTTGATCGACTTTCCCATGCACCGGCTCCCCGCCTGCGCCGGTCAACTCGCGTGTGAAGCCGCTACCACCTCATGCGATGATCGCGTGCTGCACGACGAGCCACGCGGACCACGCGATGAGCGCGACGCCGAGCGGCTTGCCAATGCGCCTGCCCGCGCGAAGGTTCTTCTCCGCGGCCATGATCGCGCCGAGCGCCAGCATCCATCCGACGCTCGCGGTCCCGATTGCGAACATCACCAGCATCAGCGCCCAGCAACAGCCGACACAGAAGACGCCGTGACTCGCGCCCAGCATGAAGCTCTCGCGGCGCGCGCTCCGGCCGCGCCAGTGCCCGGCGATGAACATGAGCGGCGAGCGACATTTGTCGAGACACCGCTCTTTGAGCCCGCTGAACTGATAGAGCCCCGCGACGGCGGCAATCGCCGCCCCGACGAGCCAGGCGTGCGCGAACATCGCCGGCGACCGTGCCACGAGCGCATGAAGCGCCGCGTCGAAGCCGTGCGCGAGCAGACCGAAGATCGCCCACGCGGCCGCATAACCGGCGATCAGCAAGGCAATCAGCGCGCGCCTGTCTTCACGCGCAACGGTCATGCGCGCGAAAGCGTCGAAGAGCGGGAAGGCGGTCGGCAGCATCATCGCGGCGATCATCACGAGCCATGCGGCGCTGTAGAGCATTGCCGCAAGCGCCGCGCTCGCGCCGGGCAGCGCGCGGCACAACGCGCCGATGCCCGCGAGGTCGCTCCAGTCCGCCAGGTGCAGGTAGCGCGCGTACGGCCCGGCGTCCCAAATCCAGAGCACGATCCACGCGCTCGCCGTCAACGCGATGAAAAGCGGCGCGAAAAGCCGCGCGCGCGGCTGCGTTTTCATGACGAGAAGCTGAACGATCCTTGAATGGCGTTGTGTCCGCTCAAGTTCAGATCGAGGTCGAGCGCGTCGTACCGCAGGCGGAACGAACTCGCCTTGGCGACGAAGGCGGGCGACCCCGGTATCGTCGAAAAGATGCTCTCGACAAGTTGAGTCGGCTCGCCGGTCGGACCGCGATAAGGCTCCATGTCGGCTTCCACCACGTCCCCGACTTTCATTCTGCCCCGGCCTTCGGCCACCGCGTACTCGATCGGCGCGCGTTGTACCGACACCATCTCGCCGATGAGCTTCACGATGTCCGCGAGCGGTCCGCCGCGCTCGCCACGGTGCACGCTCGCAAGCGCATCGAACTGAGCGTCGCTCGCCTGATCGTCGATGAACATCGCGACGCGCCAGCCGCCTTTCAGCACGTTGCCGGGAATGAACGCGGCGAACGCGACCGTCCTGCCGGAGACATCGACGCCGTCGATCACGCCCCTGTCATAGTGATAGGCGAGCGCGCTACGGCACGTGCCGCTGTCCGGATCTTCGCCGACCCAGCACGGGCACAGGATCTTGCACTCGCACACTTCGAGGATGCTTCCCATCAGTTGATAGCTCACTTGCGCCTCCCCTGCGGTTGAACTGGCGGGCATCACATCGCCCGACAATTCCTGTTTTAGGCGTTAAGCGGGCGAGAAGCAAAGCATCGCCAGAGAGGCGTGACAAGCGCTTATTGAAGCAGTGAGTACAGAGTGGGCGCGAGGAGAAGCCACTGGCGATCAACGTGTCGCGTCACGCGTCATTGCTCTTCAGCCAACTGACGAGATCCTCCGACACGATCGGCTTGCTGAACAGATAGCCCTGCCCTTTCTCGCAGCCGAGCGAGCGGACCACGGATGCCTGCGCCTCGGTTTCGACTCCTTCCGCAACGGTGCTCATGTTCAGGCTCGCCGCCACGCGCACCGTTGCTTCGATCAGCACGCGATGATGCGCGCTCTGCACTGCCTGGCTGACAAAGGATCGATCAATCTTCACCGTAGCCACGGGTAGCTGGTGCAGGCTCGAAAGCGAGGAATAACCGGTGCCGAAGTCGTCGAGCGCCAGGGTCAATCCAAGCGACTTGAGTTGTTGCAACGTGGCCTGCACGGTTTCATCCTGCGCGGCGAGGCTCTCGGTTACTTCCAGTTGCAGCTCGCCGGGATTCATGCCGCTGTCTCGCAGCGTACGCGAAACGTAGGCGACGAATCCTTCGTCCGTCAGTTGGGCGCGAGAGAGATTGACCGCCAGAAGACGCGGGGCCAGGCGCCCCAACTCTCTTTTCCATGCGACGAACTGGCGGCACGCGGTATCCAGCACGTATTCGCCCAATGCGCCGATCAGGCCGCATTCCTCCGCGACGCCGATGAATTCGACCGGCGGCACGACGCCTCTTACCGGGTGACGCCACCGCACCAGTGCTTCGACAGCGGCGGCATGCGGCGGGAACGACCAGCGGTCCGCAGTCGGCGCAAGCATGACGACCGGTTGATAGACGACGAAGAGCTCCTGATTTCCGATCGCACGACGCAAATCATTTTCCATCTGCGCCCGACGCGCAGCGCGCTCGTGCATGGAAGGTTCGAAACTCACATGCCGCGCTCCGCCGCGACGTTTGGCCTCCACCATCGCGATGCTCGCGTCCTGAAGTATCGCGTCGGGGTGCGCGTTCGACGTGGTCGAGTGGACGATCCCGATGCTCACGCTAAGGTGCAGTTGTTGGCCAGCGATCCGGTATGGTTCGCTCAACACACTGAGTAGCCGATCCGCAAGCGAGAGAACGTCCGATTCGGATCGCGGCTCGCCGATCACCACGACGAACTCATCGCCCCCGAGCCGACCCGCCAGCAGGCCGCTGTCATGTTGGCCGTTCTGCGAATCGGGCAGACCCAGTGTCGTCATCAATCGATTGGCGACCTCCGCCAATACTTCGTCGCCCGTGGAGTGGCCGAGAGAATCGTTGATCTGCTTGAAGCGATCGCAATTGATGAATAGCACACTGAAATTGCGGCGCTCATCCGGATTTCGATGGTGCATGCCACCCTGAATGAACTCGCAGATCGACGTGCGGTTCGGCATCATGGTCAGCTTGTCCCGGCGCGCGGCCTCGCCGAGCTTCTTGTCCAGAATGGACTGCTCGCGCTGCGATTCCAGCGTTACGTCGCTCACCATGGCCATCAGGTGGTTACGGTCGAGCTTGAGCAAGCTGATCGACAAGACCTGAGGGGCAATCGTGCTTCTGGAAGAATGCGGAACCGTGATGCGTACCGCATCGCAAACCGGTCCGGCAGGCGCCTCGTATTCCTGGACCATTCGCCGGAATTGCGGCGCGATCGTCTCCAGCACGTCGAACAGGTTGACGAGGTTGCCATCCGGCGACAGCGGCATCAGCAAGCGGGCCGACATCGGGTTGATCATCTCGATCACCCCGAGTGCCGAGATTTGAAGAAGCCCTATCGGCGCCCGATAGAGAAACTCCATCAATGCTTCGTTCGCGGACACCGAGTCGGCCGAAGACTCGACAGCCTCTTCCACGTGCTGCTCGCAGAGCGCTTCCTCGCTTGTCGCGCCGCGCGTTGTGACGCTATCCTGGGATCCGTGGCGTGACATCGCTACGCCGTTGCATCGATTTTCACTCATTCTCATGCGTCGAGCTTCTTAGGTTCCTCGACGACCAAACAGACATGCCAGGGACGATTGCGCAAAGTAAGCGCACAAAGAGTGCCTGCCCTCAACCGAGTTCCACGCGATTCCGACCGGCTGCCTTGGCGGCATACAGTGCCTTGTCGGCTGCGGCCAGCAAATCGGTCACGCAAGACGTCGCATCGGATAACGAGGCAATGCCCGCGCTGACCGTCACCCGTATCGGGCCGGCGCCTGTATCGATCTCGGTGTCCGCGATCGTTGCGCGCACGCGTTCCGCGATGACGAGCGCCTCTTCACGAGACGTTCCCGGAAGCATCAGGCAAAACTCTTCGCCGCCGAGTCGGGCCAGCAGGTCG
This sequence comes from Caballeronia sp. GAWG1-5s-s, assembly GCF_023631445.1. NCBI lineage: Bacteria > Pseudomonadati > Pseudomonadota > Betaproteobacteria > Burkholderiales > Burkholderiaceae > Caballeronia > Caballeronia sp. GAWG1-5s-s. The sequence continues at coordinate 148,558 of NZ_JALQDC010000033.1, read as the reverse complement.
ATGGACCGCAAATGCGCCTTCGCCTTCTGAACGATCTGCGTCAGAACGAGGTCTCCCGCTTGATGCCCGGCGGTGTCGTTGATTCGCTTGAAATGGTCGGCATCGATCATCACGACAGACAACTCTTTGCCCAGTCGCCTCGTTCTCGCCAGCTCCTTCTCCGCGAGTTTGAAGAAATGCGCGCGATTGACCGCGCCGGTGAGATGATCGGTGGTGAGAAGGCGAGTGAGTTCGTCGCTCGAAATCTTGCGTTCGGAGACGTCGCGTACGACGACCGAATATCCTGCGATGTCCGCATCATCTTCTCGCAAGACGGCGACCAGGATTTGCGCGGCATAGCGGCGGCCCTGCTTGCTTTCGCACCAACGCTCCTGAATATGCCAGCCCTCCTCGCGCGTCAGCGAAATATGCTCGGGGCTGCAATACGGATCCACAGCCTCGGGCGCGTAAAAGAGGTCCAGCGTATGGCCAAGCACTTCTTCCGCGCCGAAGCCCGTGAGTTGCTCGACGGAAGCATTCCAGCTGTCGATGCGGCCAGCGGCATCGAGCGTGAAAAAGGCGAAATCGTTGACGCTCGTATAGATGCCCGCGAGCCATGACTCATGCTGTCTCGCGCGTCGTTCGGCCTCGACCTGACGCGAGATGTCGGAGAGCGTCATCATCAACGTACTGCTGTTGACCTTGATGATGTTGCATGACAGGACCATCGGGCGATCGGCACTGGGCGCGATCACGATTCGATGGCCCTCGCAAACCCGACCCCGCTCCGCCGGAAAGCTCGACACGAGGTTGCGCAACTCCGGCGCGACGTTGGTCAGACTCTCGAACACATTGCCGACGCCCATGCGCCCGGCAAGCGGCATGAGCAACTGGACCGCGACTGGATTGAGCATGTCCACATCGCCATTCAAGCCACTCCGGACGATGCCGATGGGTGACATATACATGAACGACAGCAGCGCCTCGTGCTCCGCTTCCAATGCGCCTTCCACGGTGGTCATGACGTTCACTTGCCGGTCTGACGTTGCACGAGAAGAAAGCGGGTTTCGCTGCGGCTGGACTTCATGAGCCTCAGTTGCACGGGCGTCGGCCTCATGCGCAGCGTCAAAACGTACGGCAGCACTTCGTCGAGTTCGGCTTCGTCCTCGAACCGTTGCGCCACCATGAAGTTGTTCATGCACGGCGCGACTTCTTCGAACAGATGTCTGCCGAGGACGCGAGTGGCGCTCAGTCCCGCGCTCGATGATTCCAGAGCGTTGTAGTGAGTCACGGCGTAAGTCGCGTCGAATCCGATCACTCCGAATTCGAGTTCGTCGAGCTCGGGCTCACCGGCTGCGACGAGGTCGTCGAATAACACTGAATCGAACGTATGCTTGAAAGTAGACTGGCCAATCATTATTCTTCTCTCCGCGTGAAGGGATCGTCATTCGCACGCTATAACGGCAGCAAGCTCGAATACTTTATCGTGGGCGACAATCGGGCTGCGGTGCGTTCGCGTGTTGGGGCCTACACGCGCCAGTCAGAGAGCTTGCCGCAGTCGCTGACAGGAAGTCGTTCACCGAACGTGAAACCTTTAGGCCGTTCCGGAGCGGACAGTCGCGCCAGTGTCCATCGGTCGAGTTCGATCGAGAGCCGTTCAATGTCGACACCCGCTGCCGGAACAACGAATGCCTTCAATCGAGCACCCTCGCTCGGGTCCATCAAACGGACGGCGGCATCAGCGACGTGAGGATGCTGCAACAACACTTCACGCACCCGCGCCGGGAAGACGTTAGTGCCGGCCACCTGCACGGCGTCGTCCATTCGACCACGAACGATGAAGCTGTCCTCGGTCATCCATTGCACACGGTCTTGCAGCGCGACGCTTCTTTCGCGACCGTCTTCAGCAACGCGAATGAGTCGAGTGGCGTCCGCGGCGTCTCGCGTCCAGAATGGCATCAACTGAAAAGCCGGCGCAGGAAGCTCGCGCACACCGACGCCAGCCGTTTCGGAGCTTCCATAGATCTCCAGCACGCGATCGAACGTCCCCTCGGCAATCAGGGCTTGCGCGAGTTGCGGCGGGCAAGGAGCAGTCGATGTCAACGCCGCTACGCCACGAGGAATCGAGCCTGCGAAGCGAGCAAGCAGCGCCAGATGCGCCGGATGACTGACCAATAGATCGCCCGATGCCATCATGCGCGGCAATGCAGACGGCGTGACGTGCCGAACGTCGATGACCTCGATGCCACCTAAACTCAATGGCAAGAGCACGGTGAAGAGAAAGCCGTAGATGTGATGCGCTGGCACGGCCGCGAGGACGCGGCGCGTTCCGGCGAAGATTCCGGAGACGTGTTCAGCCTCGCGCTCGAGGTCGGCTAATGCGTGGACGCATGTTTTCGGTTTGCCCGTCGATCCGGAGGTTCGGAAAACCAGTTGGGCGCTGTACTGCTTCAATCCTCTGGCGACGACGCTCAGCCAGTCGCCGAAGCTGCGCTGGGCCAAGAGCGCATCGTCGAGTCCGCTCTCGTGCAGCTGAGTCAGTTCCGCGACTGACGTGGCAATGGAAAGCCGTTCGATGGAATCGAGACCGAGGCCGTCTTCGCCCATACTGAGTTCGGGCGACCACGGAAAGCGTTCTGGCGTCGCGCTTCCGGGCCGCAGGTGTCGCCACTCCGCTGCAATGGCATCGCCGAGAAAGCGCGCCAACGTACCGGGCGCTTCATGCCATTCGCTATGACGTGAGTCCAATGCAACGGACATCGCTGTATCTTCTCTATAGAGTTGAGAAAAAGGCCGGTAAAGACTGCTTTCGGCGCGCGCTTGTATTGATCCGGCTCGGCGCCGATGACGTGTCATTCAATTTACGGCAGGGCTTCTGGAAGCTTTAGCTTTTTGCTGGTCCGCAAAGGCTGCCTGACAGCGTAACGGGTCGCGCAAGCGACAGGCTACCGCGCGCTGCATTCAGACGCGTCCGCGACGTGCCATGCAAGCGCGGCGGTAAAGGCATGCAGCGCATGCGGGCTCAATCATCGGTTCTCGCGCCGATGCCCGCGAGCAGCGCCGCCAGTTGCTCCATGACGATCGGCTTGACCAGATGGTGATCGAACCCGGCCTGCGTGCTGCGGTGACGATCTTCCGCTTGCCCGTACCCGGTCACCGCGATCAACGTCGCATCGGCCGTCTCCGGGCGCTCGCGCAGGCGCCGCGCAAGCTCGTTGCCGTCCATGCCCGGCAGGCCGATGTCGAGCAGACAGGCGTCGGGACGCTCCTGCGACGCGCGCTCCAGCGCCCGCCGCGCTTCATGTTCGACGATGACGTCGTGTCCGCACGACGCGAGCAGCGTACCGAGTGCTTCGGCCGCGTCCACATTGTCGTCGACGATCAGCAGCTTGAGGCGCTCATTGGGCGCCCAGTCCGTTTGTTCCGCTTGTCGCTCGGCTGCCGCCGGCTGCGCCTGCATCAACGGCAGCCTGACCACGAACGTACTTCCCGCATCGAGTCCCGCGCTGAAGAAATCCACCGTCCCGCCGTGCAGTTCAACCAGATGCTTGACCAGAGCGAGCCCGAGGCCCAGGCCGCCCAAAGAGCGGTCGGACGAGCGCTCGGCTTGCGTGAACAAGTCGAACGCGCGCGCCGTCAGTTCCGCCTCCATGCCGATGCCGTCGTCGCGCACCGTCAGCGCGAGTTGGTCGCCGTCTATGTCGAGGCTTATTTCGATGCCGCCCCCGATGGGCGTGAATTTCGACGCGTTATGAAGCAGGTTGGCCGCGACCTGTACGAGCCGCGCCTTATCGCCCAGTACTGTCGCCTCGTGCGAGGGCAGGCGCACCGCCAGGCGCTGCGCGCGCGCCTGCGTCAGCGGGCGAACCTGCTCGATGGCTTCCTCTATCACGAGCCGCGCGTCGACCGGCGCTCGGGCCAGCGTGACGAGCCCACGCGTGACGCGCGACACATCGAGCAGATCGTCGACGAGTCCGGTCATATGAGCGACCTGGCGCGCGATGATGGCGCTGCTGCGGCGCACCTGTTCTTCGTCCAGCTTGCTGATCTTCAATAGCTGCGCGGCCGCGGATATGGGCGCCAGCGGGTTGCGTAATTCATGCGCGAGCATGGCGAGGAACTCGTCTTTGCGCTGATCGGCCGCTTTGAGCTTCTCTTCCGCAATCTTGCGATCGGTGATGTCACGAAAGAACGACGCGATCCCGCCTTCGCCGGTCGGATAGGCGCGAAGTTCGACCCAGACCACGTTGCCGTCGGGACGGCTGTGACAGTATTCCGACGCGCCGGCCTCGCCGCTTTCGATCACCCGCTGATAGAGGCGTGCCAGATCCGTGGCGATCACTTCGGGCCACAGTCGCGCGTGGCCGCGCCCGACCACCTCCTCCTTCGTGCGACCCAAGATGCGCAGACCCTCGGCATTCATGTAAGTGACGATCGAACACGCGTTCATCAGCATGAAGCCTTCGCGAATGGTGTCGAAGATGTAGCGGCTTTGATCGCGTTCGGCGCGCAGTTCCGCCTGCGCGCGCGCTGCCTCGACGGCCGACCACGTGCGCTCGGCCATGTCGCGCGCGAACCGCATGTCGCTAGCGGTCCATTCATACGGTTCGGCCCGGTGCAGGCCGAGAAACGCAACCAGACGCCCCGCCTTAATGAGCGGCACCGCGATGAACGAGCGGATGCCGGTCAGTCCATACGAGTTCGCGAAGTCGACCGTGCGCGGATCGGTGCCGCTGTCGCTGACGGTGACGACCTCGCCGGCACGCAGCGGATCGATGATGGCCGGGCCGAAGTCGTCGAGGGCGAATCCCATTCCGGCGAGACTCGGCAACGGCGGCGCAGTCCAGTCGCGCGGCACGAAGAAGTTCTTACCGCTTTCGTCGCATTCCCCGTAGATCACCCGCGCGAGCTTCAACTGCTCGCCGATGAGCGCGCTCGCTCGGGCGACCACGTCCTCTGGCGAGGTTAATGCGCGCAGTGCCTCCGACACCTTGAGCTCGAACGCGGCACGCCGTTCAGCGAGCACGCGTTCGGTCGTCTCGATGACCGTGCAGTACATCCCGCCGACACGCCCGGAATCGTCCTGCAACGGCGAGTACGAGAAGGTGAAGAAGCTCTGCTCCGGGTAACCGTGGCGTATCACGGTAAGCGGCAGATCCTCGAAATAGGAAGACCGGTTCGACATCGCGCCGTCGATGATCGGCGCGATGTCAGGCCAGATTTCCGCCCAGATCTGCTCGAAACGGCCGCCGAGCGCGGCCGGGTGCTTGCGGCCCATGATGACCGCGTAGGCATCGTTATAGAGAAAGCCGAGCTCCGGGCCCCAGGCGACGAACATCGGGAAAGCCGAGTTGAGCACCATGCTGACTGCGGTAACCAACGGCGCCGGCCATTCCGACGGATGCCCGAGCGGCGACGCGCTCCAGTCGTACTGGCGCAGCAACGCGCGAACCTCGCCGCCGCCTTCGAACATTGTGTCCCAAACATCGGGCATTGAACTGCTCCTTTGTCATCACATCGACGCGCTCGCCGAGCCGAAAGGATTCAACCATGTTGGCAGGACGGTTATCGCCGTGGCAGCGATTGTCGCGCGTCGGTCGGTTTGCCACCAGACCATTGGGCACCTTTTTGCGTTCTGGATGAAGGGACCGCCGCGCGACGAGGCCAACGCCGACAAAACGCACGACCGGTCGTTGCGGGCCGACAACGCATGCGTCAGATAGGTGGTGTCAATGCGCTTCGTGACTAAGGCCGCTCCGCGCGACGGCTCATGCGAGCGCTTCGCGCAGATAGTCGGCTGCGCGGCGCGAGCATATCTGCGCGAAGCCTTCGCGCGCGAGCCGCTCCCGCTCGGCGGGCGACGAGAGAAGCTGGGCCGCGCGCGCGCTCAACGCGTCGTAGTCGGCGAAGGCGATCGCCTGCGCGAGCGGGGCTTCATCGAGCGCGTCGGCGCATCGCTCACTCAGCACCGCGCAGCGGTTGGCGAGCAGATACGAAAGCCGCACGATTTCCAGCACGCTATCCGCGCGGCTGTGCACGTTCAGCATCAGCTTCGCGCGTGCGATTAGCCGGTCGCGCGGGCGCCCATAGAGCCCGAACGCCGCGACCGCCTTGATGCCCGCCGCGCGCATTCTGTCGATGACGCGCGCCCTTCGCTCGCAAAGCGAGCCGCAGAAGAGCACGTCGATATCGCGCGGTACGGCAAACCGTATGCGCGTGAGTTCCGGGACATAGCCGATGGGCACCACGCGATCGACATGCACGCCTAGCGCGGCAAACGCGCGCGCGTTCGCCACGCTATAGTCCCACACGACATGACGACGCAAGAGCGTGAGCAGCGCAGGCGTGATCCAGGGCGACCCCGCGTGAACCTGTTCGAGGTTATAGAGAATGGCGTCGGGCGAAAGCGGCAGTGCGTGGTGGGGCAGCAGGTTCGATCCCAACACGATGTGCCGCCGCCCGTCGAGCCGTCCTTCTGTCGTCATTACGCTGTCCTGACCAATCGACAGCAGCCCATAGTGGAGCGTCTCGGCCACTTCGTGAAACGCGGCGGAATGCGCATAGCCCGGCGGCGAGACCACAGTGACGGCGAATTTCGTCGGCTTCATTTGGATTAGCTCTACGCGCTCAGGCTGGAGCAGCGCTCTGCCTTCGCGGGTCGCGCGGCGCACGCCCCCGTTCGCGAAGCGGGCGCATCGTGAAGCTGGTATGGACGCGCCAAGCCGATAGCGTACGCTGCACGCGCCCGCGCAGCAAATGCCCGTGTACGCGCCACATCGGCGCGCTTTACGTCGAACCCGCTCGCGTGAGCGGAAAGTGTCGCAGAGACTTAGCGACGAACACTCGGCCATTACCGACGCCATTCGCCGCGCGCACCGCGTCGGGGCGCGTCGCATTTACGCGCGCACCGGCAAGGTCTCGGCGCACCATATGACGGCATCCCGCTGTGTCGCTACGGATCAGTGATGGCGGGCTAAGAGCCCTTGCTTGAAGGCGCTCTCAGGGTTTCCACCGAGGATTGGCACGGATCTCGCATTGTCTTCTCCCGTTGCATACAAGGACATCTTCAATGCTTTTGGCGCACGCGCAATTCGCCGCAAACCAACTGAGTGCGGCAGCGCTTTCCGTCGGAGACCGCCGACGCACTGCGTGCACTCGACCACGACGTCGAAATGCTCCGCGCCTGTGACGAGGCGACGAGCCAAGCATATGCAAATCTTTCGCCATCCTAATGGACTAATACGAGCCGGTCACGATCCGAGCATCCACGGAACGGGCGCGCGCTAGTAAGCCATAAGCCGCAATGCCTAGAACACTTTTCGGACCGCATTCGTCGGGACCGGAGGGCATGACTCATCTTTTCTATCTGCAAATTTTTCGGGGAACGCATATGAACGCACGCATCGAGACACTGCACGAAGAAGCAGGCGCGCCCGCGAGCACGACGCATCACCGCTGGGTTCAGCTCGGCCTCGGCCTGCTCTGCATGATGTCCATTTCCAGCCCGCAATACGTATGGACGCTGCTCACCAAACCGCTGTCGACGAAGCTCGGCGTGCCGCTGCCTGAACTGCAAATCACGTTCTCGCTGCTCATCATCCTGCAGACGTTCTTCTCGCCGTTTCAGGGCAAGCTCATCGACCGCTTCGGTCCGCGCCTCCTGATTTCGCTCGGCACGGTCATGTCGGGCCTGAGCTGGGTGCTTTCGTCGATGGCGACCAGCACACCGATGCTCTATCTCACCTATGGTCTCGTGGGCGGTCTCGGCACCGGCATCGTGTATGTCGGCGTGGTCGGCCTGATGGTGCGCTGGTTCCCCGACCGGCGCGGCTTCGCAGCGGGCGCAGTGGCCGCGGGCTACGGCATGGGCGCGATCGTGACGACGTTCCCGATCTCGGCATCGCTGGCAGCGCGCGGACTGGACGCAACGCTTTGGCTCTACGGCATCGCGTTCGCGGTGGTAGGCTTCGTCGCATCGCAAGGTTTGCGCGTGCCGCGCGACGCAACGCCCTCGAAGGCATCGGCAACGGCCGCATCGGACGTGCGAAATCTGCGCCCTTCGCAGATGATGAAGTCGCCGCTCTTCTGGCTCATGTTCGCCATGATGACGATGATGTCGACCTCGGGCCTCATGGTCACGTCGCAAATGGCGACCTTCGCGGCGGACTTCGGGATCACGAAGGTCGTCGTGTTCGGCATGGCCGCGCTGCCGCTCGCGCTCACCATCGACCGTTTCACCAACGGTCTGACGCGCCCGCTCTTCGGGCTGGTATCGGACAGATTCGGCCGTGAAAACACGATGTTTTTCGCCTTTGCGCTGGAAGGTGTCGCGATGGCGTTGTGGCTCCTGACGCGCGACAACGCCGTGTTGTTCGTGCTGCTCTCGGGCGTCGTCTTCTTCGGCTGGGGCGAGATCTTCTCGCTGTTTCCGTCGACGCTTACCGATACTTTCGGCACGCGCCACGCGACCGAGAACTACGGCTGGCTCTATATCGCGCAGGGCATCGGCTCAATCTTCGGCGGGCCGCTGGCTGCGCTGCTGCATCAGCACGCGGGTAGCTGGGTGCCGGTTTTCAGCGTCGGGATCACGCTGGATATCGTGACAGCGGTGCTCGCCATTCTGGTGCTCAAGCCGATGCGCGCGCGCTTTCTCGGCAAGGAGATTGTTTGAGCGGCTTCTCAGGACTTTCGGGGCGGTGTCGGAATGGCATCGCCGCGTGAAATGCAACGGGCGAGCCATGCGCGCGGATCGCGTGACTCGCCTGCTTAGCGAAATTCTAGGCGGCCGCACGTTGCTCGGGCAGCCGCGCTGGAGTGATCAGGATCCCTTATAAACGTTACACGTAAGTCCCGGCGGGCAGTTCGCCGGGTTGCGGGCTCTGGCCCACTCGCCGTAGTTGCGGGCGCCGGCCGAGCTATCGCCGTAGGCGGCGCCGCCATAGTCCGAGCCGCGATAAGTGGACGGCCCATACGTCGCCATGCTCGAATCGGTGGTGTGAGATGCGCCGGCCATCGGCGCGCTTTGTTCCTGGGCGAGAGCGGTGCCGCTCGCAACAACAAGTACGGCGGCCGCGGCCGTGACAAGATGACGTGTTTTCATTCCGAGTTCCTCTCAAAGATTACCCGCTGGAGAGCATCGCAACAGCACGACACCGTCCCGCAGGCTATTCGTCTGAGCAACCGATGTACCAGCGTCGCGCTGTTCGCGTCGGCATCGAAACGGCCCCGTCAGCGATCCAGGCAGCTTCGCAACTTCCGGGCAAGACGAGCCGCTTCACTCGCATCGGTGATGTTCGCAAAACCCATGACAAGCCCGCGCGGCGTACGCGGCATACGTGCGTTCGCATACCAGATCGAAAGCGGCAGCACGCCGAGACCCGCTTCGCGGGCTCGCGCGGCGACAGCGACATCGTCGACCGGGCCATTGGAGGTTTCAGCGAACCGCACGGCGAACTGGATGCCGCCGGGTGGCAGATCGATGTTCAACCGCTTGCCGAAAGCCTGCTCCAGCGCATAGGCAATGAACACGCGTCGTTGCCCGTATAACGCACGCATCTTCTTCACATGCCGCGCGAAATGTCCCTGCTCGATGAAGTCCGTCGCGGCAGCCTGCAATAGCGCGGGCGACCCGGCGTTCATGGAGCATGCCACCCGCCCGACGCGCTCGACAGCACGGTCAGGAACCACCGCATACGCGAGCCGCAGGCCGGGAAACAACACCTTGCTAAACGTACCGGTGTAGATCACACGATCGTGCCGATCGAGGCTCTTCAGGGCCGGCAACGGCCTGCCTGAGTAGCGGAATTCGCTGTCGTAGTCGTCTTCGATAATCCAGCGCGCGCCCTTCTTCGCCCAGTCCAGCAGCGCGAGGCGTCTCGTCAGCGACAGGACCTGTCCGAGCGGGCTTTGATGCGACGGCGTGACCAGCGCAAAGCGCGCGTCGGGATCGAGTTCGATGCCGCGCGCTATATCCATCCCTTCATCGTCGACGGGCACGGGCGTCAATTGCACGCCGGTCTCCGTCAGGAAGTTACGCGCGAGCAGATAGCCGGGATCCTCGAACCACATGCGATCGTTCGATTGCGCGAGACTGCGCAGCACGAGTTCGAGCGTCGCGCGATATCCGCCGGTAATGAACACCTGCTCGGGCAGGCACGTGACACCGCGCGACAAGCCGAGGTAGGTGGCAATGCGTTCGCGCAGCGGTCTGTAGCCCATCGGATCGGGATAGCCGAGCATCGCGCGATCCCCGCTACGCACGCGACGCGAAACCAGCCGGCTCCATATTTTGCGCGGAAACGCGTCCAGCGCCGGCAGCCCCGGCTGCAACGGCCGCGGCTCGCCACTCATGGCAACGGTGACCGTGCCCTCGGATCGCGTCGGCTGGCTGCGTTGCGCGGCTCGCGTCTTCGCGCTGCCCGCCTTATTTTCGACTGCGCCGTGCACCACCGACGCCGGCAGCGACGGCGATACGAACGTGCCGGCGGCCCCGCGCATTTGCAGATAGCCCTCGTCGACGAGAATCGAATAGGCCAGCTCGACGGTGCCGCGGGCCGTGCTCAACTGCGTCGACAGATTGCGCAGCGCGGGCACGCGCTCACCCGGACGCAAATGCCCGGCTGCGATCGCCGTTCTGAATCGCTCGCATATTTGCAAATAGATCGGCAACGGCTTCAGCCGATCGATTTCGATAGCCAATGCAGGACTTCGAGCGTTCATGATCGTCTCTCCGTCAACGCGCAGCAGGGCAATCTTGGACTAGTCATATCGACGATTCTTGCCCCTTATTTGTAGACCATCATTGTCCCATACTGGTTGTGGGCAATGCGACGGCGGAGAACACCTTCAGGCGTCACCACGCCCGCTGTTTTCTTCGACATATCGGAGGATCTGCCATGAAGATCGTCGTAATCGGTGGTTCGGGGCTCGTCGGCTCGCGTCTGGTCGCACTGCTCAACGAGGCAGGACACCATGCGCTCGCTGCATCCCCGCGTACCGGCGTCAACACCATAACGGGCGAAGGTCTCACCACGGCGCTCATGGACGCGGATGTCGTCGTCGATGTAACGAACGCGCCGTCATGGGAACCGCAGGCGGTGCTCGATTTCTTCCGCACCTCGGCGCGCAATCTCGGCAAGGCCGAAGTGGCGGCGGGCGTGGGCCATCACGTCGCGCTGTCGATCGTCGGAACCGACCGCATGCCGGATAACGCGTATTTCGCCGCCAAAGTCGCGCAGGAAGAGGCGATCAAGGCGGCGGGTATTCCGTACACGATCGTGCGGGCCACGCAATTCATGGAGTTCATTGGGGGCATCGCCGACTTCAGCACGGAGAGCGGCACAGTGCGCGTCGGCGACGGCCAGTTTCAGCCGATCGCCGTGGATGACATCGTGGCGATCCTCTCGCAAGTGGCGCTCGCGGCGCCTCTGAACGACACCATCGACATAGCCGGCCCGGATCGCGCCCCGTTCGCGGAGATCATCGCGCGATACCTGAAATCCGTAGGCGACGCACGCCCGGTCGTGACGGACCCGAAGGCGCGGTATTACGGCGGCGTGGTCGAGGAACTATCGCTCGTGCCGCTCGGCGAAGCGCGCATCGGTCAAATTGGTCTCGATCAGCGGCTCGCCCAGGTCAAACGCGGCTGACTGTCTTCGCAGAACTTTCACCATACACATTCACTTAGGAGTACATCATGACGCAACGCATCGATTACTTTCAGCAATCGCCCGAACTTTCGAAGAAGCTCATTCAGCTCGGCACGCTGCTTCAGGAATCGACGATCGAAACGCACATCCGCGAGCTCGTCGAGATTCGGGCGTCACAGCTCAATGGCTGCGCCTTCTGCGTCGACATGCATGTGAAGATGGCGAAGATTCATGGCGAGCGCGAACTGCGCCTGCATCACGTGGCGATCTGGCGCGAGTCGACGCTGTTCTCGCCGCGCGAGCGGGCCGCGCTCCAATGGGCCGAGGTGCTGACGAACATTCCTTCTCACGGCGTGCCGGACGACATCTACGACAGCGTGCGCGCCCAGTATTCCGATAAGGAGCTCTCGGACCTCACCTTCCTCGTGGGAATCATCAATAGCTGGAACCGGCTCAATGTCGCGTTCCGTACGGCGCCCGGTTCGGCCGACAAGGCATTCGGGCTCGACAAGGCCGGCTTGGAGTGATGTCATGAAGAGCATGCTTTGCGTCGCTGCAACCGTATTGAGTATCGGCTCGATGATCGCGCCGCCCGTCATGGCCGCGCCAGAGGCAAGCGTGACGCCACTTCGCTCTGAGCCGTTGCCTGACTATCCGGGCAAGGAGCTTCAGATGATCGTCGTCGACTATCCGCCCGGCGCAGTGGATCCCGTGCATCGTCATGACGCTCACGCCTTCGTGTATGTGCTCGAGGGACGCATCGTCATGGGCGTCAAGGGCGGCAAGGAAGTGACGCTCAAGCCTGGCGACACGTTCCACGAAGGCCCCGACGACATTCACACTGTCGGACGCAATGCCAGCGCGACGCAGCCGGCGAAGTTCGTCGTGTTCCTGCTCAAGAAGCAAGGCGCACCGATTCTGACGCCGGTGCAGTAGTAAGCGCATAGCGTCGAGCGCGCCCCGCTGGCGGCTTCTCCAGCGGGGCGCGCGCATGTCGAAGAAAACGTCAGCCGCCCTTCTCGACATGCGCCTTCAACAGCGCGTTCACTTCGTTTGCTTTCTCCATCTGACTCATGTGCCCGGCGTCTTCGAAGACGCGCACGGTCGCGCCTTCCGGTGCGTGCTTCGCGTGCGCGGCGGGAATGATCTGGTCCTTCGTGCCCCAGATCACGAGCACTGGCTTCTCCGTCGCGGCGAGCTTCACGCCTGGCTGCGCGCTCTGCCTGCCGCCCGCGAACAATCCGCCGTTGAGCGATCTCAGCGCGTCGCTCACGCCGTCGAGCCGCTTGTACTTCAGCAGATCGTCGAGCATCTGGCGGCTCACCAGCTCAGGGTTCGCGAACAGCAGCTCGACGACCGGCTTCAGCTCGCGACGCGATTCGGCTGTGACGAAGCCCTCGGTGTACGCGTTGTTCACTTCCTCGCCGAAACCGGCAGGCGAAATCAGCGCGACTGATTGCACGCGCTTCGGCTGATCGACGGCCATCTGCGCCGCGATGCCGCCGCCCATCGAGTGTCCGACGAGATGCGCGCGTTCGAGACCGACCGCGTCCATGAACTTGCCGACGAAGCCCGCGAGATCGGCCAGCGACGTGCCCGGTACCTTCGGCGTCGACTGCCCATGCCCTGGCAAGTCCAGCGCGAACACGCGATGTTTCTCGGCGAGCGCGTCGAGATTGAACAGCCAGTTGTCGAGGTCGCCGCCGAAGCCGTGAATGAAGAGCACGGCAGCGCGGCTCGCGTCATCACTGCCGCGCGATGCGTAGCGCACGCGGATGCCATCCACATCGACGAAGTGATACGCCGCTGCTTCCTCGCCCTGTTCCTCGTCCTCGGCGGGCGTCACATAAGAGGACACGTACGCATCGATGTCGGCGTCGCTCACCTCGGACGGCGCGAGCACGCCGAGCAGCGCCTTCACGGGCAGCGTCTCGCCGGGCTGCGCCACTTTGCGCCGCAGCAGGCCGGCGTCGGGCGCTTCGACGGCATTGGCGATCTTGTCGGTTTCGACATCGAGAATCGGCATGCCGACGGTGATCTCCGTGCCTTCCTCCACGAGCCATTCGTTGATGGTGCCTTCCGTCATCGACAAGCCCCATTTGGGCATTACGATCGGTGTGATTGCGGACATTAGTGCTTTCCTCCCTGCATGGTTTTTCGCGCGGCCTCGGCGATCTGCGCGGCGCTCGGAATGTACAGGTCTTCGAGCGTCGGCGAAAACGGCACCGGCGTATGCGGCGCGCTGACCATCTGAATGGCCGCCTTCAACGCGCCGAACGCCTGTTGCGCGACCTGCGCGGAAACGTCGGTTGCGATGTTGCAGCGCGGATTCGCTTCATCGACGACGACGAGCCGTCCCGTGTTCTCGACCGTCTCCAGCACGGTGTCCATATCGAGCGGCGACAGCGTGCGCAGATCGACGATTTCCGCTTCGATGCCTTCCTTCGCGAGCGTCGATGCCGCTTCGAGCGCGCGATGCACCATCAATCCATACGTGACGATCGACACGTCCTTGCCGTCGCGCACGATGTTCGCCTCGCCGAACGGAATCGCATACGAGTTCTCGGGCACTTCGCCTTCGAAGCCGTACAGATTCTTGTGCTCGCAGAAGATCACAGGGTCGTTGTCGCGAATGGCCTGAATCAGCAATCCCTTCGTGTCATAAGGCGTCGAAGGGCAGACCACTTTCAGCCCCGGAATATGCGTGAACAGCGACGTGAGCATCTGGCTGTGCTGAGCCGCCGCGCGAAAGCCCGCGCCCACCATCGCGCGAATCACCACGGGCGTTTCGGCCTTGCCGCCGAACATATAGCGAAACTTGGCGGCCTGATTGAAGATCTGGTCGAAGCAGACGCCCATGAAGTCGATGAACATCAGCTCTGCGACCGGTCGCATGCCGCACGCCGCTGCGCCGATCGCCGCGCCGACATACGCGCTTTCCGACAGCGGCGTGTCCAGCAACCTGTCGCCGTGCTTCGCATAGAGTCCCTTCGTCACGCCGAGCACGCCGCCCCACGCGTCTTTTTCTCCGTCCGCGCCTGCGCCGCCGACGATGTCCTCACCCAGCACGATCACGCTCGGATCGCGCGTCATTTCCTGATCGATGGCTTCGTTGATCGCCATCTTCATGCTCAGTTTGCGGGCCATGATGATTGTCTCCTCGATTCAATATTTGACGTACACATCGGTGAGCAGATCGGCGGCTGTCGGCAACGGCGCCTCTTTCGCTTCCTGCACCGCGCGGTCGATCAGCGCGGCGACTTCGCGATCGATCGCGTCGAGTTCTCCGGGCGAGATCACGTCGGCTTGCGTGACGGCGGCCGCGAACTTCTTCAGGCAATCCTTGTTCGAGCGGATATCGTCCAGTTCGCCCGGCGCGCGATACGTCTGCGCATCGCCTTCGAAGTGGCCATAGAAGCGGATCATCTTGCATTCGAGCAGCGCCGGTCCGCCGCCTTCACGCGCTCGCTTGATGACTTCTCCCGCCGCCTCGTAGACCGCGAAGAAATCGGTGCCGTCGACGGTCACGCCCGGAATGCCGAAGCCCGCCGCGCGATCCACGTAGCTGTCGACCGCGGTGCCATAGTCGCGCGCCGTCGATTCGGCGTAACCGTTGTTCTCGATCACGAAGATGACCGGCAGATTCCACACCGCCGCGAGGTTCAGGCTTTCGAGAAACGTGCCCTGATTCGACGCGCCATCGCCCGCGAACGTGATGCCGACTTCGCCCTTGCCGCGAAACTTCGCCGCGAGCGCCGCGCCGCAGATCAAGGGCGCGCCCGCGCCGAGAATGCCGTTCGCGCCCATCATCCCTTTCGACAGATCGGCGATATGCATCGAGCCGCCCTTGCCGTTGCAGGAGCCGCCTTTCTTGCCGTAGATCTCTTTCATCATCGCGACAGGATCGACGCCCTTCGCGATGCAGTGCCCATGTCCGCGATGCGTGCTCGCGATGCGGTCGCCGTCGTTCAGATGAATCATGATGCCGACGCCCGCCGCTTCCTCGCCCGCATAAAGATGCACGAAGCCGGGAATGTCGCCGCGTCCGAAATCGACGTGCAGACGTTCCTCGAAATCGCGGATCGTGCGCATCTTGCGATACGCGCTCAACAGTTCTTCCTTCGAGAGCGGCAAGCCGCCCGCATGCTGTCGCGACGCTGTCATGGTTGTCTCCCGGTTGAGTTAGCGAAGCTCGAGCTGACGCATCAGCCCGGACGCAGCCGCGTATCGCATGCACGCGGCCACGTCGATACTGCGAAAGGCGTTTTCCGTAAGCGTGATCGTGACTTCATCGCCGGGGCCGAAGGCGAGCTCGCGTTCGCCATCGAGCGCGACGATGCCCGCGCGCTGCTTCACGCGATGCGGCACGCCATTAGCAAGGCGCGTCCAGTTCGCAATCGGCACCGGTTCGATGAGCCCCGGCGCGATCGGCGCGTGCAGCACGAATTCGCCTTGCCCCGGCGCGGCGAGTTCGATCGCGACGCCGCCCGCTTCGTGACGCCCGAGCGGTTCGAGCAGTCCCGCGATCGCGGACATGCCGATGGCTTGAGGCTCGGCGAACGAGACGTAGACGGCGGCGAGCGTGTCGATCTTCCAGAGCGCGCGCGCGCCGATGAACTGCTCGTGCGAGATGACGGCATCGACGAGCGCGATGTCGCGGCGCGCGTTGCCGTTCGCATCGCGTATCTCGATGTCGAGCCGCTTATTCGACGCGAGCGCTTCGGCGGGCGGCACGCGGCCGCTTGCATAGAGCCCTGTCGCGAGTCCCGAGATGGTCGGCTCGCGCATCTCCGGGTATGCGTTGTTCGTGCCCGTCGAAAGGCCCGCGATCGGTACTTGCCCGCACTCGCGCACGACCGCCCGATGCGTGCCGTCGCCGCCGAGCACGATGAGCGCATCGACGCCTGCCTCGCGCATCATGCGTGCGGCGCGAAACGTGTCGTCGACGCGCGCGGTCACGGGCATGTCGAGGAAATCGACTTGGGCGAGCGATGCGTCCGGGCCGTGCTTGCGCGCGAGATGGCGTTCGAGCATGACCTTCAGGCCTTCGCGGTCCGGCATCATCAATACGCGCTCGACGCCGCACGACGCCAGCGACGAAAGCAGCCGCAACACGATGTTCACGCGGTCCGCGAGTTGCAGGCTGTTGGCATTGGCGATCACGCGCCGGATATCGCGGGCCGAAACAGGATTGGCAATGATGCCGACGAGCGGCTGTGACATGCCTTGTCTCCGTCGTTCTTGTGTGCGGCGGATAAAGGCAAAGCCTATGCCAATCGAAATAACGCGGGATTTCCCGTAGAAAACGCGTGTTTCGGTGCAATGTGACAAGCGCCGCCGTGACAGGTGTCACAGCGGCAGGTGTATCGGCGGTAGTACAGGCGTATCAGTTGTCAGTGACCATTCGCGTCGCGTTGATTCGGCGAGCGGATGCCGTAACGCGCCATGCGCCGATACAGCGTCATGCGGCTCACGCCGATCTGACGCGCGACTGCGCTCAGGTTCCAGCTTGCCGCGCGCAGGTATTGCATCAGCAACATGCCTTCGGGCGGCAGACGGTGCGGATCAAAGTCCTCGATAGCCCGCCGCGGCGGGTCGACCGGCACAGACGCGCTTGCGATTCCTTCCGGAAGGTCGTCTATGTCGATCAGGCCGTGCGAACACACCGCGCGCGCGTAACGCAGCACGTTGCTGAGTTCGCGCAAATTGCCCGGCCATTCATGCCGATGCAATCGCTCGCGCGCCGCAGGGGACAGCGTGACCGCGCCTTCGAGGAACTTGTCGATGAGCCAGTCCAGGTCGCTTCGCTCGCGCAACGGCGGCAGCGTGAAGCGCGCCCCGTTCAGGCGGTAGTACAGGTCTTCGCGGAATCGTCCGTCCTGCATCAGCGCATCGAGTGAATGATGCGTCGCGGAAATCACGCGCACATCGACCGATACGGGCCGCGACGCGCCGATCGCGAGCACTTCGCCCTCGGCCAGCACGCGCAGCAGGCGCGATTGCAACTCGCGCGGCATGTCGCCTATTTCGTCGAGAAAGAGCGTGCCGCCGTCGGCTTCCTGAATCAGGCCGCGCTTGCCCTTCGCGCCCGCGCCCGAAAAGCTGTTCGGCAAATGCCCGAACAATTCGCTTTCGATGAGCGTCTCCGGAATCGCCGCGCAATTCACGGCGACGAACGGTCCCGCGCGACGCGCGCTCGCGCGATGCAGCGCCTTCGCGAAAAACTCCTTGCCGCTGCCGGTTTCCCCGTTGATGAGCAGGTTGATGGGCGAATCGACGAGCTTCGCGGCGCGTTCCAGCTGACGCGCGAGCGCGGCATCGCCGCCGCCCAGCGCGGCGAGCGGCACGGGCACCTCGACGCTGCGTGGCGACGCCGCGTTGCGCGCCGGCGTGACGCATGGCGCGGGCGGCATCACGCTCAAATACAACAGCCCGCCCGATTTCGCGAGCGGCACCGCGCGCAACTCGCTCGGCCGCGAATACACGAAGCGGCCCAATTCTTCGATACGCGCATCGAAGAGCGTGTCGAACGGCACGCCGATGAGAGATGCAGCCACTTCGCCGGGCGCGATGGGCCGGCCGATCTCCGCCGCGAGCATCGCGTGCGCGCGGCGATTGTGTCCGACGATACGCCCGCTCGCATCGAGCGCAATCAGGTACTCCGGCGCGACATCGACGAATTCGGGCGACGCGTTCAGCTTCAAGATCCAGTCCTGCCGATGCGTGCGCAGGAAGTTCGCGTTCTCGATATGCCCCGCGTAGATGCGCACGAGTTGCAGCGCGAGATTCTGACTGTCGCGCGCTTGCGGCGACGTGAGCGCCGAAATGTCGAGAATCGCGGCCAGCGCGCCGCGCGAATCGTAAAGCGGCGCGGCGGTGCAGGTCAGCGGGATATGCGTGGCGTCGAAGTGATCGACCTGATGCACGGTAAGCGCCTGGCCGGTCGTGAGCGCCGTGCCGACCGCGCACGTGCCCGCGCCGGCTTCGCTCCATTCCGCGCCGAGATAGAGACCCGCGCGGCGCAGTTCGATGTCGGTGTTCGCATCGCCGATGTAATCGACGGTCACGCCGAGCGCATCAGTCAACAGCACGACGTAGCCCATGCCCGCAACGTGCTCGTAGAGCGTTTCGAGACCGTGACGCGCGATGCGGGCGAAGCCGTCGATGCGTTGCTGATGCTCGCGCAGCCGCGTTTGCGGCAGGATGCGCGCCTCCTGCATGCGCGACGGATCGAGCCCGTACTGATGCACGCAACGCCGCCACGAGGACTGGATGATGCTCTCGTGCGTGCGCGCCACGACTTGCGCTTCGGCCCGCGTGGTGGCCGCGACGACTGCCTCGATGTGCTCGCGTTGCCGCATGTCCATCGTGCTCTCCTGGTCTCGCGTGCGAACGGGATAGACCGATCCGCACGAGCGTGTCTCAGGCCGTATGATGCTTCAATCGGAAGCGCGCGTCATCGGGCGAGAGCGTTGCGATGCAACATGAGTGCGTGTGCTGCGTGAGGGAATGCGGCGGCCGCTTAAATAGCGCATAGCGTGAACAACTACGCACCGAGTTGTCGCGGGCGGCGCGTCCGCGTCACGCCCGGCGCTTTTCTTCCATGACCGTCTGCCGCGTGCTCACCTGAGACAGTTCCAGCAGATAGTCCCCGATGAAGCGCACCAGATCGTCTTCGGTCACGATCCCGATCAGGCCTCCCGCGTCGTCGATCACGACGAGGCGGCGCACGCCGAGCCGCCGCATCCGGCGCGGCAGGCAGAAGGCGTCTTCCCAGTCGAACGCGGTCACGGCGGGCGCCGTCATGATGTCGGAGGCGCGAAGCGTCGATGCATCGACGCCCTGCGCGACGACGGACACGGCAATATCGCGGTCGGTCACGATGCCGAGCGGAACGGTCTGGCCGTTCCGTGTATCGACGACCACTACATCGCCGACGTGACAACCGCGCATCAATCGGGCGGCATCGAGCGCCGTGGCGTCGCCACGGCAGGTCACGACATCGAGCGTGCAAATCTGTCCTGCCTTCATGTTGTCCTCGAATGAGTAATGAACCCTGGGCGACTGCCGCTGCCGAACGCGCGACTACCCCGCCGGCAGCATCGACGGCAGTTCGAGATGCGACACGACCTCTCTCACGCCCGGCACGTTTTCCGCCGCGACGCGCAAAGCCTTGGCCTCTTCGTCGCTCGTCACGATGCCCCACAGATGCACGATTCCCTTGTCGACGATCACGCTCGCGGCAGGCAGGGCCCAGCGTTCGCCTTTCATCGCCTGCATGATTGCCGCGTGGATGGTGCGGTCGTCGCTGCGGGCCGCAGCGGGCGCAACCGATGCGGCCGGTCCGAGCGTCACCAGCGCGCGGAGCAGATTCGCGCGGCTGACGAGGCCGACCATCTTCCCGTCGCGCATGACGGGCACGCGCTTGATGCGCCGGCGTTCCAGCAACTCCGCGATGCGGGCGACGGGGCAGTCCTCGTCGACGGTGATCACGTTCGTGCTCATCACCTCGCTTACTTTGCGCGCGTGTGCCTTCACGTACTCATCCGCGAGTTTGCGCGTCGATGACAGCAGGTCGAGCCACCACGAGCGACGCGCGACGCCGGTGCCGATTTCTTCGCGATGCAAGAGGTCGCCTTCCGTCACCATGCCGACGAGCACGCCCTCGCGATCGATCACCGGCATGCCGCTGATGCCGGCCAGCACCATCGTCCTGGCGGCGTCGCGCACGGTCATGTCGGCATCCGCCGTGACGACGGGCCTCGTCATGATGTCAGCAGCTCGCATGTTGATCTCCTTCGGATATCGAGCCGTCCGGATGACGGCGATCGCGCCGGCCGTATGTGCGGCTTTCGGCGCGGCTTTCCGCTATTGTTCGCCTACCTCGGCCCACACACTTGACCGGGATCAAGCGAAGCGATGACCGCATGCACGCGTTCGCGCGCTATATCGACGAGTGAGCCTGGCCTGCGAACATGTGTTCATGCCGCGTCTGACAGCGGATGCAACGCATTGCCGTGGGCTGGGCCAGAAGGCGTTCGTATCCGATCGGCTCGCCGCAGTTCGCGCAGAAGCCGTAACGTCCGTTCGCGAGGCGCACGTGCGCGACCGCGATGGCCTCCAGTTCCGCCGCTTCCGAAGCATTCACCGCGCGATCGATTTCCGCAGCGAGATCGGCAAGCGCCTCGTCGCCCTGATCGTGCGCCGATCCATTCAGCGAAGCGTACGACGCCGCCGCGCCATCCTCGACGCGCCGCCGGATGGCGGCCCGGATCTCCTGTTCCCGCGCTCTCAGGCGGAGTTCCAGCAGACGACGCTGCGATCGGCTCAATGGCTTCATATCGACGCTCCTTCGCGAATTGATATGCGCAATACGCGCACCGTCGCAGCTTAAGGTCGAGCCGTGCGCGTGCCCTTGACCTCGATCAAGCGCGCGATATGCCTCTGCGAAAGCCATGGGCTGATTCAGATCAAGGACCGATCGCGTGAAGGTGGAAGAATCGAAAGGAGCTGCCTATTGCGTCGACGACACCGACCCCGATTGCATCCCTCAGGAGTTCGTATGAATCCGGTAAGCGACCGCGCTGCGCTGCGTATCCTCCGGCTTGACCACACGCGTCTCGCCGCCATCACGGGTGCAATGCTCGAACTCGTCAGTGCGTTCCGCGGCGGCGCGTCTCCGCCCGATCCGATCGTGCTGCGCGCCATGCTCTACTACATACGCGAGTATCCGGAGCAGATCCACCATCCATTGGAGGACCGTTATCTGTTCGCGGCGCTGCGTAAGCGCACCGACGATCTCGACGATGTGCTCGACGAACTGGAATGCGAGCATATCGAAGGCGCGGTTCGATTGCGCAACCTGGAGCATGCATTGACGCGCTATGAGTTGAAAGGCGACGCCGTACGGCTGAACCTGCAAACGCTGATGGAGGAGTACGTCGCGTTCGCGTCGAATCACAGGCGTGTCGAGGAAAGCCTGATTCTCCCCGCCGCCGAGCGCCTGTTGACCGACAGCGACTGGGCGCGAATCGATGCCGCGTTCGAAGAGCGCTTCGATCCTTTCGGCGATGCGACGTTCGAAGGGGAGACGCTCGACAGTCTCTACCGACTGATTGCGAACGCGGTGCCGGCCGTGGACGACACGCGCCAGGACGGGTGATCGCGATGCCGAACCGAGCGCACATCAACTCTTTCGTTGCAGGAGTCGCCTCGCTCGGCGCATCGGCGCACTGCCTCGCGTTCACTACGCCGGAGCCGACCGAGCTGATCGATCAGCAACGCTGCATGTTCTGTCACAAGGTGGATACGCCGTTTCGCGCGCCGTCCTTTCAGCAGATCGCCGACCGTTATCGCGATGTCCCGGGCGCGAGCGACATGCTGGCGGCGAAGCTGCGCGCGGGCGGCAAAGCGCACTGGGGCGCGCACTGGAGCGAGACCGCGATGCCTTCGGCCGTGCAGCGCGGCGGCGGGCCGCTGTCGCGCGACGATGCGGGCAAGCTCGTGCAGTGGGTACTCAGCCAATGAGTGAATTGGCTCATCCGACTCAATGAAGCAAGTCCGCGAGCGTGAGGTGAATCGGGCTCTTGCTCGGCCCCTGTTGGGCGAGCTTGCGCGCGGCCACGTACAGAAAGTGCGCCGGGTCCGCGCAGAAAAGGTTCTTCATGCTGGCCGGCTCGATATGCGCGACCTGCAATAGCTCCTTGAAGACATCGGCATCGACAGCAAAGCTTTGCGGTCTTCCACCGATGCTGCCGACGAATTCGATTCGGTCGGGTGCGAAGCGCACGGGCGCGTCGAGTGTCAATTCTGCAATCATCGCAATGCTCCACATCGGGTGGCTCGCGCGGCGTCGCGAACAGTTATCAAGCTCGCCGCGCGCCGCGCCCCGCGATCCTCAAATGCCCGGCATGATCGGATACGGGATGGTGTGGTCCTCCACCTGCTTCACGCCGGGCGTGCGTTCGGCCGCGACGCGCATGGCATCGAGCTGATCGCTCGACCAGACCGTGCCCCACAGATGCACCACACCGTCGCGCACGACGATATTGCGGCCGGGAAACGCCCAGCCGCGTCCCGCCAGTTCGCCCATCAGCATCGCGCGGATTTCCTTGTCGCTCGCCGATGCAGGCGCGGCGGCATCCTCGACAGCGGCCGACGCGATCGCCTGCACCAGATTCGACCGGCTGACAATGCCTGCGAGCCGCCCGCCGCGCAACACCGGCACGCGCTTGATGTGGTGACTTTCGAGCACGGAGGCAATCTCCGACAGTTCGGTATCCTCATCAACGCATACCGGCTCCCGGCTCATGATTTCGCCGACCGTGCGAGCGTTCGCCTTCACGTAATCCGCCGCTCCGTCGGAGCCGATCATTTTGAGCCACCACGACTGCCGGCCCGGCTTTCTTTCGGTATCGTTCTCGCTGCGATGGAGCAGATCGCCCTCGCTCACCATGCCGATCACATGCTGGTCGTCGTCGACGACGGGAGCGGCGCTGATGCGGTGCTGCACGAGCAGCTGCGCCAGTTCATGCACCGTGGTTTCGGGCTTCACCGTGATGACGGCAGAAGTCATTACGTCGCGTGCTTGCATCATGAACTCCGTTACTTTTGGATGGCAGGGCGAGCGGTCGATTGCGTCGCTCGCGCGTGTGGGTCTTGATCGGTAACGAACACGGATCAACCGAACTCCAGGTTGTCGATGACCGCGGTGACACCGCGCGTCGCCCAGGCCGCGCCGCGTGCCGCGTTTCGCTCCGTGGCACTGCCGACTTTGCCCGAGAGCGTGACGGTACCGTCCTCGACCTTGATCGCAATGTGTCTGGCTTCGCGCTCGGCGTGACGCGTCAAGGCACCTGCGATCTGCTTGCCGATGTCTTCGACCGCGAAATCGGATCGCACGCGAATCAGGTCGGTCACCCCCGTGACACCACGCAGATGCGCGATCGCGCGCACGGCCTTGTGACTCTGGTACGCCCACTCGACATCGCCACGCAGCGTGACATGGCCCCTTTCGACCTGCACGTTGACCGCGCCTTCGGGCAACCCGACGGTCCAGCGCAGCACGGTGTCCGCGGCGTTCGCGATGTCGGAGTCATAGCGCACCTCGTGATGCGGCAGGCGCACGTCCATCTCGACCACCACTGCGCGCACGCCGGCCACCCGGCGCACGGCCTTCTCGGCCGCGAGCTTCTCGGCGTAGCTTTGCGGATGTCCGGACAACGTGACGATGCCGCCCGATACCTCGACGCCGATTCGCGCCGCGACGACTTCGGGCGTCCATTCGAGTTCTTCTTCCACGTCCTGCTTCAGCTTCCAATCCTCTTTCATGGGGCGCACCTCGTCGATGGCGGTCAGTTGATCTTCAGGCGCTTCTGGTCGGCGGGCGCCTTTTTCGGCAGCGTGAGCGTGAGCACGCCGTCCTGGTATTGCGCGGTGGCGGCGGCATCGTCGATCTCGCTACCCAGCGAGAACGAGCGGCTCATCTCGCCCGAATAGCGTTCGCGGCGGATCACGCGCTCGCCGTCCTTCTGTTCCTTGTTGCGCTCGCTCTTTGCATGGATGGAAACGGTGTTCCGATCGATCTTCACATCGATATCCTTCTTGTCGACGCCGGGCAGTTCGGCCTTCACCTGATAGGCCGCGTCCGTTTCGCTGACGTCGAGCTTCACGTGGCTCAACGGCGTGTCGTCAGGCGAAAGGCCGCGTAGCGGCCGAAACAGGCCCTGAAACATCTCGGATACGGGTTCCATCGAAAAGGGATCGAAGCGCGTCATGTTGCTCACGGTTGTCTCCTTGAGAGCGAGGAAAGAAAGGGGACCGGCCCGAGCAGGGGTCGGTTCGGCACACCGTTAGGATCCCGCATGATTAATGCAGGAGCACGGAATCAGTCTACGTCGTGCGTGTCCGGCGCCATTGACCTGCATCAACCGACAGTGCGTTTCGCCGGCCGCGTTCATGCGGCGCACGTTCCGACTCTATGGACGCGTGGCCGGACGCCGTTGATCCATGTCAACCGTCCTGATGCGCCGTCTGCGACGATGACGCATCGAAGCGCATCTGCTTGAGGACGTAGCCATGCATCCGACCATTGCGACCGACGCCTGGGATATCGATGAGGCGTCCCTCTCACCGCTTGCCGGCGACGCCGCGAAACTGCACTTCGCGCTTCGCTATGCGGTGCTCGCGCCATCGAATCACAATGCGCAGCCGTGGCGTTTCGTCGTGGACGGCTCGAACGTGCTGCTCTATGCGGACCGTACGCGCTCGCTGCCCGTCATCGATCCGTTCGATCGCGAGCTCATCATTGCGTGCGGGGCGGCGCTCTTCAATCTGCGCGTCGCCATTCAACATGTCGGGCTGCGGTACGCGATCACGCTGTTTCCGGACCACTTCGACCCGGACGTGCTCGCGCACGTCCGTGTATCGCGCGAAGGGACGCACGACGGCGCGCTGGCCGCCCTGTTCGACACCATGACGCGGCGGGTGACGACCCGCGAGGCGTTCGACGCAAGCCCGATTCCGGCGGACACGCAAGACGCGCTCGTGCAGGCCGCGCTCGACGAAGGCGTCGATGCAGCCGCCATCGCATCGGCGCCGGCACGCGAGCACATCGCCGAACTTGTCGCACAAGCCGATCATCTGCAGTTTCACGATCCCCGCTTCCGGCGCGAACTGGCAAGCTGGATCCATTCGAGCCGGCGCGGCGACGGCATGCCCGGCTATGCAGCGGGCGTGAGCGCGCTGCTCGACTTCGCGACGCCGATCACCGCGTCGGCGATCCGAACGTTCGATCTCGGCAGCGGCGTGGCAGCCGTGCATCGCGAGCTCGCCGAGCATTCGCCGATGTTCCTCTGCATCGGCACGGGGCAGGACGATCCGTCCGCGTGGCTCGCTTCGGGGCAGGCACTCGAGCGCGTGTTGCTCACTGCGGTGTCGTTCGGGCTGACGGCGTCGTATCTGAATCAGCCGATCGAAACCGACTCTCTGCGCGACGCCGTGCGCAAGGAAGCCGGCATGAGCGCGCTGCCGCAACTGCTGCTGCGCATCGGTCGCGGTCCGCGCTGCGCGCATACGCCACGGCGCGCGATGTCCGATGTCGTCGTGTCATGAAAGGGAGCGTGCGCACGAACGCGTGACGAACAAATTCCCTGCGTCTACACTGGGAACCGGTAAATCGGGCAGCCTGCCACCGGAGATCCCAGATGCGCAGTTCTTGCGATTCGTCCACGTCAGCGGACCGCGCGCCGGCGGGCGACGAAACGGTCACTTCTGCCCTCACGACGGACGCGCACTTTCGCCTCCTGGTGGAGTCCGTCGAAGACTACGCAATCTTCCTGCTCGATGCGCAGGGCAACGTGGCGACCTGGAACAACGGCGCGCGGCGCATCAAGGGCTATGAGGCGCACGAGATCATAGGACGTCACTTTTCCGCCTTCTACCCGCCCGAGGATATCGCCGCGCGCAAGCCCCAAAAGGAACTGGACACCGCAGCGCGAGCTGGACGCGTCGAAGACGAAGGCTGGCGCGTTCGCAAAGACGGATCGCGCTTCTGGGCCAACGTCGTCGTCACCGCGCTGCGCGACGAAAAAGGGGAGCTAATCGGATTCGCGAAAGTCACGCGCGACATGACGGACCGCTTGCGGCTCGCGGAGCTTCAGCATGCGCGCGATCTGTCCGCGCATGTTCAGGCTGCGCTCGAAGACGAGCGGACATCCATTGCGCGCGAACTGCACGACGATCTCGGTCAACAACTTGCGTCGCTCAAAATGCAGATCGCGGCGCTCGATGCGCAGCGCGACGGCGCAGGTTTCGCCCGCCATTCGCTTCGCGACACGCAGGGCATACAGGCGCAGATCGACACGGTCATTGCTTCCGTGCGGCGCATCGCAGCGGGTCTGCGTCCGCCGGTGCTCGACGATCTCGGTCTCTTCGCTGCCATCGAATGGCTCGTCAGCGACTTCCGCCGCCGCTATGGTCTTGACGTCACGCTCGACGTCTCGGGCGATGAAGTCGGCTTTGGACCGGACGCGTCCACGTCCGTCTTTCGTCTGGTGCAGGAAGCGTTGACCAATGTGGTTCGGCATGCCGACGCGAGCAAGGTGCGCATTGCGATACGGTGCGCGGAAGACCGCTACACGTTGACGATTCAGGACGACGGCCGCGGGGCCAATCTCGCCGGGCCACGCGCTGCCAACGCCTTCGGTCTGCTCGGCATGGGCGAGCGCGTGCGGCAACTCGGCGGCGTCATTGCGTTTCAGAGCAGCCCGGGCGAGGGCTTTCGTATCAGCGTCGATCTTCCGCTCAACGGACTCGCCTGAAGCGGCGGCCGATGAATGGCACCATGCGACGTATGAAGCAGGAACACGCCGATCGCAGCGATCGCGAGGCTCGTTGCAATCAGCGCAACGCTCGCGCGGCTTGTGGACAAATTGTTATTTAGTCGTACGTATCACATAGATGCGACCACCCCTACACCGCAATCGTCTTCGACGTCTTGAGTCCGATCCACATCAAGCCTTCTCGCAGTCCGGCCAGCAACGCATCGCTCTCGCTGACGTACGTCGATGCGTGTTTGAAGCGGTGAGCGAAACGCCCGCCCTCCACGTTCGGATGTTCGAGGCCGATCGAGCACATGAAGCCTCGCGGCGTCTCCTCCGTCTGGCAGGTGACGACCCACTGCGCGGCTTCCACTCTGGCTTTGAGCGACATGTTCGTTCTCCGTTGGACGCTTTTCACTCTATGCGCCGCGCCTTTGGGCGCGTTTGCGTCAGATCAAAGGAATCACGCGCCGAACGCCGCCTTGCGCCGGCTTGATCTGCATCAAGGGCGGGCGAGCGGCGGCCGGTAGAGTCGGGCGCAAGGAACGAATCGTCATTCCGATGCCGCGCTCGACGCGACTGCGATTACCCGCCACGAGGCCGCCATGTACACCCGCATTCTTGCCCCCATCGACGGCAGTCCCACGTCCGCGCACGCGTTCGACGAAGCCTTGAAGATCGCGCGGGACAATCACGCCGCACTGCGGCCGCTCTTCGTGGTGGACCTGCAGCCGGTCTCCTATGACGTCGCCGCCACCTTCTATCCCGACATGCGCGAGGCCATGATGGAAGAAGGCCGGCGCCTGACCTCGGAAGCCGCGAAGCGCATGGATCGCGAAGGGGTCGAGGGAACGCCGTTCATCGGCGAAGTCCAGTTGACGGGCGACGACATCGCCCAGCGCATCTGTCACTGCGCGGAAGATTTCGGCGCCGACCTCGTGGTGATGGGCACGCATGGCCGTCGCGGCTGGCGGCGCCTGGTGCTCGGCAGCGTGGCCGAACGCTTCGTGCGGCTCTCGCGCTGGCCCGTGTTGCTCGTGCCGGGACGCGATGCCGAGGAACTCGCGAGACGCCAGGCGGCTGCCGCCAGCGATTGAGACCGCGAAAGCCTGCGCGTGCGTCGGCGGGGCATCGGCGATAATGCATTCACAACGCGCTTACTGGCACCGCCCGGTCTGGCTCGAATAGCGCGACCGCGCGGACTTTCGCATCAGGCCGATATGACCAACAACGTAGGCCCGGATTCCGTCACGGCATCGGCTGCTTCGGCAGGTCGTGTCGTCGCGCTCGCGACCGCTCTCATCGCCGGCGCGATACTCTTTGCGGCGTGGTGGGCCGTCGTTCGAAGCACGCTGAGCGCTTCGGTCCTTACGCCGCGCGTCACGGCATTGCTCATCGCGAGCGGACTGGCTAACGCCGCGCTGCTCGCCTGCCTCGTCTACGTCGTGCTCCTCATACGCCGCCGCGCGGCCGGTGTCGCGCCCGCGTCGGCTACATTGCCGCAGGCGCGGCTCGACGGCATCATTCGCTCGACGACCGAAGCCATCATCACCGTCGATGCGCAGCAGCGCATCGTGCTCTTCAATCCGATGGCCGAGCGCGTGTTCCGCTGCCCGGCGAGCGAGGCCATCGGCGCGCCGCTGTCGCGCTTCATCCCCGAGCGATACCGCGCGGCGCACGAGGAACAGGTCCGGCGTTTCGGTCAGACGGGCGTGTCCGACCGCCAGATGGGCGCGCAGCGCGTGCTCTACGGCCTGCGCGCGGACGGCGAGGAGTTTCCCGTCGAGGCATCCATCTCCCAGATCGACGATATCGACGGCAAGCTCTTCACGGTCATCCTGCGCGACGTGACTCAGCGCGTGCAGGCCGAGGCCGAACTGCAACGTTCGCGCGAGGAACTGCGCGCGCTGTCGGCTAATCTTCAGCACGAGCGCGAAAAGGAACGGACGCGCATCGCGCGCGAATTGCACGACGATGTCGGACAAACACTGAGCGCGCTGAAGATGGACGTCGCCGCCCTCGAAGCGCGGCTGACTGCCAGCGCCGCTCAGCGCGACGACGTGGCCGGCCAGCTCGCGCGCATGCGCAGTGCGATCGACGGCAACATCGCTTCGTTGCGGCGCATAGCCGCTCATCAGCGGCCCGTCATGCTCGATGATCTCGGACTTGCCGCCGCCATCGACTGGCTCGTCGACGACTTCACGCAACGGCAGGGCATCGACGTGGAATGCGAGTTCGGCACGGGCGAGATCGCCTTCAATGCGGACGCAGCGACCGCCGTTTTTCGTATCATTGAGGAAGCGCTCGACAACGTCGTGCTGCATGCCCGCGCGAGCCGCGTGAAGCTCTCGCTCGGCGCGGATCATGCCCATTGCGTGCTGCGTGTCGAAGACGACGGCGTGGGCGCGCCCGCGTTACCCGGCGCGAACAGCAAGTCGTTCGGCCTGCTCGGCGTGCGCGAGCGCGCGAACGCGCTGGGCGGCACGGTATTGATCGAATCGAACCCGGACGACGGCTTCGCGCTGACTGTCCGGCTGCCGCTTGCCGCCGTGAGCGAACAGGAATCGCAACCATGACGATAAAGGTGCTGATTGCGGACGACCATGCGATGGTGCGGGAAGGCTTGCGCCATATCCTCGACAATGCGCGCGGATTCGAAGTCGCAGGCGAAGCGAGCGATGGCGCGAGCACGCTCCAGCTCGCGCGCTCGACCGATGCGAACGTGCTCGTGCTCGACCTGTCGATGCCCGGCCGCCACGGGCTCGACCTGCTGAAGCAGATCAAGGAAGAACGGCCCGCGCTGCGCATCCTCGTGCTCACGATGCACGCCGAACAGCAATACGCGGCGCGGGCGTTCAAGGCTGGGGCGTCGGGTTATCTGACCAAGGAAAGCGCGAGCGCGGAACTGGTTGCGGCGCTCGCGAAGGTCGCGGCGGGCGGCGCGTATGTCAGCCTCGCCATGGCCGAGCGCATGGCGCAAAGCCTCGCCGAACCGGCCGACGCGCTTCCGCATCAGCGCCTGTCCGACCGCGAGTTCGACGTGTTCCGGCGGCTGTGCGCGGGCGAATCCATCAACGAGATCGGCGACGCCCTGTACGTGAGCGCGAAGACGGTCAGCACGTATAAAGCGCGCATCCTCGAAAAAATGAACATGCCGCACGAGGCCGCGCTCGTGCGTTATGCCGTGCGGCACAAGCTGCTGGACGACGACACGGACGACAGCGACGCGAGCGACGCGAGCGGCGCGAACGACGCAAGCCGCGACGTTTGAGCGAGAGGCTTGTCAGGATTTCCCTACACCGCTTCGGAAACGCCTACCGAACTTTCCACGCGCGCCGATATATTTTTGAGATGGCGCGGCAAATAATTCGATGCATCAACCAACCGTTGCGCATCTAGGCTGTCGGGCCTTGCGATCGAAGCTGGCACGCGTGCGCGAATCGAGTTCGACAGGAGGCGTCATGTTTCAGGTAAGCGATGGCAGAACTGCTGCGTCACCCGCAACGGCACCGGCCTCGCGCCGCGTGTATCAGATCGCCCATTCAACCCATTTCACCCGTTCCGCCAATAGCGCCGATCGCGCCGGCTGCGACATCAAGCACAAGTCCGTACGCTGTTCGACCTGCTCGATGCAGCGCGTCTGCATGCCGAGCGGGCTCACGCCGGATGAATCCGCGCGTCTCGATGCCATCATCTGCTCGACGCGCACCGTGCGGCGCGGCGAATCACTCTACCGTTGCGGCGACGCGTTCCAGAGCCTTTATGCGGTGCGCAGCGGCTGCTTCAAGACCGTGGTGCTGCACCGCGAAGGACAAGAGCAGCTCACGGGCTTCTACCTCGCGGGCGACGCGCTCGGACTCGATGGCGTGAGCTCGGACCACCACAGTTGCGATGCGATCGCGCTCGAAGACAGCGTCGTATGCATCATTCCTTTCGACCTGCTGGAACTGCTCTGCCGCGAAGTCAAAGCCATTCAGCATCATGTGCACCGGCTGATGAGCAGCGAGATCGTGCGCGAATCCAGCCTGATGATGTTGCTCGGCACGATGACGGCCGAGCA
Organism: Caballeronia sp. GAWG1-5s-s; assembly: GCF_023631445.1. Taxonomy (NCBI): domain Bacteria; kingdom Pseudomonadati; phylum Pseudomonadota; class Betaproteobacteria; order Burkholderiales; family Burkholderiaceae; genus Caballeronia; species Caballeronia sp. GAWG1-5s-s. The sequence continues at coordinate 117,551 of NZ_JALQDC010000033.1, read as the reverse complement.
ACGCGTCGCGGCCTTCCTGCTGAACATCTCGACGCGCATGAAGGCGCGCGGTTATTCGCCGGCGCAGTTCGTGTTGCGCATGACGCGCGAGGAAATCGGCAGCTATCTCGGGCTCAAGCTGGAAACCGTGAGCCGCATGTTCTCGAAGCTCCAGAAAGCCGGCGTGGTCGATGCGCGCGGCAAGGACGTACGCATTCTGGATCAGGCGGAACTGGAAAGCGTGTGAACGAATGCGCTCACGCCGCGATGCGCAGCACCGCGGCGCCGACCATGCGACCTTCGCGAAGATCCGACAGCGCGCGGTTCGCGTCGGCGAGCGGATAGACGGTCGTTTGCAGATGGAGCGGGATGGACGCCGCGCGCTGCATGAATTCCTGACCGTCGGCGCGGGTCAGATTCGCCACCGACACGATGCGCCGCTCGCCCCACAACAGGGCATACGGGAACGCCGGAATATCGCTCATATGGATGCCGCCGCACACGACGATGCCGCCCTTCGCCAGCGCCGCGAGCGCCGCGGGCACGAGCGCGCCGGATGGCGCGAAGACGAGCGCGGCGTCGAGTTCATCGGGCGGCCGCTCATCGCTGCTTCCGGCCCACGCCGCGCCGAGCTGCATCGCAAGCGCTTGAGCGGCGCTGTCTCGCGCGCGCGTGAACGCGTAGACAGTGCGGCCCTCGTGCCGGGCGATCTGCGCGACGATATGCGCCGCCGCGCCGAAGCCGTAAATGCCGATGCGCCTCGCATCGCCCGCCATCTTGAGCGTCCGGTAGCCGATGAGTCCCGCGCACAGGAGCGGCGCGGCTTCGACGTCGCCGTAACGCGACGGCAGATGCAGACAGAAGCGGCTATCCGCGACCATTCGTTCGGCGTAGCCGCCGTCCAGCGTATAGCCGGTGAAGCCGGGGCTGTCGCACAGATTCTCGCGGTGCGTCGCGCAATAGGTGCAGTGGCCGCAAGTGTGCCCGAGCCACGGCACGCCCACGCGGTCGCCCACGACAAAGCCGTCCACGCCCGCGCCGATCGCGGCGACGCGGCCGACGACTTCGTGCCCCGGAATGACCGGCCGTTTCGGATGCGCCAGTTCGCCATCCACGACATGCAGATCCGTGCGGCACACGCCGCACGCGATGACATCCACGAGCAGTTGCCCCGGACCTGCGACGGGATCGCCGATATCGGCGGCGCGCAGTAGCGGGGCGGTTCCGTCGTAGAGCATGGCACGCATCATTTGGCTCCGTGCGTATGGGTTCCGTGATAGGCGCTTTCCGCGCGAGCGGCGGGTGCATCGTCCGGCAATCTCCAGGCTCGATGCCGCTGTATCCGCAGCGTGCCGCCATCGTCGAAACGGAAATAGCCGCTGCGCAGCATGACCGGCCTGCGTCCCACGCTGGTCAGCAATTGCTCGGCGGCGCCTTCTATCGCGACGCGGCCGAGTTCGAACGCGTGCCGCAAGTCTTCTTCACGCGACGACGCCGCGCCGAAATGATCCTCCAGGGCCTCTGCCGAGATGGTACAGGGAATACGCTGTCCGTCGACATACGCAAGGAAGGTGAGAGCGGGCTCGTCGCCTGCATAGATGGGAGCGCTTTGCGAAAACGTGATGTTCATGGTGATGTGCCTCGCACGGGATGAGGAAAGCGGCGCCGGCTCGCCGCCCTTCGATCGCGATACATCTATCCATGTTCGCTTGCCCGCGCCCACGACGCTTGATGCAGATCAAGCGGCCCGTGCCGCGCGACCGCATCATCGTCGTGTGTGTTCACTCGGGTCCATTGCGCCGCCATGCTCACTCACATCGCCAACGCGCGCGCCAGGCGAGCCGCCCGCGCCCGTCACGCGCTTTCCATCGGCTTCGTCGCGGGCGTGCTGCTGAGCGCCGCGCCCGCGCTGGCGCAGACGGATGCAAACGCGCTCGTCGATCAGCACCACTGCATGTTCTGTCATACCAACGATTCGCCTTTCCTCGCGCCCTCGTTTCAGCAGATCGCGGAGCGCTATCGCGACGATCCGAAAGCGCAGGCGATGCTCGAACACAAGGTGCGCGTGGGCGGGCGCGCGCACTGGGGCGACATGGCGATGCCCTCGCCGCCCGAGCGCGGCGGGTCGATTTCGGCCGAAGATGCGCATGCGCTCGTGCAATGGGTATTGCGCCACTGAGACGGCCTCCACGGAGAGCGACATGCGTATCACGCTCAAACTCGATGCTTTCGATCACGCCGCGCAACCGGCGTTTGCCGTGCTGTGGATCGACCGCGAACGCGGCCGCTGGTCGCGCGAGGCGCACGAGCGCGTCGAATTGCCGGCTTGGGGCACATGGGAATCCGCGCGCGAAGGCACGTTGCTGCGGGATTCGGGCAGCATCACGCCGCTCGTTTTGCTGCACGGGCTCGTGCTCGCTGCCCTGCCGAAAACGACGGGCGTACCCCGCGAGATGCAGCAAGGCCGCGCCGAATCTCTGGCTTCGCGCGGCAGCAGTTCAACGCCTGCCAAGGTATTCGGACATTGGCATATCCAGTGCATTGACTGCGAGACGACGGTTCCCGAGCACGAACTCTTCTCGGACGAAGAGGACGCCGCGCCACCGGCCGGCCTGGGCTTCAGCGCAACGTAGAAAAGGCATCCGTCGTCAAGATGCCGGCGAAGACACGCACCGTTGCTTCAGCAGGCCCACGGCATTGTCGAACGCATGGTGAATCGCGATGCTCAAGTCCGCGTCGGTACTGCTCGCCACCGGCAGTAGATCGAACTCGCGCGTGATGAGATCGAGGCGCGCATCGAAAACGCGCTGGCCCGACGGATCGCGGTAAGCCTCGACCGTCAGATGGCAATTGGCGATGTCCTTCGCCAGCCGCTCCAGCCGCACGAGTTCCACGCCCGCCTCGCGCTCCGCGTCGTTGGACCCCGCGAATCCGAAATACGCAATCTGCAATCCGAGGCCCATGATCGTGCTCTCCCACCTTCTTTGCAAATGCCGGCGCGCCGGTGAACGCCCTGTCCGAACGCTGAGATGGTGGCGTCAGACCATCGTCCGTTATTCGCGTCGAACGCGCTTGACTCATATCAAGCAGCGCGCTGTCATGCTGCGTCGTCAGGCAAGCTTGAATCGGGTTCGACGACATACTTCCTGAAGTTCATCTCGATGCTGCGAATCTGGCTCGCGCAGCTCGAATACAGCCAGCCCGGGCCGCCGTCCATGCCGTACATGCCGCGGCACATGCCCCTCAGGCTGATGCGCGCCCGGTCGCCGTCGAAGCCATTGCCGGCCGCCGGCGTGCGCGTCGCCCAAAGATAAACGACGCCTGCTTCGAGCGGACGCCCTGTCTCGATGCTCGCCGCGTCCGCGCGACGGATGCGCGTGGCCGAATGACGCGCCACGTACTGCCGCGTGCGCTCCCAGCGCGCCGTGCATTCATCTCGACCGGTGCATTCGACCGACGCAAACTCTCTTGCTTCTGCAAGCCGCGGCTCTGTCTCCCTGAAACGATTCCAGCGCGCGTCGGACGAACACGCGGCCACCCTCAGCAGCAACGCCGCATAAAGCATGCGGTAGGTCATATCGCGCTCCATGTGCGATCGTCGTGACGCGAAACAACCCTATCGCGATGCAGCGCGGTAGTGTTGATCTGGCTCAGTGGACGGTCATATGCCGGTGCCGAGGCATCACGCACTGTTCGCAACGGAGGCTTTGACGCCGCCTCACCGCCAGATCAATCCGCGTTTTTCCATATCACACACGTGAGCACCGCGAATGCAATGACGATCACCGCCACCATCGCGATGGTCGCTATTCCGAGGATCTTGCTCATCGCATTTGCTCATGGAGTCATCGTTGCGAGCGCTTATGTTAAGAGCGCGTCGACTGGTCTCGTTTGATGCAGATTAAGCAAGCGGCTCTCGATAACGATACAGAGGCAGCGCACATGTCATTCGTGTCGCTCGATTCGGCGCCGTCAGACATCCTCCTCCAGGCTGTAAAAGAGCTCATCCTCCTGCGCACAATGAACCCGCACGATTTCATCGAGCGCAAAAAGAAGACGCTGCATCTCCTTCCTGGCCGGCCCGTCATTGTCGTCAGCCGGAAGATCAGCCGCCAGTCGCCGGAGCTGAAAAACAAGGCGAAAAATCTCGCGATGGCTGCCGCTCAGTGCGGCCATCGGATCGTCGCCCGCGAGGCGCTCTGCGAGATACGGGTAAAGGTGCACGTCGTCGCGCTCTTCGTGAGGCAGAAGCTCGCGCGTGAGACGCTCGTTGATCCTCTCGAGTTCAGCCTGCACCGAGGCGCCGGGCAACTCGGGCAATTGGTAGGCAATGCGTCTGAGTTCGTCGAGCAACGGTTCGATCTCCGAATGCGCCGCGCGCAAGCGGTCCGATTCGCCGGGCGGCAGCGCCTTCATGCCGCGTGCCCGCGATGTGGTTCGCAATGCCCGCAGCGCATTGCCTATGACGGCAACGTCGATCAGTTCCTGCAGCACCGCGCCTTCCAGCGGCCTCAGCAGGCCTAACGCCGCCACGATCATCGCCGCGATCGACAGACCCATGCCGGTCATCACGCACTGCACGGCAATGCGGCGCGACGAGCGCGCGATGCGCAGCGCATCCACGAGGCGATCGAGCCGGTCGGCGAGCAGCACGACGTCGGCCGCCTCCGCCGATGCCGCGACGCCGCGCGCGCCCATCGCGATGCCGACGTCCGCTGCGGCAAGCGCGGGCGCATCGTTGATGCCGTCGCCGACCATCGCCACGACCGCGCCCTTCTGCGCTGCCTGAATGGCCGCGAGCTTGTCCGCCGGCGTCTGTTCCGCATACACCTCCGTCACGCCGAGGCTCGCGCCGATGGCTTCGGCGACATCGCGCCGGTCGCCCGTCAGCATGCCGAGCCGCGCGATGCCGGCCTGCCGGAGCAAGCGCAATGCTCTCGGCGTATCGAGGCGCACATCGTCGGCGAGCCACAACGCGCCGGCCATGACGCCGTCGATATCGACGAAGAGCGACGAACCGCCTTCGCGTCCGAGACGGCGCAGAAAAACCGCGCTCCACGACGCCGCGGGCGCGCCGGCCGCCGCATGGCCGAACGAGCCTATGACCACGCGCTTTCCGTCGACGTTGCCGCTCACGCCCGCCCCGGCCGATTCGACCACTTCCGTCGGCGCGGTAAGGCGCATGCCCCGCTTGCGGGCGGCGAGCGTCACCGACTCCGCCACGACATGCGGCGAAGCCTGCGCAAGCGACGCAGCCATATGCAGCACGAAGTCGGACGCGAAACCTTCGCTGCACTCGACGCGCACGAGTTTCGCCTGCCCGCTCGTGAGCGTCCCGGTCTTGTCGAAGAAGAGCGCCTGCGTGCTCGCGAGGCGTTCCAGCGCGCCGCCGTCCTTGATCAGCACGCCGCGTTTCGCGCAGGCGGAGATGCCCGAGACGATCGCCACCGGTACGGCAAGTATCAGCGGACAAGGCGTCGCCACGACGAGCACGGCCAGCGCCCGAACGACGTCTCTCGTGACAATCCAGACGCCGCCTGCCAGGATCATCGTCAACGGGACGAACAGCAGCGCATAGCGGTCCGCGAGCCGCACGGCGCGGCTTCGCGACCGCTGTGCCGTCTCCACCATGCGGACGATGCCCGCGAAGGTGCTGTCGCGTGCCGTGGCCGTGGCGATCATCTCGAACGGCGCGCCGGCGTTGATGATGCCGCTCCTGACCGCGTGCCCCGCGCTGCGCGTCGTGACCGCGGACTCGCCCGTCACGGCGGATTCGTCGAGCGCGGCTTCGCCGAGCAGCGTGCCGTCCACCGGCACGCTTTCGCCCGCGCGCACGAGCAGCCGGTCGCCGGGGCGCGCCGCCTCGGGCTCGATACGCCGCCATTCGCCCGCTTGGAAACGATGCGCCTGTTGCGGCGCGCGGCTCAGAAGCGCGGACAAGGCCTTGCGCGCGCGGTTCTGCGCGAAGCCTTCGAGCGCCCCGCCGCTTGCGACCATCAGCGAGATGATGGCAGCGGTCAGTGACTCGCCGACGGCCGCCGCCACGCATATCGAGAGCAGCGCGAGGATATCGACGCCCGGCTCCCGGCGACGCAGCGCACGCACGATGGACACCGACAGCATGACAAGCGCCGGCAGCGTGGACGCGAGCCAAAGCAAGCGCGCAACCTCGATGCGGCCAGCGATATGCGAAATCCCCCCGGCCGTGAGCAGCAGCGCGGTGACCGAGACCACCGTGAATTGCGTGGCACGCGGTGTCGGGATGACGCGATGCATGGCTTTGTCGCTCATGGCTTGCCTGCCTTTGACCGGCGCCGCAGCATCGGGCGTGCGGCGGCCGGCGCCCGTCGATGCGCCGCTGGACATGTTCGAGCACATCGGCGAAGGTCAAAGCGCGGCGAGGCCATCGCGTGCTCACGAATCAGCAAGCGCAGCATTTCCGCCACCAGAGGCCCGATGAAGAGGCCGATCGGCCCGAAGGCCGCTGCGCCGCACACGACCGCCGCTAATGCCAACGCAAACGGCATCCGCACGGCATTGCCGATGACGAGCATTCGAATCACGTTGTCGATGGAGCTGACCACGAGCGCGCCCCACAAGAGCAGGCCAGCCCCCGCCCATATCCTGCCCTCGATGAGAAGGACCACACCCGTCGGCAGCCAGACCAGAAGCGCACCGAACGGCACCAGTGCGGCGAGAGCGGTCAAGATGGTCAGCAAGACGGGCTCATCCACGCCCGCCGCCCAATAGCCGGCTCCCGCCAGCACCGCCTGTCCCGTTGCCGTCGCGGGCACGGCTATCAGCACGGCGCGCGCGACGGCTTCGAGCGACGCGAGGTATTCGTCGAGTCTGCCGCCCATGCTCCGGCGAGCGACATCGCGGGCACGGACCGACAGCCATGCGCCGTATCGATAGACGAAGTACAGCGCCAGCAAGGTAAAGAAGAACTGGAACGCATTGCGGCCGACCAGTCGGCCCATTGCCGGAAGATTGCGCATCCAGTCGCCGCCGAGCGGAGGAACCTCGTCCCTGCGTGCCGGCAACTCGCGAATCAAAGCGGCCAGATCTTCGCCGATGACAGGCACCCCGGCGGCCAACGACGCGACGCGCTCGGGCTCGCGCCCGCTCCACGAGGACAAGCGAAGGCCCAGTTCGAGCGTCTCGTGCGTGAGAGGCACCGCGACGGCCAACGCAATGCCTGCGGCCGCCAGCGCCAGCAGCAGGGTCGCCGTCAATGCGCTCAGGGTTGCCCGGCCGCGCAGCAACCGGAGGACGCAGCGGTGTATCGGCCATGTGGCATAGGCGACGATGAGCGCCCATAGAACGGGCTGCACGAACGGACGAACAAGCATGACGCCGAGCGCGAGGATCGCGATGGCGGGCAGCCACGATGCATCGAACGGCATCCTGTTTCTCATCGGCGCGCCATCCCGTCATGCGCTGGCGCTTGCAGAGCGCAGCATCTGCGAACGCGACGCCGGCCGAGAGTGTCAGAAAGGCGCGTCATGCCGCGACGTCCTTCCCGCGCTTTTGCGGAACAGATGGTGCCGCGCGAGGTACTTTTCGAACTCGACGAGCGCGAGCACGACACTCGACACCGCGAGCGACACGGCCAACTGCCACGCGTCGAGCGGCGCGGTGTGCAGCATGTCGTTGAAAAACGGCATATAGATCGCCGCCATCTGCAATGCGACGGTCAGGCATACCGCACCCGCGAGCGCGCGGTTCGAGCATAGCCCGAGTTCGAACACCGACCGGCGCGCCGAGCGGATGCCCAGCACCAGACCCATCTGCGAAAGCGACAACACCGTGAATGCCATGGTCTGCCATTGCGCCTGACCCGCCGCCAATGCGCACGCCTCGGTGCCCAGTGTCAGAAGCGAAATCGCCAGCGACACGCCGACGATCCGTTGCCACATGCCGCCCGCGAAAAGGCTCTCGCGCGGCGGCCGCGGCGCGCGCCGCATGATGTCCGGCTCGGCGGGTTCGGCAGCGAGCGCAAGCCCCGGTAGTCCGTCCGTCACGAGATTGATCCACAAGATCTGGATGGGCAGCAAAGGCATCGGGAGCCCGAGAAGCGGTCCCGCTGCGATCACCAGCAATTCCGCCGCGTTGCCCGTCAGGGCGTAACGGATGAACTTCGTCACGTTGTCGTAGATCCGCCGTCCTTCCTCGATGCCCGCGACGAGAGTGCCGTAGTCGTCGTCGAGCAGGACCACGTCCGCAGCCTCGCGCGCGACGTCCGTGCCGCCCTTGCCCATCGCTACACCGATGTCGGCGCGGCTCAATGCGGGCGCGTCGTTGATGCCGTCACCGGTGACGGCCACGCAGCGCCCGCGCGTCTGCAAAGCCTCGACGATACGGATCTTCTGCGCCGGGTCCAGCCGCGCAAACACGCTCACGCTTTCTATCCTGCGCACGAGTTCGTCCTGCGATAGCGCGTCGAGCTCCGGCCCCGTGACAAGCGACTGCCCCTGCGACATGATGCCGAGCGACCGGGCGATGGCACCGGCCGTCAGCGGATGGTCGCCGGTCATCATCACAGGAACAATGCCGGCGCGCCTGCACATGTCGACCGCCTGCGGTGCGCCCGGCCGCGGCGGGTCCTGCATGCCCAAAAAACCCAAAAACACGTGACCGGTTTCGATCCACGCCGCCGTGGAGTCCATATCGGCGCCGGCGTTCGCTTCGCGCTTCGACACGGCTATCAGCCGTTGACCGTCGGCGGCCATGCGCGCAGCAATGGCGAGCTGCGTGGCCCGGTCGAGCGGGCCTGTCGAACCGTCAGTGGTGGCATCGCAGCGAGGCAGGACGGCTTCAGGCGCGCCCTTCATGTAGGCCGTCAAGCCGGACGATGTCCGGTACACCACGGTCATGCGCATGCGACTGGAGTCGAACGGCAGTTCGATGCTGCGCTCGCCCGCTTGCAGGAAGGCCTCATTGAGACCATGAGCGTCCAGGCCCGCCTCGCGCGCGGCTCGCCAGATCGCGACTTCGGTGGGATCGCCGAGCCACTTGCCGGTTTCGGCATCGCGCTCGCCCGCCTCCTCGCCGCAGGCAAGCGCCGCTGCATAAAGGAGCGACCGCGCGTCGGGACCGAGCGAATGCGCATCGCCTTGCGTGAATGGGATGCAGCTTCCGTCCGGCAGCCCCAGTTCGACGACGCGCATGTCGTTGAGCGTGAGCGTGCCGGTCTTGTCCGTGCAGACGTGGCTGACCGAGCCGAGGGTTTCGATTGCGGCGAGATTGCGCACGAGGGCTCGTCGCCGCGCAAGATTGCGCGCGCCCAGAGCGAGCATGACAGTCAGCACCGTGGGCAGCGCCTCGGGAATCGCCGCTACCGCGATACTGACCGAAGTCAGCAGCATCAGCGAGACGGCTTCGCCGCGCGCGACGCCCATCGCAAAGATCGCCACGCACGTGAGCGCAATGGCGATGCCCAGCTGGCGCCCGAACGCGGCCAGCCGCTGCTGTAGCGGCGTGCGCGGCGGCTCGATGCGTCCGAGCAACGCGACGATCTTGCCTAGCTCCGTGTCCGTCCCGGTCGCCACCACGATGCCGCTGCCGCGCCCGGACGCGATGCTGGTTCCCATATACGCCATGTCGCGGCGCTCCGCGAGCGGCGCGTGCTCGGCAATCGGGGCAGCCGACTTGTCGACGGCAAGCGATTCGCCCGTCAAGGCAGACTCATCCGTGCGCAGTTGTATCGATTCGACCAGCCGGATATCCGCAGGCACGCTCGCGCCTGCTTCCAGGCACGCGAGATCGCCCGGAACGACTTCGGTCGCGGGAATAGTGAGGCGCTCGCCGTCGCGCACCACCGTCGCGCGCGATGCGCCCAGCTTCCTCAACTCGGCCATCGCATGCTCGGCGCGAACGGTTTGCATCAGACCGATTGCGCCGTTGACGAGCACCAGCGCGGCGATTGCCAACGCCTCTCGCACATCGCCCGTTGCGCCAGCGATGCACGCGGCCACCAGCAGCACGATGTTCATGTAGTCGCGAAACTGCCCGCCGATGAGCGACAGCAACGAGCGAGGCCGCTCGCGGATCGTCTCGTTCGGACCGTGCCGCGACAGACGTCGTGCCGCTTCGTCGCGCGAAAGTCCGTCGCGCGCGTGCGATGCGAACGCCAGCGCGACATCTTCGGATGTCCGCTCATGCCACGGTCCGGTCGCGATTTCAGTCATGCGGGCTTTCTCGATGTGAGGCACAGCGTCTTCGCACATGATGCGCCCGCAGCGCCTCGCCTTCGGCTGACCTGGATCAAGCGACGTGCACGCGCGAAGTATCAACATGGGTGTCGCCGCCCGACGACTCGATGGAATCGACATGACTGACACCGCCGAACGGGCGCCCCGCCCGCGCAGAGTGCTGATCGCACTCGACAGTTCACCCGCTTCGGAGAATGCGCTCGCGTATGCAGGCAAGTTCCTCCCGGCCGGGGCGTCCATCCGCATCCTGAGCGTGCTTGCGCAGTGCAATGCGGCGCTGCCGGTGCCCGACCTCGTGCGCCACTCTCTGCACGAGGCCCGCGGCAGTGCCGTGACGGACGCGCGCGAGATGCTTCGCCGTTCCCAGAACGCGCTACGCAACGCAGGGCATCACGTGGAAACGGTGTTGCTCGAACTGTCGGACGGCCGGAACAACGCGCAGGCGATCGCGCAGGAGGCCGAAGACTGGAACGCGGACCTGCTCGTGATTGGCGCACATCAGCATCACGGCCTGCTCCGCTGGATCGAGGGCAGCACGGCCGAGCCGCTGGCCGCCAACCGGAGGCTGCCGGTTCTCGTCGTCCCCGAGTCGTTCGACGCAACCGGGGCGCACGAGCCAAGGCGCATTCTCTTTGCGGTCGACGGTAGCAGCGAAGTCCTTCCGGCATTGCGCTTCGGCGCGGGCCTCGCTTCATCCGCAACGCATCTTCGGGCGATTCATGTGATCGACAAGGCCATGCGCATGACCAATCCGCTTCCGTTCTCACTGCTCGAAGAAGCATTCGACGAGGACGCGCGAGCAGCGAAATCCATGGCGCGACGGGTGTTTTCGAACGCGCCCGGCGAGACCAGTTTCGAAGTGCTCAGCACGTGCGAGTGCCGGGACGATGTTGCGCACGCGATCGTGCGCGAGGCAGACGCGTGGCGTGCCGACCTGCTGGTCATGGGCACGCATGGCCGCCGTGGCGCGGCGCGCTGGCTGCTCGGAAGCGTGGCGCGCAACGTCGCAAGAATCACGCACACGCCGCTTTTGCTTGTCAACCAAGTGCCGCGGTAAGGCGTATCGCTAGTCAGCGGGTATCGAGATCACGCGACGAAGCAGGCGTCATGTGTCAGCCTCGGTGCCCGGCCGTATCCGTGCTCTGCGTCCCTCATGCGCGGGCTCGCGTCGCACCGGCTCGGCCGTGCGGTCCGTGAGCGCGTCGCGCAGCAGGCGCACGTCGTCGCGCATCAGCGCCATCTCGCGTTCAAGACGCTTGATGTCCTTGTGCATGTCTCGTCGAAGCTGCTTCTCTTCGCCGCCGATAACCAGCGCGGCGATGCTCGCGAACGTCAGCGAGAGCATTCCGTATCCGAGCAGCACCACGAATACGGCGAATACGCGGGACGCGGGCGTAGTCGGCGCGATGTCGCCGTACCCGACGGTCGCGCTGCTTTCGAACGCGAGCCATAGACCCTCGGCATAGGTATGGACACGCGGCTCCAGCCAGTAGAAGCCTGCGCCTGCGAGCGCGAGCACCGTCGCGCCGAACGCCATTAAAAGCACGAGACGGCCCGGCACGATAAGCGCCTGCAACGCGAGAAAAATGCGAGCGGCCACGACCGACATGAACCCGAGTCGCAGCATCCACTCGGGCGCGGACCACGGCGTCGCGCCGCCGAAGACGCTCATCAGCGCCGCGAGCGCGATGCCCATATCCATCGCGTTGCGGCACAAGAAGCGCGCCGGATGACGGCTCAATGCGAGCATGCGCCCGAGCACGCACGCGCAAGCGAGTCCCACGGCCAGATACAGGCTGCGCGAAGCGGCCAGCGCCGCGACTGTCCCGGTCAGCCCGAGGTAGAACGCGGGTATGAGAAGCAGCATCGCGCCGGCCATCGGCCAGCGCAGCCATTGCCAGGTGCGCACGGCGGCCGGGTCGTCGTGTGGATCGACGCCTTGCGGGCTCAGCGCGCACGGCCAGTCTGTCGTCGAGCGGTCGTGTTCGTGAGCGTCGCGCCCCGCCGTGCGCGCGTCACCGCTCAGGCGGCCCATTCCAGGTGATCGATATGCGTGAGCTTGCGTTCGATGCGATCCACGAAGACATCGACGAGGCGGCGGGCATCGTCCGCAGGCAGACTGTGCTTGATGGCACAGCGCGCGACCGGCTGCTTGCCCGCGAGCGTCGCCATGTTTCTGAACGCCGTCGTCTCGCCGCGAGCGTTCTCGGTGCAGAAGAACGCCACGTGCGGCAGCTTGCGCCGGTTGAGCGAAAGCCACGCGCGCACCGGCGCACTGACGGTGCCGGCCCAGACCGGCGTGCCGATCACGACGAGTTCATAAGCCGCTGCGTCGCGACAGCCGGCATGCAGTTGCACCGGACGGGCGAACACGGTATCGAAGATGGCGCGCAGAAAGCCCAGCACGCCGGACCGATCCACCGGCTCCGTGATGACTTCTAGATCCGCGTGCAGGCGGGCGGCGAGCGCCTCGCCCAACCCGCGCGTCTTGCCGGTTCGCGAATAGCAAACGACGAGCACTTTCGACATGTCGGTTCTCCACGATCGACCTACGCTACTTCGATGATGACCTTGAGCGCGCCGGTATCGGCGGCGCGCGCGAAGGTGTCGTATGCGTCCAGCACCCGGTCGAGCGTGAAGCGGTGCGTGATCAGTTGCTTCGGCTGCAAACGGCCCGCGCGCACGGTCTTCAGCAGCATCGGCGTGCTGACGGTATCGACGAGCCGCGTCGTGATGGTGATATTGCGGTCCCACAATGTCTCAAGATGCAGATCCGCCTTGACGCCATGCACGCCCACATTCGCGATGGTTCCACCCGCCGCGATGATCGCCTCGCACAGCTCGAACGTCGACGGCACGCCGACGGCTTCCACCGCGCAGTCCACGCCCGCGCCGTCCGTCATGCGGAAGGTCTCGGCCACCGGGTCGCTCAGCGAGATGTCGATGCACGCGGTCGCGCCGAACGTGCGCGCCACTTCCAGCCGGTTCCTGTCGCGGTCGATCATGATGATCTGCGCCGGCGAGTAAAACTGCGAGGTCAACAAGGCGGCGAGGCCGATCGGGCCCGCGCCGACGATCGCCACGGTGCTGCCCGGCTCCACGCGGCCGTTGAGCACGCCGCATTCGAAGCCGGTCGGCAGAATGTCGGAGAGCATGACGAGCGCTTCCTCGTCCACGCCCGCGGGCAGGCGGTACAGGCTCGTGTCCGCGTGCGGAATGCGCACGTATTCGGCCTGCGTGCCGTCGATCTTGTTGCCGAGTATCCAGCCGCCCGTCGCGCAGTGCGAGTACATGCCGCGCCGGCACGCGTCGCACTTTCCGCACGACGAGATGCACGAGATCAGCACGCGATCCCCCGGCTTGAACGCAACGACCGCCGCACCGACCTCTTCGATCACGCCGACGCCCTCGTGCCCCAGCACGCGCCCCGGCTGACACGTAGGCACGTCGCCTTTGAGGATATGCAGATCCGTGCCGCAGATGGTGGTGCGCGTCACGCGCACGAGGGCGTCCGTTGCGCTGACGAGCCTGGGCGACGGCCGTTCGTCGAGCGACTTCTCTCCGGGACCGTGATAGACGAGCGCTTTCATGTTCCGAACTCCTGTGCGTGGCATGGCATGGACGAAGCCACTGTATGCGCGCTGATTCGGCGGCTCTTGATCTGCATCAAGCAGAGCACTACCGACGCGCCGCGCGGCGCCCGTTGATCTGAGTCAAGCGCGCGGACGCAACTGCTGCATAGACTGAGGGCCTGCGATCCCGCGATTCAGGGAGTCATGCGATGAGCTACAAGACGATCCTCGTGCATCTCGACACCAGCGTGCGCGCGCATCCGCGACTGGAAAGCGCGCTTGCGCTCGCCAGGCGTTTCGACGCCTATGTCATCGGCCTCTTCGCGGTGTTCGAGCCACCGCCACGCGTCTTCACCGTGATGGCAGGCACGGCCGACTACTACGCGCAGCACGCGGCATTGCGGCGCGAGCAGCGCGCTGCGATCGAGCGCCTGTTTCACGCGGAACTGACGCGCGCGGGCATATCAGGCGAATGGATCGCCAGCGACGAGCGCGCGACACTCTGCGTGCCGCACTACGCGCGGTGCGTGGATCTGGTGATCGCGAGCCAGGACGATCCGAATGATCCGGACTCCTACGTAGGCGATCACTTTCCGGAAACGCTCGTCATGTCAGCCGGCCGCCCCGTGCTGTTGATTCCCTATACGGGCTTTTTTCCGACGATCGGCACGCATGCGATGGTCGCGTGGGACGGCAGCCGCGAGGCCGCGCGCGCCGTCCACGACGCGCTGCCCTTCCTGACGGCAGCGCAGCGCGTGACCGTCGCGACGATCGACACCGCTCCCCACCGCGCACAGGCAGAACGCATTCGCGGCGCGGACATCGCGGCTTGTATCGCGCGGCACGGCGTGTCGGTGGAAGTGTCATCGAACAAAGCTGCAACCGACACACAGGCCGGCGAGATGTTGCTTTCGCGTGCAGCGGATATCGGCGCGGATCTCGTCGTGATGGGTGGTTATGGGCACGCGCGCTGGCAGGAACTCGTGCTCGGCGGCGCGACGCGGACCTTTCTTGCGTCGATGACCGTTCCGGTTCTGATGTCGCATTGACGGCGACGGGTCATGCACGGCCGTCTCCATCTTCGTCTTCTCCAGTCGACAGACCGCTGCGCTGACGAGCGTCGGAGCACGGTGACGTCGCAAGCGCCATCATCGTATAGACGCGCGGTCGGCTCCCGATGAGCCGACCGCGCTTTGCGCCTTCACAAGAACGCCGCTCAATCGCGATACAGCGCACTCGCCACGTAACGACGACGCAGTTCGCCCAAAACAGCTGTAAGAATCGCGCTGACAGGCAACGCGAGCAGCACGCCGAAAAAGCCGAACAACTGGCCGAATGCGAGCAGCGCGAAGATCACCGCGAGCGGGTGCAGTCCGATGCGGTTCCCCACGAGTTTCGGCACGAGAAAACAGCTCTCCAGAATCTGCCCGGCTCCGTACACGGCGGCGACCGCAGCGAGACCGTACCATCCACCGAACTGAAGCACTCCGGCAAGAATCGCGAGCGAGAGTCCCAACGCGAAGCCCACGTACGGAATAAAGACCGCGAAGCCGGTGAAGAGTCCGATCGGCAATGCGATCTCTACACCGGTCATGCTCAGTGCCACCGAGTAGAAGACCGCCAGCAACACCATCACGAGCAACTGGCCGCGCAAGTATTGCGAAAGCATTCGATCCATTTCGATCACGAGACGCCGGACGTTGGCCACCCAGCGCCGCGGCACGAGGCTTTCCATGCGCGCGAAAATCTGATGCCTGTCGTAGAGCTGATAGAACAGCACGAGCGGCACCAGCACGAGGTTGCTCACCACGGGCAACACGACATCGGTGCCCGTGCGCACGTAGCGCCACGCAGCGAGCATGACCGTCTGACCG
The DNA here is from genome assembly GCF_023631445.1 of Caballeronia sp. GAWG1-5s-s. NCBI lineage: Bacteria > Pseudomonadati > Pseudomonadota > Betaproteobacteria > Burkholderiales > Burkholderiaceae > Caballeronia > Caballeronia sp. GAWG1-5s-s. The sequence continues at coordinate 101,912 of NZ_JALQDC010000033.1, read as the reverse complement.
TCTCCGTTCGTGTCGCCCGTCAGCAGATGGCGGACTTCTGCGAGATCGAGCGAGTAATTGATGCCGAGCAGAGCCAGACGTGGTTGCAGGCACGCGTTCAGGTTCGCGACGAACACGGGAATGTTCTTCGCGAGTTGCGGCCCCTCCTTGTGCACGACCGCGAATACGAGCAGCGGCAGCAACGTCAGGGCCAACGCGAAAGCGGACATCATCAGCAACACGGCTACGGCACGCGGCACGCGCTGGCGCACCATCCATTCGACGCCCGGTTGCAACACATACGCGATGAGCGCGCCGAGCAGAAACGGCGTCAGGACCGGGCGCAAGATCCATAGAAGCACACCGAGCGCAGCCGCGATAGCGCCCCATGCAAGCGTCTGGCGCTGATAAGAAGTCAGAGTCATGGTGAAACGGCGTATAGCACTTTCAATGCGCCTGCGAGGTATCTGCGATGCGCGTCGGTCTCGGCGCCAACCAGATCGCGAGCGCCCCGATCACGAAGCAACACGCGATGTTGAAGAACAACTGGTTCGTGGCGAGCATCACCGCCTGCGACTCCACCATGTTGCTGATCTGCGCTTGCGCCTGATGCGCGCTCCAGCCCGAATTCGTCAGCGTGTTCGCATAGTGGCCGGCCTGATCGACGAGGCCCGACAGCTCCGCGCGGTTGTATTTGGTCTTGTCCTCCCACAGTGTATTCACGAGCGACGTGGCGATCGCGCCGCCGAAGGTCCGGCAGAAGTTCATCAGACCCGCCGCCGACGCGGTCTCCGGCTCGTCGACGCTGCTCAAGCCGAGGCTCGTGACCGGCACGAAGAACATCGGCAGCCCGATGCCCAGCAACAGCAGCGGCAACGCCACCTGCCAGAAGTCCATCGCCGAATTGTTGTGCGTGCGGTAGAGCGTGACCGAACCGAGCCACATCACACCGCAGAAGACGAGCCAACGCGGGTCCACCTTCGTCGAAAGCCGCGCGGCGATCGGCGCCACGATGACCGCGAAGATGCCCGTGGTGGCCGTCGCGTAGCCGGCCCACGTCGCCGTGTAGCCCATATTGCTTTGCAGCCACAACGGCGTGAGCACCGTGGCGCCGAAGTACGCGCCGAATGCCAGCGACACGGTGAGCACGCTCGCCGCGAAACCGCGATGGCGGAACACGCGCAGATCGACGACGGGGTTGCGCTCGGTCAGTTCCCAGATCAAGAACGCGATAAAGCCGAGCACCGCGATCACCGCGAGCACGCGAATCTCCATCGAACTGAACCAGTCGTTGTCCTTGCCTTCGTCGAGCATGATCTGCAGCGCCGAGACCCAGATGACGAGCAGCGCGAGACCCATCGCGTCGATGCGCGTGCGTATCGTCACGGTCTCGTAACGCTTCACGAGCAGCCACCCGAAGTACCCGCAGATCAACGCAACCGGGACGTTGATGAAGAAGATGTACGACCAGTGGTAGTCGTCGCAGATGATGCCGCCCAGAACCGGACCCATGACCGGCGCGATCAGCGTCGTCATGCTCCACAGTCCGAGCGCGACGGCGGCCTTGTCCTTCGGGAAGATACGCAGCAGCAACGTTTGCGACAGCGGCATGAGCGGGCCGCCCGCGAGCCCCTGAAACACGCGAAACAGCACGAGCGTACCGAGGGAAGTGGCCATGCCGCACAGCGCGGAGCAAAGCCCGAACGCGATGAGCGCCGTGATGAACACGCGCACCGTTCCGAAGCGGCTCGCGAGCCAGCCTGTCAGCGGCACGGTGCACGCTTCCGCTACCGCGTACGACGTGATCACGTAAGTGCCTTGGCTCGTCGAAGCGCCGAGAGCGCCGGAAATGGTCGCCACCGAAACGTTCGCGATGGTGGTGTCCAGCACCGCGACGAAGTTGGCCGCGGCGATCATCAACGCCGCGACGATCAGCATGGGTCCGCTGAGCGGCGGCAACGAGATGTCATTGAGCTGACTCGTAGACATGGTGTCGTCTCCTCAGTGTGCGGGCGCGTCGTTGCCGGCGCGCGTGTCGACCGTCGCTTCCATCGACAGATTGATGCCGAGCGGATGCGCGCGAAGTTCTGCCGGATCGATCTTCACGCGCACCGGCAGGCGCTGCACGACCTTGATCCAGTTGCCGGTTGCGTTCTGCGCGGGAATCATCGCGAACGCGGATCCCGAACCGCCCGCGAGACCCGAGACCGTTCCGTGATAGACGACCTTGCTGCCGTACATGTCCGACTTCAACTCCACCGGCTGGCCGATACGAACCTTCCCGAGTTGCGTCTCCTTGAAGTTGGCATCGACATACACCGATTCGAGCGGCACGACCGACATCAACGACGCGCCGGTCTGCACGCGTTGGCCGACCTGCACCTGGCGGCTCGCGACGACGCCATCGACCGGCGCGCGCAGCACCGTGCGCTCCAGATCGACGCGTGCCTGATCGCGTTTGGCGCGGGCGAGCAGCACTTCCGGATTGGTCTCGACGGTCGTATCCGCGATCAGCACCTTGTTCGCCGCAAGCGATCCGATTGCCGCGTCGCGGCTCGCCTTTGCCTGAGCCGCCGCGGCGCGGGCCGCGTCGAGCGCAGCCTTGGCGGTGGAGAAAGCGGCTCGCGCGTTGCTCAGTTCTTCGCCGGATACGCTGCCGGTATGGCTCAGCACTTCACGACGTTGCAGGTCGATCGATGCGCGGTCGAAGTCCGCCTGCGCCGAGGCGATTTGCGCGGCCATGCGCGCTTCCTCGGCTGCGCGCGCATTGACCTGCGCGGCGAGCTCGGTGTCGGTCGCAACGTAGCCGCGCACCTTGCGCTCGGCGCGACCCAGATCCGCTTCGGCCTGCGCCAATGCGATCTTCGCGTCGGTGTCGTCGATCACGGCGAGGATGTCGCCTCGATGCACTCGCTGCGTGTTCACGACCGGCACGCTCTTCACGATTCCGCTCACGGCCGGCGTGATCGATGCCACTTCCGCCGCGGTGTAGGCGTTGTCGGTCGAGACATAGCGCGATGCAACGAAGTGCCAGTAGCCTGCAACGCCGAGGCCGGTCACGGCAATGGCGCCGGCGAAGAGCGCGAAGAGCTTCTTGCGCTTGGAAGGAGGCGCGTCGGCCTGCGCATCCGCGGGTAAAGCGGCGGCAGACGGCGAGTCGGGCATCAGGGACTCTTTGTTCTTCAGCAAGTTGGTTTCAGACATGATCGTGATCCTTGGAGTCAGCTTTGCTTGTTGAGTTGGCTGTCGTCGTTCGCGCTCGGCACGCGGGCCTGAAAGCCGCCGCCAAGCGCGCGCACGAGGGCGACATCGAGCGAGAAGGTGCGCGAGCGGATATCGGCGAGCTGGCGCTGCGCGGAGGTCATGGTGTCGGCGGCGTTCAGCACTTCTAAGTATCCCGCGAGCCCTGCGCGGTATCTGTCGAGCGCCACCTGATGCGCTTGCGAGGCAGCGTCATACGCGGCTTGCGTGGCTTGCAGGCGGTCGCCCAGCGCGCGTTTGCTCGCGGCGACGTCGGCCACGTCGTGCAGCGCCTTGGTCAGCGTTTCGTCGTAGTTCGCGACGGCTTCGTCGTAGGTGGCCCGCGCGCCGCGCAGTTCGCCGCGCAAGCGTCCGCCGTTGAAGATGGGCAACGTGACCGCAGGCCCGAAGTTGCCGACGAGCGAACCGGAGTTCGTGAGCATGTTCAGCCCGAGCGATTGAAAGCCGATCATCGCGGCGAGGTTGACGTTCGGATAGAAGCCGGCCCGCGCGACGTCGATCCGCTTGGCCGCTGCCTCGACCCGCAGGCGCGCGATGACCACATCCGGGCGGCGGCCCAGCAGACCCAACGCAAGATTCGAAGGCATGCCGGCTGGCTGAGTGAGATCGACGGCCGGCCGCGCGATGCGCAAGCCCCGGTCGGGACCGGCGCCCATCAGCGCCGCGATCTGGTTGCGCGCGAGCGCGATGGATTCGTCGAGTGCGAGCAAGTCGGCCTGCGCGCTTTGCTGCTTCGACTCGGCTTGCTTCACGCCCGCCTGCGTTTCGAGCCCGTTCGCGAAGCGTTCCCTGAACAGCTGCGCAGAGGCGGTGCGCACCTGCAACGCGGCCTGCGCGCTGTCGCGTTCGGCAAAGAGCCGCGCGAGGTCGGCATACGCTGCGGCAATCGACGTCGACAGCACCATGCGGGCCTGCGCCGCGTCTGCGCGTGCGGCTTCCAGGTCCGACGTCGCAGCGGCAAGCGCCGCGCGATTCTTGCCCCAGAAGTCGATTTCGTAGCTGAAGTCGAGTTCGGCGTTGCCGTACGGACGCCATCCATGCGGCACGAATTCGGACGGAATGCCGTTGTTGTAGCTCTGCTTCTGCTTCTCGACCGAGCCCTGCGCGTTCACTTCCGGCAGCAGCGCGGCGCCGGCCACTTGCGCCGATGCCTCCGCGTTATGCAGCCGCGCCTGAGCGGCAGCCAGCGTCGGCTCGTCTTTCAGTGCTTCCGCGATCAGGCCGTTGAGTTGCGAGTCGTTGTAGGCGACCCACCATTGATCCGTCGGCCAGAGAGCCTCTTTGCCCGCGTCCGCGCCGAGTGTCTGTGCCGTCTCGTACCGGGTAATGTCCTTTGTCACCGGCTTTTGCGGCATGTCAGGCAGCTGCGCGCACGCGCTCGCCACCATCGCGAAGGCCATCGCGACGGCCAGCCTGATCGGCATGGCCCGACTTCGGGTTTTCGTGATTGCTTCCATCGTCCTTGCTCCGCATCGCTCATTTCGATACTGAACAGTCTAGTTATGCGGAATACGGCTGTCAACAAAAACAAACCGTACGGTTCAGATATGGTAGATTAACGACATGGAGACGGCTCCGGCTGCGGGCGAAGTTCCCGCGCCGTGGCGTTGCATCACCGTTCAACGGAGGAAGCCGGATATGAGAGTGAAGACGGAAGAAAAGCGGCAGGCGATCATCGACGCCGCGTTTCAGGTGTTCAGCGAAGTGGGATTCGAGCGGGCGTCGATGTCCGAGATCGCCGCGCGGGCAGGCGGTTCGAAGGCCACGCTCTACAGCTATTACGAGTCGAAAGAAGTGATGTTCGCCGACGTCATGATGGCTGCGGCGGAAGAAGCCAAAGTGGCCGTCGAGTTGCTCAAAAGCGCCGCGCCCGTGCGGGAAACGCTGCTCAAGTTCGGCAAGCACTATCTGGCCGCGACGCTGACACCGAAGGTCATGGCGGTGCGCCGTCTCGCTCACCACGAAGGCGGCCGGTCGAGCGTCGGCGCCCTCTTCTATGAACGCGGACCCAAGCCCGCCTGGCAGTTGATGACCGACTTCCTGCAACGCGCGATCGACGCCAAGGAACTACGCCATTGCAACCCGGAGATCGCGACCGCGCATCTGCGAAGTCTGTACGAAGCGGAATTACTGGAGCCGTGCCTCGTCGGCGCGCCCGCTGATACGAGCGCTCGCAATATCGCGAAGGTCGTTCAAAGAGCGGTCGATGTGTTTCTCGCCGCGTACGGTCCGACGAAGAAGGGCGACGCCGAATAGACCGTCGCCGTCGGCGTTCGACGCGCAACGCCAGGCGAGCGCGCGGTAGTTAGGCGAAGCCATGGCGCTCGGTCCTGCCTTAGTTCCCGTCGATTGCGTCGTCCACGACCGGCAGCGGACGCGTCGCGATCTTTTCCGCCTCAGCGCGCTTGAGACCCAAAGTCTGGAGCAGCATCGCCGCCGTGCGTTCGGGGAGATGCTCCCCGCTGAAGCCGAGCTCCGCCAGCACGCCTGGCGCGGGAGCGTCCGCAGCCACGTAGTTCAGCTCGGCAGCGATCACTGACAGCACCGTGCCACCTACGGCAAGAAAGCCGATCAGCGGATCAGCCACCACGAATCGTTTCGCGGCGATGCCGTTGCCTATGTCGCGCAGCAGCCGCTGACCCAGCCCGCGGCTCGTCGCGCGCGCCGAGAACCCCTCGCGTATCAGGAACCGCCCCCAAACCGGGTCGTGCCGCGCGCGCAAGATCGTGTGACGCACCGAGACGGCGATGATCTCGGCCGGGTCGGACAGTCCTCGGCCGAGGCGATCCAGCATGTTCGCGAACTCCTCGAACACCGTGTCCACGAGCGTCCCGTAGATCGCCTCTTTCGAATCGAAGTGGTTATAGAACGAGCCGAAGCCGACATCGGCGGCTTCGGTGATTTCGTTGATGGCCACCCCCTCCATGCCCTTTTCGGCCATCAGCCTGAGGGCGGCATCCAGCAAACGGGCCCGGGTCTCGCGCTTTCGGCGCGCGCCGCGCGGCTCGCGTTCTTCGGTCGCCACGACTCGGGCGGCTGGCACGGCCTGCGCAGCGGGCTTTGCGCTCTGGCGGCGTACAGGATTCGGCATCGTCATTCCAGATTTCTGATCTCGTACCCCAGTATAGATGTGGATCTCTATATTGACAAACTTATCAGTCATGAGTTTAATGTCACACAACGGCACCATGAAGGCCGATTCAACTCACGACAGATGGAGTGACTGTGGAGACAGCTATAGCGACAGTGATCGCCGTCGCGCCGTGCGCGCCGCATGGCCGACTACGTGCATCAGTGATGTGCTCGCGAGCGCATTCGCGGCGACATCGGCGAGCCACGGTCTCGCGGCCATCCCACACGCTGCATCGCTCCACGCAAACGCGGCACTGATTCACGAATCGGCCTGCCTTCGAACCCCGTTATCCAACTACGCGCACCTTCGTCGCCATGAAACTGACCACTGCACAGCCGGCTCGGCATCCTGACCCGACCACGAAAGCGTCGGCATTGGCGTATCTGATGTTCGAACGGCCCGATCTCGACAAAGCCGAAAGCTTCCTCAATGACTTCGGACTACGAACGAGTATGCGTAGCGACTCGGCAGTGCTCTTGCGCGGCACAGCGGCTTCCCACTATTGCTATGTCGTCAAGAAAGCGCCGAAGCCCCGGTTCGTTGGCTTCGGATTGCAAGTCGACAACAAGTCGGATCTGGATGCGATTGCCCGACTGCCGGGCGCCTCGACGATCCAGCCGTCGCCTCTGCCCGGCCGGGGCTATGTCGTGCGATTGACCGACCCGTCGGGCTTTCGCGTCGATGCGATATGGGGTCAGGCGAGGGCTGCGGCGTTGTCGCACCGGCCGGCGCTATCGTTCAATTCCGCGGATGCGTGGGTCCGGATCAACGAAACGCAGCGCCCGCCCGAGCGCGCGCCAGAAATCATCCGGCTCGGACATGTCGTGCTCGAAGTCGCCGACTATCAGGAAACCTGCGCATGGTACGCGCAGCACTTCGGCTTCATTCCGAGCGACGTTCAGGTGCTTCCCGACGGCTCACCCGCCGTGACCTTCATGCGGCTCGATCTCGGCGACACACCGGCGGACCATCACACGCTCGCAATCGCGCAGGGCTTTGCGGCGGCGTATAGCCATAGCGCCTTCGAGGTGGTCGATGCGGATGCGGTCGGCATGGGCCAGCGCGTCCTGCGCGATCGCGGCTGGACGCACGCCTGGGGAATCGGCCGCCACATTCTGGGCAGCCAGATCTTCGATTACTGGCAGGACCCGTGGGGCGACAAGCACGAGCACTACTGCGACGGCGACCTGTTCACGGCCGATGTACCGACAGGCATCCACGCAGTCAGCCGCGAGGCGATGGCGCAATGGGGGCCGACGATGCCTCGCAGTTTCACGAAGCCCAGATTCACGGCAGCCAGCATCGCGGCGTTAGTCAGAAACTTGCGGCGCAGCCCCGACTTGACGCTCGACAAGCTGCGCACGCTGGCGAAGCTCTTTGCCTGAACTCATTCAACCATCGACTCGGGAGATCCTTCCATGGCACTTCATATTCTGCATTACAGGCATCATGAGCGCGATCAGTGGGGCGTTGTGGTGGACGGCGTCATTACCCCGATTCCCGGCGAGTTCGCCTCGACCGCCGATTTCGTCAGGGCCAACGCAGTGGAACCGCTGCGGGATGTGAGCGGGCCGACGATTCCCGAATCCGAGGTGCAATGGCTGTCGCCCGTGACCGCGAACCAGCAGTTCATTTGCCAGGGCGCGAATTATCGCCAGCATATGATCGAGTCCGGCCTCGATCCGGACGTGAAGAAGTTCAACATGATCTTCACGAAGGCATCGAGCTGCATTGTCGCGGCCAACTCGGCCGTCGTGAAGCCGAAGGAAGTACGCTTTCTCGACTATGAGATCGAGCTCGGCCTTGTCCTCAGACGCGACATCACCTCGCGCGAGACTGTCACGGACGACAATCTTCACGAATACATTGCGGGCGCAGTGATCGTCAACGACTACTCCGCGCGTGATATCCAGATCCCGCAGATGCAGTTCTACAAGGGCAAGAGCTATCGCACGTTCGGCCCGGTCGGTCCTTATCTTTGCCTGCTGGAAAGAGAAGACTTTCCGAAGCTAAAGCAACTCCTGCTGACGCTGACAGTCAACGGCACCGTCCGCCAGAGCGATTCTACGGCGGGTCTTGTCTATGGACCCGCAGAGACCTTGACGGAGCTATGCGCAATACATGATCTTCGCGCGGGCGACCTGATTGCGACAGGCACGCCTTCCGGCTGTGCTCTGAGCATCCCGTCGCCGGAGAAGCAACGCGCCGCAGCACAATTGCCCGATGCCGAGAAATGGCGGCTCTTCCTGAAGATGCAGCAAGAGCGTCCGCAGTATCTCCGAGTGGGCGACGTCGTCGAGGCCCGTATCGCCAGCCGCGACGGCTCGATCAATCTGGGTGTCCAGCGTAATGTGATCGTGGAAGCGGCAGCATGAAAGGCGTAGCGAATATTCACGACGTTCTCGCCATCGAGAAGCTCGAATCGCCGGCGCATCTGCCGTCAAGCACGTACGAGATGATCTGCCGAGGCGCTGCCATCGATCCTTCCGCGCCGGCGCTTTCGTTCTTCGCGACGGTCGAAAGCTATCGAGCCGCTGATTGCTGGACATATGGCGACCTGATGCGCGACATCACGCGCACGGCGAACATGTTCGCGCGAATGGGCGTGCAGCGCGACTCAGTCGTGGCCTATCTCTTGCCGAACCTTCCCGAGACGCACTTCGTGATCTGGGGAGCGGAAACGGCGGGCATCGTGTGCGCGATCAATCCATTGCTCGAAAGCGAGGCGATCGGCGAACTCCTGATTGCTTCGGGAGCCAGCGTGCTGGTCACGCTCGCGCCCTTTCCAGGCGTTGACCTCTGGGAAAAAATCCAACGCGTCCTGGACAAGGTGACCGCTCTACGAGACCTCGTGCTCGTCGATCTGGCCGAGCGGACGTCAGATGAGAAGCGCTTCATATGCGACGACGTGGCTGTGCGCAGTGCCATTCCCTCGCACATCCGAATCCACGATTTCAGCACGGCCATGGCGCGGGAGTCAGGTGCCGCACTCATCGGCGCGCGTGAAATTGAGAGCGATGACGTCTCTTCGTGTTTCTGCACGGGCGGCACCACAGGGCTGCCGAAGATTGCAATGCGCAGTCACCGCAACGAAGTGGCCAATGCGTGGAGCGCGGGCCAGTTCCTCGGCGAAAGCATCGGCCCGGGCAAAACGCTCTTCTGCGGTTTGCCGCTCTTTCACGTCAATGCGGTGATGGTGACGGGACTGATGGCGTTCTCACGCGGCGCGCATGTCGTGCTCGGCACGCCACAAGGCTATCGGAACGAAGGCGTTGTCGCGCATTTCTGGGAGATTGTCGAGCATTACCGCGTCAACTTTTTCAGCGGCGTTCCGACGCTTTATGGTGCGCTGTTGGGCGTGCCGGTAGGCGCACATGACATCAGTTCTCTGGAATATGGCCTGTGCGGCGCGGCGCCCATGCCGGTTGAATTGCTTCGCACATTCGAGCAGCGCACGGGCGTACGGATTCTCGAAGGCTATGGCCTCACGGAAGGCACGTGCGTAAGCAGCGTCAACCCGCCGTGCGGCGAACGCAGAGTCGGTTCGATCGGGCTTCGCTTGCCCGGTCAGGCGATGAAAGCGGTCCTGGTCGATGGCGCTGGCCGGTATGTCAGAGACTGCGCCGAGAACGAAGTCGGCCAACTCATCGTCTCGGGTCCCAACGTGTTCGCCGGCTATACGCGAGATGAACAGAACAGCGGCATCTGGATGGACCTGCGCGACGGCAGGCGATGGCTCAATACCGGCGATCTCGGGCGCTGCGATTCCGACGGCTACTTCTGGCTTACCGGGCGCAAAAAAGAACTCATTATCCGTGGCGGACACAATATCGACCCGGCAGCCATCGAGGAACCACTGCATCGCCACCCTGCCGTCCAGATTGCCGCTGCAATTGGACGCCCCGATATGCACGCTGGCGAGTTGCCTGTCGTCTATGTGCAGTTGCGACCGGGCGAGACGATAACCGAAACCGACTTGGCCGATTTTCTGCGTGACGAGATTGGCGAGCGCGCGGCGGTTCCGAAGGCCATCCGCATTGTCGATGCAATGCCACTCACCGGCGTCGGCAAGATATTCAAGCCGGCGTTGAAAAGGCAAGAGACCGCGGATGCGTTACGGTCGGCGCTGGCAGAGGCCGGCATCGAAGGGGCAACCGTTAGAGTCCGCGACGACAACTTGCACGGCATGTCGCTCGACATCGAGCTTGCTGATCCCGCGCTCGAAGCATTGGCCGCGTCTGTGCTCGGGCGCTTTCCTTTTGCATTTTCAGTGTCCATCGCCGCGGGCACCTCCCGAGTCGATTGAAGGGCATTTGATTCGGCTAGCAACGCATCAAGCGAAGGTCCGTTTCATTGACTTAGTACTACTACAAACACGTGCCTATTCTCCATTCGGCGCGACGCACCACCGATTCAGAAAAGAGACCAGGTACACAGGAGGAGACAATGGAAATGCTCGGGAGGAAGCTGACGGCCTGCCTCTGCTCGGCGCTGCTTTCCGGCAGCGCGATTGCGCAGTCTGCGGGGAGCATCACCCTGTCGACAGGCTGGCTTCACGTTGCGCCGCAGGGCGATGCAACGCCGCTCATCGTACAAAGCATGGGCGGCGCGCCCGTGAACAAGCAGGTAGCGGGAAGCGGAGCGCATCCGAGTTCGACCGACACCGTGGGGATGACCGCAGAGTACTACGTTACCGACAACATCGGTGTCGCCATGTTGTTGGGTCTCCCGCTCAAGGTCGATCTGGTCGGCAATGGGACCTACCAGAAGTACGGCAACCTCGGCTCGACGAAACCGATGCCGCCCGCCATCGAGCTTCGATATCACTTGTTCTCTGCCGAGTCGAAATTCCGTCCGTTCATCGGAGTTGGCGTGAACTACACATGGTTCACTCAGGTCCGGATTACGAGCAGCCAGTTCGTCACCGATAACCTCGGGCCGGGCGGTTCAGCACACGCGGAGTTGAGTTCGTCTTGGAATCCCGTCTTCGAGATCGGGGCGAACTACACGTTGACGAAGCACTGGTCGGTCGGCGCTTCGGTCGGCTACATTCCGGTCACGACGCATCTGACGGTGCACGGTCAGACCGCTGACGGAATGCAGATGGTATCGACATCGACGCTACGGCTCAATCCGCTCAACGTCTTCGTGAACGTCGGCTATACGTTTTAGCGGCTCTTACTTCAATGTCCTGATTACATAGCTCGTTAGTCTGACGGTGGATTCCACCATGCCCTGCATCTGCCGCGAACTTCCTATTCGAACGAATCATGAAACGACAGGTTCTCAAGACCATTCTTTTTGCTCTGCCCAAAGTCCTCGACCTGACGGCACGCCGGTATCCGGCTTATCGTGATCGCTTGAAGGAGCGCAATGTCGTGGCATGGATCGGACTCGCGGATAAGAGCATTGGCCGCGTCGTCGAGATAAAGAACGGACAGGTCCGGTCGTTCGCGGGCAGGCATCTAGAGGCCGACGTCCGCATGGCTTTCAAGGACGTGCCTACTGCTCTGAAGTTTCTTTCGCCGAAGCCGGACCACGGCGAGATCATTCACGCTGCGAAGAACTTCAAGGTCGTCACCGAGGGCGAAGATGAACACGTCGTCTGGCTATTGCAAACCCTGAGCATGATGCAGACTGTCGGCCTGTCGATGGGCGTGCCGATGCGCGATGGCACCCGACGCTATACGACCTGCACGAACGGCGGTCCGCTCTTCGTCTATGTCAAGGATAAGAAGATCGTTCGGGTGACGCCTATCGACCTGGACAGCACCGATGCGCCTAGCTGGACTATCGAGGCGCGCGGACGCCGCTTTACTCCGCCACGGCGCGGCCTCGTCGCGCCTCATGCGCTGTCACTCAAATCGCTCGTCTATTCCGACAAGCGGATTCTCTATCCGATGAAGCGGATCGACTTCGATCCTGATGGCGAACGCAATCCTCAGAACCGGGGCAAGTCCGGATACGTCCGCATCGGCTGGGACGAAGCGCTCGACATTGTTGCGAAAGAGATCAATCGGCAGAAGCGCGTGCACGGTCCCGGTTCCATCACGTTCCCGATGTCGTCACATCATCAATGGGGCAATGTGGGCTACTACCTGAGTGCGCTCACGCGCTTTGCGAACCTGATCGGCTTCACTCGCGTGGCAGCGAACCCCGACAGTTGGGAAGGCTGGTACTGGGGCGCGATGCATCACTTCGGCAACTCGATGCGCATCGGCGTGCCATCGGGCTACGGTGGCGTCGAGGATTGCCTGAAGGAAGCCGACATGATCGTCTTCTGGTCGTGCGACCCCGAGAGCACCAACGGAGCCTATGCGGGATTCGAAGGAACGCCGCGCCGGCTGTGGGCCAAGGAACTCGGCATCGAGTTCGTTCATATCGATCCGCACTGCAATCCCACTGCGCAATTGCTGGGCGGCCGCTGGATCCCTATTCGACCGCAAACGGATGCTGCGCTCGCCACGGCGATCATGTACGTATGGACCGTGGAAGAACTGTACGACAAGGACTACGTCGCCACGCGCACGACCGGCTTCGACGAGTGGAAGGCCTACTTGCTAGGCGAGACCGATGGCATCCCCAAGACGCCCGAGTGGCAGGAGAGCGAGACCGGTGTGCCCGCCAAGGACGTCCGTGCGCTGGCGCGCCGCTGGGGAAATAAGAAGGTCCATCTTGCAGTCGGGATGACGGGCGCCGGCTTCGGTGGCGCAGGCCGTGGCGCGACCGGCGCGCAATGGGCGCGCTGCATGATCATGATGATGGCGATGCAGGGCTGGGGCAAGCCGGGCGTCAACTTCGGCTGTCTCGAAGTCGGCGTCCCGCACGATTTCCATTTCTACTTCCCCGGCTACGCGGATGGCGGCATTTCCGGCGATCTGGCCTGGACCGCGAACGCGGTGAACAACTATCAGCGCATGCCGCATATCCTCAGCATGAATCCCGTCAAGCAAATGGTCCCGCGGCAGCAACTGCCCGATGCCATCATCGACGGCCATGCCACGGGCTATCTGTGGGACGGCATGTCACAAGAGGCGCAATTCGCGCCCTTCACCTATCCGATGCCGGGGTATTCGCCGATCCACATGATCTATCGATACGGTGGGTCCGCCTTCAGCACGGTGACGAAGTCCGGACGCTGGGCCGATGCTTACCGGCATGGCAGCATCGAGTTCGTCGTCAATCAGTCGATCTGGATGGAAGGCGAAGCGCGATTCGCCGACATCATTCTTCCGGCTTGCACTGCGCTGGAGCGTTGGGACATCGGCGAATGGGCGAATGCGGGCGGATATGCTCACCACGGGCATGGCACGGTCAATCATCGCATCGTCACGTTGCAGCACAAGTGCATCGAGCCGTTGGGCGAGTCGCGCTCCGACTACGACATCTTCACCGCTATTGTGACGCGGCTGGGCCTGGGCGGCGTGTTCACCGAGGGATGCAGCGAACTCGATTGGGTCAAGCGGGTCTTTGCGTCGTCGGACTTGCCCGACCATATATCGTGGCGGTCGTTCTGTCGCAAGGGCTATTTCGTCGTGCCGCCCGAGAAGCCCGAGTTGCGTCATCCGGTGGACATGCGCTGGTTCGCCGAAGGCCGGCGCAAGGACTTGCAGGAGCCGCATCCTCTGCCCTCGCAGTTCGCGGAGAAGTTCGGCATGGGCCTGCAGACGCCGAGTGGCAAGCTGGAATTCGTGCCCGAGGTGCTCAAGCGAAACACTGCAGACAATCCCGAGCGCCCACCGCTGAACCGTTATATCCCTTCGTGGGAGGGAATGCGGACGAGCCTGGCGCAACGCTACCCGTTGCAGTTGATCGCCACTCACAGCCGTTACAGCTTTCATACCCATGCGGATGGCAAGAGCTCGTCCGTCAACAGTGTGCACGAGCATCGCGCGCTGATTGCGGGGCACCGTTTCTGGCTGCTGAGACTGAGCCCGGGCGACGCGGCCGCGCGCGGCATCGCTCATCGCGATCTGGTCAAGGTGTACAACGATCGGGGCGCCGTCATCTGCGCAGCAGACGTTTCGTCTCTGGTCAGCGCAGGCGTGGTCAAGTCGTACGAGGCCAGCGCGGAATTTCAGCTCGTCGACGTGGGTGGGGAACGCGTCGAGATCGGCGGCTGCATGAATATGCTGACACCTGATCGGCCACAGACCGCCGGCACGAGCAGCATGAGCCCGAACTCGTGCCTCGTTCAGGTCGAGAAGTGGCGAAACGCAGATGCATTCATACTCGCTCGCGCAGCGTAAGGACTACCAAATGAAAAAGTGGAACCTCGTTATCAATGTCGGGCGCTGTGAGAACTGCCACAACTGCGTGATAGCCGCGCGGGATGAGCACGTCGGCAACGACTTTCCCGGGTATTCCGCGCCCGCCTCGCCCGAAGCCGAAAGCACCATTCGCATCTTGCGCCGTGTGCAGGGCGACTCGCACATGGTGCAGACCACTTATCTTCCGGTGATGTGCAACCATTGCGACGAAGCACCGTGCATGCGGGTGGGCGGCGACGCCGTTCGCAAGCGCGCGGACGGTATCGTCATTATCGATCCCGAGAAGGCGCGAGGCAGAAAAGATATCGTGAAATCGTGCCCATACAAGGCGATTGTCTGGAACGCGGAACTCCAGTTACCGCAGACATGGATATTCGATGCTCATCTGCTCGACCAAGGCTGGCCCGAGCCGCGCTGCCAGCAGTCATGTCCCACGAACGTCTTCGAGACCGTTAAGCTGGACGATGCAGCGATGGCCGACAAGGCCCGACGCGAAGGGCTGAGGGTATTGCGGCCGAATCTGGGCACGAAGCCGCGCGTTTGGTACAGCGCGCTCGAGCGTTGGGAAACGTGCTTCATCGGCGGAAGCGTGAGCGCGAGCGTAGGCGGCGTAACCGAGTGTGTCGCGAATGCCGTGGTGAGCCTCTACGTCGGCAAGGAGAAGATGTCGGAAACGATCTCCGACGCCTTTGGCGATTTTCGATTCGACGGTCTGGCCAAAGGAAGCGGCAAATACCGGGTCGAGATCTGTCACGCGTCCGGCAGCGCGTGGCGCGAATGTGAGTTGGGCGAGAGCGTCTATCTGGGCGAGATCAGCCTCGTCGAGTCCGTGAGTGCGGTCGGTGTGGTGTGAGTCGGTGGCGAACGTGCGCCCGGGCATACCGGGACGCACCACGAAGCATTCGATGCCGCGCTCAACCGGCCGGCATGACGGTCCGCCACAGAAGGAATGCAGCAGCCAACAGATAACACGCGAATGTGAGCGCCATGCCTGCCACGCGAGAACCCGGAACCTCTCGGGATCGCGACAGCCCGAACGCGTGGACGACGCGACCCGTCACGAGCATGACTCCAAGGGTGTGAAGAAACATGCGAGGCGCGCCGGCCGCTTCACAGGTAAAGATAAGAAACAGGCCGAGAGGAACGTACTCGGCGAAGTTGCCGTGTGCGCGGATTGCCCGCAGCATGGTCTTGTTGCCGCCATCGCCGATAGCAATGCGCAGCCGCTGTCGTAAGCGCAGAGTGCGAATGCTCAAGCCCACGAAGAAGATCGCTAACAGCGCGGAGTAGAACGGCCACACCATGGCTTGCTCCTTCAACGTCAGCTTGTCCGGCACGGGCTACCGCCATCGTCAACGCTATATCATAGACGACCACGGGCGACGTAACGGCTTACTGGCTACGCCGTGCCTATCGCTAATTGCAGCATAAGTCACACTGCAAGAGCTCGATCATCGCGTCGAGATGCTGCTGCACCTCCGTGCGCTTCATCGGCCACGCCCAGCGAACGCAACGACCCGCCCACAACCGAAAGCAAGCGGCACCACTCCCCCACCTTCCCTCACGCCACAGCGGTCGCTCTCAGCCGATTAACGAGTTGATCGTCCTTCCCTCCGATCACCGGCGTCAGCACGAAGTTGAACTCGATCTCCTTGTACGCGTCCTCTTTCAACCCCAATGCCGCGCCGCCCGTCTTTTCGACAACCGGAGGAATCAGGTCCTCACGCGTGGCATAAGCGAAGTCGTCCCAAATGAGCGGATCACCTTCGATGTTGATCTGCGTCGTGAGCTTGCGCAGACCATCGCCCGTCACGAAGAAGTGCACATGCGCGGGACGGTTGCCGTGCCGCCCCAACGCGTTCAGCAAGCGTTGCGTCGAGCCTTGGGGCGGGCATCCGTAACCGACCGGCATGAGCGTGCGAAACTCGTACTTGCCGTCCTCGCCCGTGCGCACCGCCCCGCGCAAGTTGAACGGACTCTGCGCGCCGGTCGGGTCGAAGTGCGAATAGAAGCCCTTCGAATTGGCATGCCAGCATTCGACCACCGCGCCCGCAACGGGCCTGCCGTCCAGTCCCTTTACCGTTCCGCGAATGATCAACGGGCCAGCGTCCGCGTCTTCGTCGATATCGATCCTCGATACGCCATCGCGCACCGGCGCGCCTTCGACATACAACGGACCTTCGATCGTGCGCGGCGTGCCGCCATCCATTTCGGCTTGCTTGTCGGCGGCATCCATCCGCATGTCGAGGTACTTCTCCAGTCCGAGCCCCGCAGCAAGCAACGCCGCCTCGCCGTCCTGCCCGAGCTTGTTGAAGTAATTCACGCCTGCCCAGATTTCATCGGGCGTCATGTCGAGATCGTCGATGGCCTTGAACAGATCACTCAGCATGCGGTGCGTGATCTGCTTGGCGCGCGCATTGCCGTCATCGCTGTCGAGGTTGGCCGCTGCCGTGAGCAAGTCCTGCACTTCCTGATTGGCGAACACTTTAACGCTCATGATTCTGTCTCCATCGTTATCGGGGGATGTTTTATGGCTTACGCTCATGCATCGTCGTCGCGAATGGACGACGGGTGACGGCACAGTGGCGTCACCGAAATCTTCATGTACGGAAAAAGCGGCAAGGCGGTCAATATGTCATGGAGTTCCGCATTGCTTTCGACGTCGAAGATGCTGTAGTTCGCATACTCGCCCGCGATGCGCCATATATGACGCCATTTGCCGCTTCGCTGAAGCTCTTGCGAATACGCTTTCTCGCGCGACTTGATTGCGTTGGCCACATCGGCCGGCAGGTCCGGTGGAAGATTGACGTCCATGCGTACGTGGAAAAGCATCAGCGGTCTCCTTCTTTACTTGATGATCTTTGTCAGGCCGTCGCGCGTGAAGCGCTTTACCTTGGCTTCGTCCAGTTCGATACCGAGGCCCGGGCCGTTCGGCACGGTCAGTTCGAAGTCGCTGTAGTCGAGCGGCCGCGTCAGAATTTCTTCGGTAATCAGCAAGGGGCCGAACAACTCAGTGCCCCATTGCAGGTTAGCGAAGCTCGCAAACAAATGCGCCGATGCCACCGTGCTGAATGCGCCTTCCAGCATGGTGCCGCCGTATAGCTCGATGCCCGCGGCATCCGCAATCGCTGCAACGCGCTGTGCTGCAAAGAGACCGCCGCTCTGTTCGATCTTGATGGCGAAGACATCCGCGCCGCCATGCTTCGCGATCTCGAAAGCGCTTTCGGGGCCTTGCAGAATTTCATCGGCCATGAGCGCGACCGGAAAGCGGCGCATGAGACGTGCGAGCGCCGCAGCGGATGCGACCGGCTGCTCCACCAGTTCGCAACCGGCATCGGCCAATGCAATTCTGAATACGCGTCGCATCCTTGCCGATCGCGGCCGGCGCGACATACGCGTCGATCGCCAGCTTCATCGACTCGGGACTCTCGGGACCGTACGCCATGCCCGCGAAGGTCGTGCCTTCACCGATGCCGATCACGCCATCGCTGCAGAACACTTTCACGAGCATCAAGGTCTGCCCGTGCATCGTCGCGACCGATAGCTTATGCGGGCGAATCGTCGGTAAATCGACGAGACATGTTTCGATGCGTTCGATCGTCGCTGTGGTCATGAGAGTAGCTTGAGTGATTTCGACTACAAGGTAGTGATGCGCGCAAGATTGGTCAAATAGATCAAATGTGGCGGACTGCATCGGTTTGACTGATAGTGCGTGTGTCGAACCGCACGTTCAGAACTTATGACGTATTCCAACGCGCACGGTGCTTTGACGGTCGCTCGTCGAAGGCGTCAGGTTGTTGATGGCGGCCACCGCCGCCGTACCCGTCGAATCAGTCCCGGACGCCTTCTGATAAACGCCGATCAGATAGACGTCCGTGCGCTTCGAAAGGAAATAGTCCGCGCCGATGGCGCCCTGGTAGTACTTCGCGCCGGGATTGACGCCCGTGGATGTATCGACATCGCCGCCCTTCGTATAGTCGAACGCAGCGCCGACCAGGAGCGCGGGCGTCAACTGATACTTGAAGTTGATCTCCGCATTATTAAAACTGGCGTTGCCGCTATAGCCACGCGGATTCGGTCCTGAGTTCACCGTATCGCCGAGACTCTTGAATTGCACATTCGAATAGGTCGCGCCGATGGTCGCCGCGCCGATTGCATAGGCCGCGCCCGCCGCTACGACCTGATACGTCCGCGCCGATGCATAGCCGCTGTAAACGGGCGACGAGATGAAGTTGGCGGTCGCGCTCGGCGCCGTGCTCGCGCCGTTATCGCCGAAGAAGCCGACGTTCGGATTGCGCGCGTTCAGGTACGCGACGCCGAGCGTTATGGGACCGTTCGCATAGCCCGCGCCGAGCGACCACAACTGATTGCGCGACGCCGCGCCCGCCACGCCGCCCAGGCTATACACGCCGCCGAATGAGATGCCGTAGTACGTCTTGCTCGCGAACTTGAGCGCGTTGTTCACGCGATAGGCGTTGTTCAGGTTGTCCAGATCGCCGGGATGCGCGCCGATATATCCGGCCCACTGGGTACCGGATTCGAACGGACCCACGTAATCGACCACGGAGTCATACTGACGTCCGAGCGTCAATGTCCCATACGGACTCGCGAGGCCGACATAGGCCTGTCGCCCGAACATCAGCCCTTGCGTGCTGCCGCGGTTTTTCTGCGCCAGCGACCCGTTGTTCAGATCGAAGCCGTTCTCCAGCACGAAGAGCGCAGCCAGTCCGCCGCCGAGATCTTCCTTGCCGCGCAGGCCCCAACGGCTTGCCTGCATCACGCCGCTCGACACGTTGTACAGATTGTGGCCGCCTGAATTCGACGTCCAGTTGAGACCGTCATCGACGATGCCGTACAGCGTGACCGTGCTCTGCGCCTGCGCGCTTCCTGCCACCGCCAGCAACAGCACGGCCGTTGCGCTCACCTTGAGTTTCATTCTATTGATCCTTCTATCGAGGTTGTCCGATGGGGCAAGCAATGACCCGCCGCAAGTCTGCGTTGACCGATATGGCGTCGCAAATCAGTCAAAAGAAGGAGGTTCGATAAGCGCCGCTGATACGAGGGTTTTCACTGCATGTTCATGCACGAGATTCATATCGCGCATTTTTGGCTTTGATTTGACCGCTGTTTTCTCGGCTCATATCGTTCGAACCATGTCATGACGGTGTCGATTCAAAGCGCCCCGCTGCGTGTGTTCCAACGATGCGGGAACCAATCTCTCGTGCCTCTCCAAAGCCCATGAACCCTGATGCCGTGAATCCCGATATGAGTGCGCCGCCCATTCCCGCGCGGCACGTTCCCCGCACGCGAAGCGGCGTGCGTCGCGCGGTCACCACCGCCGTGCTCGGTCAGATCCTCGAGTGGTATGACTTCTTTCTCTACGGCACCGCCGCCGCGCTCGTCTTCGGCAAGCTATTCTTTCCCGTGGGCAGCGACCCGCTGACGGGCACCATCGCGGCGTTCGGCGGCTTTACCGTCGGCTTCATCGCGCGGCCCATTGGCGGCGTGCTATGCGGTCATATCGGCGATCGCTACGGCCGCAAGGTCGTGATGATGCTCACGCTTCTCACCATGGGCACCGCGACGGTGCTGATGGGCGTGCTGCCGACGTATCAGCAGATCGGCATCGCGGCGCCGGTGCTGCTGGTGCTGTTGCGAATCATGCAAGGGCTCGCGGCAGGCGGCGAATGGAGCGGCAGCATCTTGCTGATCCACGAAAACGCGCCGCAGTCGAAGCGCGGCGCGCTTGCGGCGTGGAGTCCGTGCGGCGCTGCGCTCGGCTTCGTGCTGTCGACTGGCGCGTTCCTGCTCGTGCAAAACTTGCCGTCCAGCGACTTCCAGAGCTGGGGTTGGCGCATACCGTTCCTCGGCAGCGCCGCGCTCGTCGCGCTCGGTCTGTGGATGCGCCGCTCAGTCGGCGAAAGCGCGGCCTTCGCGGAAGTGAAGGCGACGCGTCACGAGAGCCGCATGCCCGTGATCGACGTGCTGAAGCAATGCCCGCGTGAAGTGCTCACCGTGTTCGGGCTGCGCTTCGGCGAAGGCGGCGCGTCGTACATCTTCTTCGCGTTCTCCATCGCATACGGGCAGTATCTCGGCATCAAGTCGAGCTGGATTCTCAGCGGCCTGACCGTGTCCATGCTGCTGATGATTCCGGTCTCGCTTTTCTTCGGCCACGTCACCGACAAGGTCGGCCGCAAGCCGGTGTATCTCGCCGGAGCCATCGCGATGCTGCTCGTCGCATGGCCCTACTTCGCGCTGCTCGGCTCGGGCGAGTACTGGAAGATCATGGCCGCGCTGATTCTCGCCAATAGCATCACCCTCGGCATTCTCGAAGGCGCACAGCCCGCGTTCATCAGCGAGATGTTGCCGGTGCACTTGCGCTTCTCCGGTCTCGGCATCGGCCGCGAGGTGTCGTCGGTGCTCGGCGGCGGTCTCTCGCCGATGATCGCCACCGCGCTGCTCGCGCACTATCGCAGCGCCGTGCCGGTCGCGATCTATCTCGGCGCGCTCGGACTCATCACCGTCATCGCGACCGTGCTGGCGCGCGAGACGTTCCCCAAAGCGATGCGCATGGCCGCGCGTCAGCACGCCGAATGACATCGGCCCACAACGATCGAGAGGTATCACGCATGCAAGCCCTTCAAAGCGATTCGATCATCGACTCGCAGGACGATTACCCTGAATACGCCGGACCGCTGTCGCTGGATGCGCTGATCGAGGAAGTCGAGCGCCGTCGCGACGAGTTCGACGCGATGTCTCACGTGCCGCGCGACATGGTCGGCAAGATGAAGCGCGCGGGCATCTTCCGCGCCAGCACGCCGAAGCGTTTCGGCGGCGATGCGCTGCCGCCGCCGCGCTTCCTGGAGATGCTGGAACGCATCGCGGTCGCGGACGGTTCGACGGCATGGGTCGCCGCGTTCGGCTCGGCGAACACCTATCTCGCCGCGCTGCCCGTGGAAATGCAGGCGCGCATCTATGCGACCGGTCCGGATCAGGTGTTCGCGGGCGGCTTGTATCCGCTGCAAAAGGCGGAGCGCGCGCCGGGCGGCTTCAAAGTGTCGGGGCAATGGCGCTTCGCGAGCGGCTGCAAGGGCGCGGACTGGATCGGCGTGGGCATCGGCGGAGCGCCCGCGGGCGCCGACGACAAGAACGCCGGCAAGCCGTTCACCGCGGTGTTCCCGGCGAGCGAAGTGGAGATCGTCGATAACTGGAACGTGGTCGGCATGCAGGGCACCGGCAGCCATGACTTGCGCCTGAAGGACAAGTACGTCGATGAGCGATGGACCTTCGTACGCGGCGGCGCGGCGTTGATCGACGAGCCGCTCTATCGCTATCCGGCGGTCGCGTATCAGGCGCAGGTTCATGCGGCCGTGAACATCGGCCTGGCACGCGCCGCGCTCGACCTGCTCGCCAGCATGTCCGGCGTGACGAAGACGACGACGGGCGCGCCGCGTCTTGCCGACCGTGCGTACTATCGCTCCGGTCTCGCGCAAGCGGAAGCGCAGCTGCGCAGCGCACGCGCGTTCTTCTTCGAGTCGGCGGAAGCGTCGTGGCAGACAGTGCTCGCAGGAGACCCGGTACAGCCTGCCGAAGCGAATCTGTTGCGCCTCTCGGCCACGCACGCGGCCCATACGTGTGCCGACATCGTGATGCAGGCGTACAAGATGGCGGGCATCGGCGCGATCTATCGCGAGAACCGCATGCAACGGCTCGTGCGCGATTCCATCGTCGTGACGCAGCACGCGTTTCTCGGCGAAGGCACCTATGACGCATCGGGCGCCATCTTCGTCGGCATCCCGCCGGTCACGCCTTATCCCTGATATGACGATGCAAGCCTGTCTCTTTCTCATCGGCGACACATCGTGCGATGCGTCCGCGCTGCATCATGCGGCGCAAGACGTCGAGGGCCTGCGTCGGCTGATCGTGCATGAAGCGATCGACGGCCAGGTCGATCCGCGCATCGCGCCTGCGCCGGACACGCCGTCGTGCGTGCTGCAATGGTATTTCGACGACCTCGCACCGCTCGAAGCGGCATGTGAACGCGACGGCGCGATTCATCGCATCGTGCGGGGTCATTCGTTCACGCAGCAGATCATGGCGGTGCGCTCGCTCAAGCAGGCATCAACGCATAGCCCATTGCAGCGATGCACCTACCTCGTCGCATACGAAGGCGCTGCAGACGACTTCAACGCGTGGCTCACGCATTACTTAAAACATCACCCGCCGCTGATGCTGCAATTGCCCGCGTTGCGGGAACTGGAAGTCTATACGCGCATCGACTGCGCGAGCGGTTTGCCGTTCGAACATGCGAACGCGATGCAGCGCAACAAGGTGGTCTTCGACGATGCCGCCGCGCTCATCGCTGCCCTTGCGTCGCCGATTCGTGACGCCATGCGCCGCGATTTCGATGCGTTGCCGCCCTACACCGGTGCAACGCCGCATTTTGCAATGCGCAGCTTGTACGGTAATCTCGCGCAACACTGACCGGGCGGTCGCGCTGAGCTCAACGCGCGCTTCGCCCTCGTTCGCGAGGCGAAGCATGAACAAGCCGCATCTCGGCATTGCCGATCTGAATCTGCTGCGCGTGTTCCTCGCCATCTGGGACTTGCGCAGTCTGACCGCCGCGGGCGACAGGCTCGGCCTCACGCAGCCCGCGGTGAGTCATGCGCTGCGCCGTCTGCGCACGCTGTTCGACGATCCGCTTTTCTTGCGCACGCCCGGCGGCATGGTGCCGACCGATGCCGCGTATCGGCTGTATCCGCCGCTCGCGCAGGCCTTCGCGATGATCAACGACGCCGTGCAGCAGCTCGGCAAGTTCGATCCCGCGACCGCGCAGCGCGTATTCCGCGTGTCGATGTCCGACATGTCGGAGTTCTATTTCCTGCCGCCGCTCGTCGCGATGCTCGACCGCGAGGCGCGCGGCATCCGCATCGAAGTGGCGAATCTTCCGGTGGAATCGGTGAGTGCCGCCATGCGCGCGGGCGAGATCGATCTTGCGCTCGGCTATGTGCCGGGGCTGGACGAAGGCTGCGTGAGCCAGACGCTCTTCGTGGACGAACATGTGTGCGTGGTGCGCGCGGGTCATCCGTTACGCCGCGCGAAGCCGACGCGCGAAGACCTTGCCGCCTTGCGTTATGTGTACGCGAGCACGAACGCCACGGGACATCGCATGGTCGAGCAGTGGCTCGACGAACTCAATCTCAAGCGCGATGTCGTGCTGCGCCTGCCTCATTTCATCGTCGCGCCCGAGATCGTGATGAACACCGATCTCGCCGTCATCTTTCCGAAGAGCATCGCGCGGCGCTTCAATCGCGGCAAGGCGTTTCGCGTGCTGCCACTGCCGTTCTCGCTGCCGCCCATCGAAATCGAGGTGCATTCGCATACGCAGTTCGCATCAGATCCCGGCATCGCGTGGCTGCGGGAAACGCTCGTCGCGATGTTCCATCAGTCCGAACCCTGACTCCATCGCATGCGGCGCACATTTGCCCCACTGATACCCGGCACGCTTTTCAGCCTATTTGACGTGGCTACCTGGCGACTCGACACTGCTCTACATGCGAAGCCTGCTCGAGGCGCGCCCCACGATCAATCAGGCGAGAAGACATGTCCACGGTTCAATCAACTTCCACAGCGGAACGCAGCACGGCCATGCAGGACCGCGCACTGAGACGCATCGTCGTGGCATCGGTCGCCGGCAATGCGATGGAGTGGTACGACTTCTTCGTCTACGGCACCGCCGCCGCGCTCGTCTTCGGACAGTTGTTCTTTCCCGCCAACGCGGACCCGCTGATCGGCACGCTCGGCGCGTTCGCCGCCTTCGCAATGGGCTTCGTCGCGCGGCCGCTCGGCGGCATCGTGTTCGGGCATATCGGCGATCGGTACGGACGTCGCGCATCGCTCGTATGGACGCTGCTCATCATGGGCTTCGCGACCTTCGGCATCGGCCTTTTGCCCACATACGACCACGTCGGCCTGTGGGCGCCGGCCGCGCTCGTCGGCCTGCGGCTGTTGCAGGGCGTCGCGTCCGGCGGCGAATGGGGCGGCGGCGTGCTGATGATCAGCGAAAGCGCGCCGCCGGAAAAGCGCGGCTATTACGCGGCATGGAGCCAGCTCGGCGTGGGCGGCGGCTTCGTGCTGTCGTCAGCAGCTTTTCTCGGCGCGCAAGCGTTGCCGCACGATCAGTTCATCTCGTGGGGCTGGCGCCTGCCGTTTCTCGCGAGCATCCTGATCTTCGCGCTCGGCGTCTATATTCGCCACAACCTTCCCGAGAGCCGCGACTTCGAAAACGCGGACAAGGCGGGTAAGACATCGCACATGCCGGTGGTGGAAGTCATCAAGCGGCACCCGAAAGAGATTCTCATGGCGATGGGCTTGCGCGTGGCGGAAAACGGCGGCGCGTATATCTTTCTCGCGTTCTCGCTCGTGTACGGCAAGTTCGCCGGCATCTCCAACTCAGTCATGCTGACGGGCGTCATGCTCGCGATGGTCATCGAAATGGTCGCCATGCTTCTCTGGGGCAAGCTCTCCGACCGCATCGGCCGCAAGCCCGTATATATGATCGGCGCCGTCTCGCTCGCGGTGATGGCGTTCCCCTTCTTCTGGCTGCTCAATACGCATTCGACGCCGCTCATCTGGCTTGCGCTCGTGCTCGGCACGGCTGTCTGTCACGGCGCGATGATCGGCACGCTGCCCGCGCTGGTCGGCGAACTGTTCAGCACGGAAGTGCGCTACTCGGGCGTCGCGCTGGGGCATGAAGTCGCTTCCATCTTCGCGGGCGGGATGTCGCCGCTCATCGCCACGGCGCTGCTTTCGCGCTATCACGCTTACTGGCCGGTCGCCCTCTTTCTCATCGTGCTCGGACTCATTACCGTCGTGACCTTGAAGTTCACGCACGAAACGCGTCAGCAGTAAATCTCACGCTTTTCTCTGCGCATTCGCACGGCTTTTGGCCGTGCGAATGCGCTTGTCCATTCAGCAATCGAATCAGTCCGCTTGATGTGACCTCAAGTTTTTAATCTATTTCTCTTATTCGATTCACGGCGCTAATCTCGGTTCATCGTCCCCTGTAAAGAGTCATCGGAACGCATCATGGAACTCTTCAAAGTCCGCGTCGACGCCGTGCGCGAGGAAGCGCATGGCGTGCGCTCGTTCAGCATCTCCCGCGTCGACGGCCTGCCCTTCGAGCAGTATGAGCCCGGCGCGCATATCGACGTCACCAGTCCGTCCGGCATCACGCGTCAATACTCGCTGTGTGGCGATCCGGAATGCGTCGAATCGCAAGTCTTTGCCGTGAAGAAGGAAGAGCAGTCGCGCGGCGGATCGCGCTCGCTGCATGAGGAGGTGAGCATCGGTACCGAGCTGTCGGTCGGCGCGCCGCGCAACCTCTTCAAGCTCGAAGAAGGCGCGAGTGAACATATCCTGATCGGCGCGGGTATCGGCATCACACCGCTTCTTTCGATGGCCTATCGCCTCGCCGCGCGCCACGCACGCTTCACGCTGCACTACTTCGCGCGCAGCGAACGTCACGCGGCCTTCATGACGCTGCTCACGCGCGCGCCTTTCGACAGGCACGTGAAGCTGCATTTCGGCGTGCAGCGCGATGCGCTTCCCGCGGCGCTCGATGTGTGTCTGCGCGACGCAGGCCCCGATGCGCATGTGTACACCTGCGGCCCGGCCCCGTTCATGGATCTCGTCGTCGACAGAGCGCAAGCGCGTTTGCCGGCCGAATCGATTCATCTCGAACGCTTCAAGGCCGAGCCTGCGCCCACGCTAGAAACATCGCTCGACAGCTTCGACGTGCAACTTGCGAGCACGGGCCAGACGGTGCACGTCGATGCGAAGACGTCCATCGTCGATGCGCTGGCGTCAATCGGCATCGAAGTGGATACGTCGTGCGGCGAAGGCGTGTGCGGCACCTGCATGGTGGATGTCGTGAGCGGAGAGCCGGAGCATCGCGACCATTGCCTGAGCAAAGCGGAACGCGCGAGCAACACGGTCATCTGCTGTTGCGTGTCGCGTTCGCGTTCTCCGGTGCTGGTGCTGGATCTCTAGGACTTCGTGAAGTTCGCGAGGATGTCGGAGATGAGCCCGCGCATCCACGCTATGCCTTCGTCCTCGTGGAAGTGCTCGTGCCAGTGCATCGTGACAGCGGCTTTCGGCAAGGGCACCGGCAACGCATAGATGCGGAAAGCATCATTGCGATTGAGGATATGCGCGAGCCGCTCGGGCAGCGTCGCGAGCAGGTTCGTCGCTGAGAGCACGCCCGGAACGGCGACGAAATGCGGCAGCGCCAACGCGATATTTCGCCCCACGCCTTGCGCGCGCAACGCATCGTCCAGTGCGTGATGGCTGTGTTCGAGCGATCGCACCTGCACATGCGATGCGGCAAGAAACTGCTCCAGCTTGAGCGTACTGCCCGCGGGCAGATCGCTGCGCTTGCGCGTCATGCACACATACGACTCCTCGAACAACAGTTGATGACGCGTGCGCGGCAGCAACGCAGGCAGATTGCCGATGGCGAAGTCGAGCCGGCTCGACCGCAATGCTTCTTCTATGTCCTCCACGGGCAAAGGCTCGACAACGAGCTTCACGCGCGGCGCGGCGTCCTGCAATGCCGCGCACAGCGCCGGCAAGTACGCCATTTCTCCCGCGTCGGACAGCGAGAGACGGAAGCTGCGCGTGCTCGTCGCCGGCTCGAATCGCTCCGCATAACGCAGCGCCTGACGCACCGTATCGAGCGCGCGTCCGACGATCTCCGCGAGCTCCAGCGCCACGGGCGTCGGCTGCATGCCCGCTTTCGTGCGAATGAAAAGCGTGTCGTCGAAGAGCGTGCGCAGCCGTCCGAGCGAGTAACTCACTGCGGGCTGCGACAGCGCAAGCCGCTCGCCTGCTTTCGTCAGACTGCGCTCTTCCACGATGGCCTGAAACACGCGCAGCAGATTGAGATCGATGTGGTCAATGGAAGTCATGGCGGCTCGGTAATATCGGCCGCGCTTATCCGGCGACCTGTTTTTAATCGATTTGACGCATGATCTTCGCAAAGCGAGACTGATGTCAACGAGAGGATGCGCTGATGTCGATGCCTTTTTCTCATGTGAGCCACTCAACTACTTCCCACGATCACGATGAGTACGCCGACCTATCAAACTATCGACACGAGCGCGCTCGCGAAGCGCGCCGAGGCCGATCGCATCGCGCCTTCCCTCTACTACGATCCGCAGCTGTTCGAAGAAGAACTCGAACGCATCTTCTATAAAACGTGGGTCTGGGTCGCGCATGAAAGCGAGTTGCCGAAACCGGGCGACTTCGTGACCACCACCATCGGCCGGCAGCCGGTCATCGTCGTGCGCGACAAGACGGGCGCCGTCAACGTGCTGCAGAACCGTTGCCGTCATCGCGGCGCGACCGTGTGCGAAGAACACAAAGGCAACGCGAAGGGCTTCACGTGCCCGTATCACAGCTGGTCCTATGCGCTCGACGGCACGCTGCGCGCGCTGCCCTATGGCGACGGTTATGAAGGCGTGTGCGAGAAAGGCGATCTGCCGCTCAAGAAGCTGCGCGTCGGCGTGTACCAGGGTTTGATCTTCGCGACCTTCAACGAAAGCATCGAATCGCTCGAAGACTTTCTCGGCGGCGCGAAGCCCTGGATCGATCTCTTCATGAAGCAAGGCGCGGGCTATCCGATCAAGTCCAACGGCGAGCACAAGTTCAAGTT
The DNA here is from genome assembly GCF_023631445.1 of Caballeronia sp. GAWG1-5s-s. NCBI lineage: Bacteria > Pseudomonadati > Pseudomonadota > Betaproteobacteria > Burkholderiales > Burkholderiaceae > Caballeronia > Caballeronia sp. GAWG1-5s-s. Next base: position 73,555 of record NZ_JALQDC010000033.1, on the reverse strand, counting down.
CAAGGGCAACTGGAAGATCCAGCTCGAAAACACGACGGACTTGTATCACTTCCCGGTCGTCCACAAGTCATGGATGAAGTCTATCGACGATGAAACCGCGACCGCCATCACGAGCTTCATGACAAGCGACGAAGCGTTCTGCCGCTCGCTCGGCAATGGCCATAGCCTCGCGGTGTTGATGCCGGAGCTCGTCGATCTGGACAAGGACGACGGCGCGCCCTTGCCCGAGCGCTTCAATGAACTCGCCGCGCAACTCGCGCAAAAGCACACGCCCGAGGAAGTGCGCCGCATCGTGCGTTCGCTGATGGGCGTGGGCTTCAATCTGAATCTCTTTCCGAACCTTGCGCTGTCGATGGCCTTCTTCCGCGTGCTGCGCCCCATTTCCGCGGAAGAAACGGAGATTCGCCACGTCGCGCTCGGGATGGACGGCGGTCCCGAGGAAGCGAACCGCATGCGTCTGCGCATGCACGAACACTTTCAGGGTCCGTTCGGCTTCGGCAGTCCCGACGACGCCGAAGCATGGGAGCGCGTGCAGCGCGGCTCCTACGCCGGCCCCGATGTACCCATTCTCGTGAATCGCGGGCTGAACCGCGAAACCACCGCGCCGAACGGCGAAAAGACCGCGCACGCGACCGACGAAACCGGCATGCGCGAAGCCTACAGGCAATGGCGCGCAATGATGGAGCAAGCATGATGGACGACCGCAACGCACTCTTATCCGACCAGACGTTCGCACGCGCGATCGAGTTCATCTGGCGCGAAGCCGAGCTTCTGGACCGCCGCGACTATCAGGCGTGGCTGGAGTTGTGGGACCCGAAAGGCATCTACGTCGTGCCGATCGATCCCGATACGACTGACTACGCCGCGACCTTGAACTATGCATTCGACGATCAGCACATGCGCGAGCTGCGCGTGCAACGCATGACCTCGGGCTACTCGGCGTCCGCATCCGATGCGGCGCGCACGGTGCGCACGGTGTCGCGCTTCACGCGTTCGTCGGAGAGCGCCGATCTCGTCGAAGTGAGGTCGTCGCAGATCATCATCGCGTACAAGCGCGGCGTGTCGACCATCTTCGCGGCCGACCTCACGCACAAGATCAGCATGACCGACGGCGAGCCGCGCCTCGTCGAGAAGGTGATTCGGCTGATTAACTCGACCGAAGCACTGAGTGCCATCGGCTTTCTGCTTTGATGTTCGTGGATGAACTGCCATGCCGACACTCGAAGTCTATCTGCCGCAAGGCCATGCCGATGAACGCAAAGCCTCGCTCATTCACGGTCTGACACAGGCGACCGTCGATGCTATCGGCGCGCCGGCCGAATCGGTGCGCATTCTGTTGTCGGAGTTGCCGGCATCGAACATCGGCCTGGGCGGAAAACTCACGCCTGATGCGTTGCCGGTCATCATCGCGATTCTGATTGCGGGCCGCACGGAAGCGCAGAAAGAAGCGCTGATCGCGCGGCTGTGTCAAACGAGCGCCGCCCGAACTCGACGTGCCGTTGCAGTCCACGCGCGTGATGATCAAGGACATACCGAATACGGATTTCGGTCTGGGCGGAAAGACCGCTCGCGCGCTCGGTCGATAGCGTGCAGTGCAATGCGGCTATCTGTGATCGCCCCATGCAAAAACGTTGAACAGGAACCTGACGATGCCCGATACGCGAAACCTGCCCCTGCGCGTGCTGTTCTGCTGCGGCGTCTCGCAGAGTTTCTTCGATCTGCCGCGCGAGCAGATCGGCGAGGTGTGGCAAGCCTACGGCAAGATGCTCAACGCCATCGAAGCGATGGACAACGTGCGCGTGCTCGGCGTGATGGATGACGACCGCCTCGTCGTCGGCAATGCGGACGGCGCGCCGTGGACCTTCTACATCATGGCCGATGTCGCCGATTTCGACACCGCCGTCGCCGTCTGCAATCTGTATCGCACGACGCCGGTCGGCGAGTACAACTTGTGGCGCTACGGCAAGATCGAAGCACGCGTGGGCCGCGCGCTGACGGTGCCGCCCGCTGTCGCCAATCATGGGTGATGCGATGAACGAGACCATCGTCAAGCGCTTGCGCGCGCTGGAGGCGCACAACGCGGTCCGCAGAAGCATCGCGCGGTACATGGCGCTGTGCGACGTGCCCGCGCGCGCGCTGGAAGGCGAATCGCTCGCGGCGCTCTTTTCCGACGATGCTGTGTGGGAAGGCATAGGCCCGCAGTATGCAAACAAGTTCGGTCGCTTAATCGGCCCGGCGAATATCGTCGCGATGTTGCAGCGCTATCTGCCGCCCACGCCGCATTTCACGACGAACACGCACTTTCTGACGAGCGAGCATATCGAAGTGCGCGGCGAGTCGGCGAAGGGCCGCTGGATCATGTTGCAGGCTTCCGGTTATGTTGATGGACGGGCCGAACTCATTGCGGCGCGGCTCGAAGTGGACTTCATGCCCTCACCGCACGACGAAGCCATCTGGCTGATCCGCCACTTCCGCACCGAGCGTCTCTTCGACGCGCCGTGGTCCGTCAATCCCGCCCGAGGGTTCATCGCATGAGCGCCTTCTTGCACGAGTTCGATCTCATCGCGCATGCACGTCCGGACGCGCCGACGATTGCGATCAAGGACAGCATCGATATCGCGGGCTACGCGACGACCGCCGCGAGCCGCGCGCTCGCCGACGCGCTGCCCGCCCCGCGCCACGCCGAAGTGGTGCAGCGTCTGCTCGACGCGGGCTGGCGCATCACCGGCAAGACCAACATGCACGAGCTGGCGTTCGGCATGACCGGCATCAACGACTTCTGCGGCACGCCGCGCAATCCGCAGGATGCGGCGCGCATTCCGGGCGGATCGTCGAGCGGTTCGGCGTCCGCGGTCGGCCTGCATCTCGTCGATGCCGCGCTCGGCACCGACACCGGCGGCTCGGTGCGCGGCCCGGCGGCGTGTTGCGGCGTGATCGGCCTCAAGCCCACGTTCGGACGCGTATCGCGCGATGGCGTCGCGCCGCGCGAGACCACGCTGGATTGCGTCGGTCCGTTCGCGCGTGACATGAATACGATCATCGACGTCATGCTCGCGATCGATCCGTCGTTTCAGGCGGGTCGCGCGCGCCGCGATGTCGCGCATGCGCGGGTGGCGATGCTCCATGTCGATGCGGACGACGACATCAGGCACGCGGTTGCCTCTGCGGCGACACGCAGCGGCTTGTCCACGCGTCCCGTGGCCCTCGCGTCGATGCGCGATGCCTTCGCAGCGGGGCTGGCTGTCATCAACGCGGAGACGTGGCGTGCGTTCGGCCATCTCGTCGATACCGGCAAGCTCGGCGCCGATATCGAAGCCCGCCTGCGCGCGGCGGCGAATACGAGCGCCGCCGATCTCGACAACGCGGAACGCATCCGCCGCGCGATCACGGATGAAGTCGACCGCACGCTCGATGACGCGGACGTGCTCACCCTGCCGACACTGCCGTCGCTCCCGATCACCATCGAGGCGGCGCGCGCGGGAACGTCGGTCATCGCGATGTCGTCGCTCATACGGCCATTCAATCTCAGCGGGCATCCTGCCATCACGTTGCCGGTGCCGATAAACGGAACGCGCATGAAGGCCGGATTGCAGATCGTCGGCCGCAAGGGCGAGGACGAGACGGTGTGCGCGGTCGCGGCGCGTATCGAAGCGGCGCTCGCATCCAACGAATGACGAGGACATGTGATGTCGAAGAGAGTCGTGCTCATCACAGGGGCCGCGCGCGGACTGGGCGAAGCGCTCGCGCGCCGCTTTCATGACGCGGGCTACAAAGTGGCGCTCGGCGATATCGCGTCCGATGCAGCGCAGAGGCTCGCGCGTGGGTTGAGCGGCGACGGGTCGAGCGCATTCGCGCTCAGGCTCGATGTGACATCGAAGGCCGATTTCGAGGCCGCGCGCGATGCGCTGATCGACCGCTGGGGCGCGATCGATGCGCTCGTCAACAACGCGGGCGCGTCGAAGGTGGTGCCCGTCATGGAGATCACGGCGGAAGAGTTCGATCAGGTCATCGACGTGAACTTGCGCAGCGTGCTGTTCGGCTGTCAGGTGTTCGGGCAGTACTTCGCCACGCACGGCGCGGGGCGGATCGTGAATATCGCATCGCTCGCGGGACAGAATGGCGGCTCGGCGACCGGCGCGCATTACGCGGCGGCCAAGGGCGGCGCCATCACGCTCACCAAGGTCTTCGCACGCGATCTCGCGGCGCATGGCGTGACAGTCAACGCGATCTCGCCGGGACCGCTCGATCTGGCGATCGTGCATGAGAGCGTGCCCGCCGACAAGCTGGAGAAGGTGATCGCCGGCATTCCGGTGGGACGCCTCGGCTCCGCGTCTTACATTGCCGATGTCGCCGTCACGCTCGCTTCCGCCGATGCCTACTTCGCCAACGGTGCGTGCTGGGATATCAACGGTGGACTTTTCATGCGTTGACTGATCATGCGTGGCGCACGAGCAGCAGTGACAGCGCACGAATCCGAATTTCGCAGTGTCATCGTATCCATGTGTCTGCATTTATGGCAGATCAAGCCGGAGACTCAACATCATGTCCGTACAAGCCGCATCCGTTCACACCGAACTCGATCCGCAGCGCCAGCAGTTCCGACAAGCGATGGCCCATCTTGGCGCAGCGGTCAATGTCATCACCACGGCCGGCGCGCACGGACGATGCGGCATCACGGCGAGCGCGGTCCGCTCCGTCACCGACGCGCCGCCGACGCTGCTCGTGTGCCTGAACCGGTCGAGCGCGATGCATTCGGTCTTCGACGGCAATCGACAGGTTTGCATCAACGTCCTGCCGGCGAGTCTGGAGAGCATCGCGCGACACTTCGCGGGCATGACGGGGTTATCGATGGAAGAGCGCTTTCAATTGCCGGTTTGGGACGAAGGCGAGAACGGCGTCCCCGTTTTGCGTGGCGCCCTAGCGAGCTTGCAAGGCACGATTGTCGAAGCAAAAGATGTCGGCTCGCATGCCGTGATGTTCGTGCAAACGACGCACATCAAGGTGCGAAGCGATGGCGACAGTCTGATCTATTTCGACCGCAACTTTCATCGCGTGCCGCGAGCATGGAAGGCAACGACCCCATCGGAAGGATGAAAAGTCATTTGCTTTTCGATACTTCTTACTAAAATGAAGTGTCGGGCGGTTTGGACGCTTTCGGGCTCGCTTCCCCTTGGCCACAACATCCTGCATTCCGCGACATCGACTATTGAATGACCGTGCAGTTCGATGATGCCGAAAGGAGGATGTATGCCGCGCATACCCCGCATAGCCCGCATAGGCCGGAGCCTCGCTGTCATGTTGCGAGCCTTCTATGCACTGCTGCTCGTCGCGTTCGCGCATGCCGCTCAGGCGCAGACCATCACGACCTTTGCGGGCGGCGACGGCGCGCAGGCCATACAGGCCGAAGCCATCGCGGCGGACCGATGGGGCAACATCTATACCGCCGAACCGACGCATCACGTGGTTAGGCGAATCGACCACAGGAACGGCACGGTGACGATCATTGCCGGCACCGGGCAGGCGGGCTATCGCGGCGACGGCGGCCCGGCCACGCAGGCGCAACTCGGCTATCCGACAGGCGTGGCGCTCGACCGCGCAGGTAACGTCTTCATCGGCGATTCGGGGAATGCGAGAGTCGTTCGAAGGGTCGATCGCGAGACCGGCATCATTGCCACGGTTGCTGGCCCGGGCACGCCCAACGTGCCCAACCGCGGCGACGGCGGTCCGGCCACGGAGGCAACGGTATTCGCCAACGATGTCGCGGTGAATCGCGAAGGCGATCTCTACATTGCCGATTCGGCAGCCGGCCTCATCCGGCGAGTGGACCATCGCACAGGGATTATCTCGACCGTTGTCGAGCTCGGTGCCACGTACATCGTCACCATGGCGTTCGATCCGCGCGGCGTCCTTTATGTAGTGGACCCCGTTCCGCCGAATGTCGTCCGGGTCGACGCATCGACCGGGACGGTCACCAAAGTAGCCGGCGCGGGGACCACGTGCCAGCAAATTGGCGGCTCCGCATGCTACAACGGCGACGGCGTTCTCGCGACCGACGCGCTCCTGAACTTCCCTACGCACATCACGTTCGATTGCGCGGGCAACCTGACGATCAGCGATACCTTCAACTTCCGCGTGCGCCAGGTGAACAGGCACACCGGCATCATCACGACCATTGCCGGTAGTGGGATGGACGGTCATAGCGGCGACGGCGGCCCTGCCACTCAGGCCGGCATTTTGAGCGGTCCCAGAGAACTCGCGTTCGGGCCGGAAGGCGATCTGTTCTTTGCTGAAGCTGCGGGAAGCACCGGGTACATTCGTAAGGTGAGCGGCCTGCCGAAAGCGCACCGTTGCGAAGAACGACACCATCGGGATGGCGAGGGGCGCGGTCATCGGCCCGATTCAAGAGACGGCGACTGGTTGCGTCCGTGGTGGTGAGACTGGGGCGCTAGGTCAGCAGCACCTCCCGCGTCACCGCTCCAACGATGATCCAGCCGCGCGGGTCAGGCCGTCCGACGCACGAACCGCTGTTCCGTGACGCTCGTTCCCGATTGCGTGCCCTGAGCTTCCTCGCACAGTTCGAAGCCGAATGATTCATACAGGTGCCTCGCTGCCTCCAGACCCTTGAACGTGGAGAGGTACGTCTCGGCGAAATGCTGGTCGACGAAGTTCATGGCGCGCGTCATGAGCTGCCTTCCTATTCCAGTGCCGCGCAATGCGTCGTCCACAATGAACCAACGCAGATGCGCCACTCCGCTCTTTAAGTTCCCATCGATGGCAAGCGATGCGAGCGTGCGGCCGTCGCGCTCGCCGAGCCAGAGCGCTTTGCCATCCTGCGGCAAGGCTTCGGCGAACGCGGCCAGTTCGGTCGCGACTCTCTTTTCGAAGAAGGCGCCAAAACCCCAGTGCTGTGCATAGAAGCGCCCGTGCAGGCTGGCCACATCACCGATGCAGCCGGGTCGGTATCCCTCCACTATGGAGGCAGATACGGTTCTGCTAACCGGTGTATCGGTACCGTTGTCTTGCCCCAATGCATCGGCATACAGTCCGACTGCGCGCACCATGGCCAATTGGTCGGAAGGGCTCAAGCGCGCAAGGGCCTTCGAGACCTGAGACGACGCGAACCGGTCGATCTTCTGCCTGAGTTGCTTTCCTCCATGCGTCAAATAGAGTTCCGATGAACGCGCATCGCCGTCGGACGCGCGCCGTTCGACGATCCCCGCCGCCTCCAGGCGCGCGATCTGCCTGCTGCTATTGGACTTATCCAGTCTCAGGAGCTCGGCCAGTTCCTTGCCGTTGATCCCGGGACTCGCGCCGATTTCGAGCACTGCGTGCACGGCAGAGGGCGACAGGTCGGTGTCTGCCAACGATTCCTCGCGCAAGCGTTGCGCTCATGAACCCTAACTCGCGGACCATCCAACTGAGGCATCGCCACGGCCGAACGGGGGACCGCGAAACGACGGACCAGTAGGTTATGACCGAACTTGTCCGTCTATCAAGATCAAGCCAAGAGATGCCGATGCTCTTTGATGAACTGTTCGGGCGTCACCAGCGGCTGACCGATGATTTCCGCCGCGCTCTTGTCGACGCCGGCAAGCAATCCCTCCTGCTGATCGATCTTGACTGCCCTGAAATGCCGGACGAAGGAAGGATCCTTATCCAGTCCGATCGTTCTCACGAACTCTTCTGGCGACACCTGCTTGAACAGCACCTCCTTTCCTAGCGTCTCTGCAAGGATGCGCGTGAGTTCGATATGGCATACTTCGACCGAGCCAGTGACCGGAATGATCGTGCTGCCGAATGCTTCCGGATTCTCGAGGATTCGTACGGCCAGACGTGCGATATCCACTGCGGCGATCGGAACGAAGCGGCTCTCTGCATCGAACGGCGTCAGATAGCGACCCGCGCGAATCTCATTGGCTGTGTACAACATCCATTCCGCGAAGAAGTTGACTCGAAGATGCGCCGTGGGCACGCTCGAGCGATCGAGAATTCTCTCGGACAGCCAGTGGCTCATGGTCGCGGGACTGCGTGCGTGCGGGCGCGACTGTCGTTGCGACATATAGACGATCTGCCTGACGCCTTGCTCGATTGCCGCTTGAGCGAGTATCGCCGTCGCTTCCACCGCTCCGTGCGTCAACGCATAACAGAAGTAGACGCCGTCGACGCCCGTCGTCGCGCGGCGCACATCTTCGAGATTGAGCAGGTCACCGGTCACGATCTCTGCGCCCAGTTTCTCGAGCGCCGCGGAACGGGCATCTTCGCGGCGCACGAATGCCGCCACGCGGTGGCCGTTTTCGAGCAAGAGGCGAACCGTCGGGGCACCCGTGGTACCGGTGGAACCTGTCACAAGAAACTTCTTCATACGAACCTCGGTAAAAAGGACAACGCCGTTAAGCATTATGACCATCATGTTTGAGCACGCATGGAAGCATCGACCACACGGACCTGCGACAGGTCAAACATGATGGTCATCATGCTTCCATTCGCGAAGCATGATCGCTATACTGTTTAAAGTCAACTTGTTTCTTACTGGTTTAATGGGAGGATGTATGCGTTACCCGCCAGAGGAGACGGCAGAGAAGCACGCCCGTATCCTGGAACAGGCATCGATTCTATTTCGCGAGCGCGGGTTCTCCGGCGTGAGCCTGAGCGAAATCATGAAGGCGACGGGCCTGACCCACGGCGCGTTCTATCATCACTTCGAGTCCAAAGAAGATCTGATCGGAAAGAGCATCGAAGATGCATCGGTCAAAGCGCTCGAATCCATGAAGGAAGGCATGGCTCGGGGCGCGTCGAGAATCGATTACGTCAACGGTTATCTGAGCGCGCAGCACCGCGACGATAGAGGCAATGGCTGTCTGATGGCCGGGCTGGCGGGAGAGATCGCACATGAACCTACGGCCCAAACCGCGTTCACCCATCACGTGGAAAGCATGATCGAGGGCTTCTCCGAGCCTCGTGCGAAAGCCAACAAGAAAAGTGTTCGACGCGATGCGATCCACACGCTCTCGAGCATCGTCGGCGCTCTTATTCTGGCACGTGCCGTTGATGATCCCGAGCTATCCGACGAGCTTCTTCGTGAGACGCGCGCGGCGCTCGGAGTCGAAGCCGCCGGGAAGCACGCTTGATGGAGCGCTTCGTCGATGCGTTTGGCGCTCCCGTGAGCTAAGAATCCGCGCGCAATGCGAGCATGATCGATAGGCCATGATCAGCGAGCGCGTCGACTCACGCCCACTCACGTCAGCGACGTTCCCCGACAACTCACAGCCGCTAAGAAGCATGATCCCGCACCAGCACGTCCCAGGGCGCGGGCGACGGAAAGATGTCCTGCAAAAAGCGGACAAACGCTTTTACCGCCGGATTGCTGCGGCGGCTCTCGGGCCACACGGCATGCAGATGGAAGCGGTCGTAAGCGAACTCGTGCAGCACCGGTACGAGTTCGCGCCGCCGAACGTAAGAGGCCGCGATATACGTCGTCGAAATCCCGATGCCGGCGCCGGCGGCCAACGCCGCGGCAACCGCGTCGCTGACATCGATCATCAAAGCCGACGCAGGCGTGAACTCAAGGAGCTTGCCGCCCACGTTGAAGGGCCACGCGGCTTCCTGCCCCGTCGACTGATATCTGAAGTTCACGCAGTCATGCTGCAAGAGATCGTTCGGATGCTGCGGCACGCCTCGCTCCCGCAAGTATTCGGGGGACGCGAATGCGCAAATCCGATGCGGTGCCAGACGACGCGCGATCAACCGCGTGTCGCCGGGTTCGCCGACTCGAATGGCGACATCCACGCCCTCCTCGACCAGATCGACGTAGCGGTCGCTCAGGCGCACATCGACGGTCACTTTCGGATGCTGTCGGCGAAACGCGGGCAAGGCCGGCGCGAGGATGTTCACGCCGACGGGCAGCGGCGCCGTCACCTTCAGCGTTCCCGCCGGCTCGGCGCGCGCTGCGGCGACGCCTTGCTCGATCCCTTCCGCTTCGCGCAATAAGCGTTGCGTGCGCTCCAGAAGATCTCGGCCCTCGGGCGTCAGCGTCAGCGAGCGCGTGGTCCGGGTGAACAGCACGAGGCCGAAATGCTGCTCCAGCCGCTGGATGCTCTTGCTGATCGCCGATGGTGAAACCGACAGCGAACGCGCCGCAGCCGTATAGCTGCCCAGCGACGCCGCACGCGCAAAAGCAATGAGCCCAGTGAGCCTTTCGATGGCGATTTGTTCCATGATGGCATCATTAAAGCGAACCGTAGCCCGATTATCAAGCGCAGTCTCTCGAATTAACCTTCTTCCATCGACGCCGAACCGGCGAAGTCAAACAGGAGAAGGACATGAACGCGAATACGAACGCGCAAGACGCACAGGCCGAAGCAGTCGCTCACCGCCCGCTGGCCGGCAAGACGGCATTGATCTTCGGTGGGACGTCGGGCATCGGGCTCGACGCGGCCGTTCAGGCGAAGCGGGCGGGCGCGGAGGTCATCGTCGTCGGACGCTCTGCCGACACCGCTCAACGCGTCGCGGCGCAACATGGCTTCGCCGGTTGGCGCGCGGCCGACGTGACCGACGCGCACGCTCTGCAGCAGGCCGTGCGAGACATTGCGAAGGTCGATCATCTCGTCTTGCTGGCGGGCACTTTCGTCGCAGGGACGGTGCGCGAGGCCGAGGTCGCGCATCTTCGCAATGCGTTCGAGGAACGCATCTGGGCGGCCGTGCACGTCATTCGCGCCCTGGGCGACCGGTTGCGCACCGATGGCTCGATCACTTTCATCTCGGGCAGTCTCGCCGACCGTCCGAACGCCTACGGCACCGCAGTGCTCGCCGCCGCGTCCGCCGCGATGGAAGCGCTCGCTCGCGGGCTGGCACTCGAACTGGCGCCGGTGCGCGTCAACACGCTGTCGCCCGGTCCGATCGATACGCCGATCCTGCGCAAAGCACTCGGCGACGCGCGAGATGCAGTCGTGGCCAATATGGAGAAGACCTTGCCGCTGCATCGTCTCGGCACCGCGAGCGAAGCCGGCGCAGGCGTGGTATTCCTGATGACCAATGGCTTCATGAACGGCGCGACACTGAACGTCGATGGCGGCGCGCGCCTCGTGTAATGCGAGAGCGTATTCGCACGCGGCGCGGCATCCACGCTTAGATCGGCAAAACATACGGCAGTCGCCGATGACTCCGCTAAGCACAAACCCTACGCCGCTGCGAATCGACATTCCGGAGAAGTAGAATGCCTTAGCATCGGCAGTTGCGGTCGTCACCGCTCGCAGTCATGCAGTATCCGCATCTGCAATTGATGAACCTTTCGAGGGCGAATCGATGGAGCGAAGCTATCCTTATCGAGGGTTCGAGATCACGATTCACCTCGAGCCAGTCAAAGCCGTGTCGCACGAAGCGAAATTCAGCGACCCCGTCGGATTCATTGCTGTAGTGAGTGTTTGCACCGCTGAACCGAAGCGGCCTGTCGGCGTACCGGTTCGGCTGGTCTCCGAAACGCATACTGTCTTCCGCACGGAGGACGAGGCTCTGTCGAGCGGGCTCAGCGCAGCGCAACGCATCATCGACGCCAAGATACCCAGTTGACTACACTCCGCGCTCGCAGCGCTATTCTCTAATCACGTAATTCCGAAATCTCTTCTCGTACGAGCGATCCGATACGGCAAAAACGAGGAACCGACCAATCAGTTAGTCTTACTAATAACGTTTCACTTCCCGCATCGTTCCCGTCAATTGGTTTCAACGCAAAGCGCTCTGCATCAGATCAAACCCTGCCCACATATTCCGGCGATTCGTTCTTCGTTTGCCTATGATTCATCGTAGGCAAATGGTCCATTGAACAACCTTGCGCAGACGTCTTATGTATTGACCTCGCGCAGTCGAGGGACAAGGAGTCGTTCACATGAAAGCTCCGCGACGTTTAGAGCGAATCGAGCTGATGGCGCCCATTTCAGGCGTCATGGTCCAACTCGATACCGTGCCCGATCCGGTGTTCGCTCAGAAGATGGTCGGTGATGGCGTGTCGATCGATCCGACTTCCGACGAATTGCTCTCGCCGCTCGCCGGCAAGGTCACGCAACTGCATCGCGCCTGTCATGCAGCGACCGTGACGGGCGACTGCGGTCTCGAAGTGCTGATTCACATCGGTCTCGATACGGTGATGCTGCGCGGCGAAGGCTTCACGCCGCTCGTGAAGGAAGGCGATACCGTCGTGACCGGCCAGCCGCTCATTCGCTTCGACCCGCTCGTCGTCGGCGCAAAGGCCGTGAGTCTGCTCACGGAAATGGTCATCGCGAACGGCGAGCTCGTCACCCGCTATGAACCGGCCACGGGCCTCGTCACGGCGGGCCAGGACGTCGCGCTTCGGGTCGAGTTCGTCGCGCCGACCAAAGACAACGCGAGCCGCGACGCAGGCGGACAGGCCGTATCCGACGAAGTCACGCTGCCGAATCCGCAAGGTCTGCACGCGCGACCCGCCGCCGTGTTCGCCGCCGAAGCCAAGAAGTACACCTCCGAGATTCGCGTCGTGCGCGGCAGCGACAGCGCGAACGCGAAGTCCGTGGTCGCGCTGATGGCGCTATCGACGAGCTTCGGCGACAAGCTGCGCATCGAAGCCGCCGGGCCCGATGCGAATGAAGCCGCGACCGCGCTCGCGCGCCTGCTGGCGTCGGGTTCGGGCGAGAAGCCCGGCGAAGCGCCCGCGCCTGCCGCTCCTGCCATGACGAGCGAAGCCGCCGCGCCGCCACGCGCCACGCCTGCCGACGCGAACGAGTTCACCGGCGTCTCGGCGTCGCCGGGGCTCGCGGTCGGCAAGATCGTGCAGTTTCGCCGCGAAGTCATCGACGTGGCCGAGACGGGCGAATCGCCGCAACGCGAGCGCGCGCGGCTCGACGCGGCGCATCATGAAGCGCGTCAGCAGATCGAGGCGCTGAAGGCGAAGCTGACCGATCCGTCGAAGGCAGAGATCCTCAATGCTCATCTCGAACTGCTGGGCGATCCGGATCTCAACGACGCGGCGATCGCCGGCATCAGCGACGGCAAGAGCGCGGGCTTCGCGTGGCGCGCCGCTTTCGAGGCGCAGGCAAGCCATCTCGAGAAGCTCGACAACGCGCTTCTGCGCGAACGGGCGGGCGATATCCGCGATGTCGGCCGCCGCGTGCTCGCGTTGCTCGCGGGCGCGAAGCAGGCGCGCATCGACGTGCCGGACGAATCCATTCTCATCGCCGAGGAACTCTCTCCTTCGGACACCGCGTCGCTTGACAGAAGCAAAGTGCTCGGCTTCTGCACGACGACAGGCGGCGCGACGAGCCACGTCGCGATACTGGCGCGCTCGCTCGGCATTCCGGCTATCTGCGGCATCGACGAAAGCGCGTTGCAGTTGTCCGACGGCACGCTCGTCGTGCTCGATGGCTCGCGTGGCAGCCTGCGACGCAACCCAGGCGCTGACGACCTGCAAAAGGCGCGCGAGCGCATCGAGCGGCAGACATTGAAGCGGGCACAAGAACAGACCGCCGCGAGCAAGCTCGCGGTGACCGCCGATGGTCATCGCATCGAAGTGGTCGCCAACATCCGCAACGCGCAGGAAGCGCGCGATGCCGTCGCGGCGGGCGCCGAAGGCGTGGGTCTGTTGCGCTCCGAGTTCCTATTCGACAATCGCGACACCGCGCCTTCCGAAGAAGAACAGGCGGCCGAGTACTGCGCCGTCGCCGAAGCGCTCGGCCGCGAGCGTCCGCTCGTCGTTCGCACGCTCGATGTCGGCGGCGACAAACCGCTTTCGTATATGCCGCTGCCGAAGGAAGACAACCCGTTTCTCGGCCTGCGCGGCGTGCGCGTGAGTCTCGAACTGCCCGACTTCTTTCGGACGCAGTTGCGCGCGATCCTGCGGGCGGCGCCCATCGGCAATCTGCATGTGATGTTCCCGATGATCGCGACTCTCGACGAACTGCGCGCGGCCAAGCGCATTCTGCAAGAGGAAGCAGGCGAGCAGATGAGCCGCATCAAGGTAGGCGTGATGATCGAAGTGCCATCGGCTGCGCTGATTGCGGAGCCGCTCGCGCAGGAAGCCGATTTCTTTTCCATCGGCACCAACGATTTGACGCAATACACCCTCGCGATGGATCGCGGGCATCCGAAGCTCGCGAAGCAGGCCGACGCGCTGCATCCGGCCGTGCTGCGTCTCATCGGCATGACCATCGACGGCGCGCACCGGCACGGCAAATGGGTGGGCGTATGCGGCGGGATTGCGTCGGATGCGATGGCCGTGCCCGTGCTGGCCGGACTCGGCATCGACGAGTTGTCGGTCAGCGTGCCGGCCATCGGCTCGATCAAGGCGCAGCTCGCGCGCCTCACGATGGACGAATGCCGCGCGCTCGCAGCCAAGGTACTGACCCTCGGCACCACGGCGGAAGTGCGCGCGCTGCTCGCTCGCTATGCGGAATAGGTAAGAGGCGATCACCGGAACAAGCGGAGAGACAGCATGTTCAAGAACGCTTTCGGCGTGGTGCAGAAGGTCGGCAAATCGCTGATGCTGCCCGTCGCGGTGCTGCCGGTCGCGGGGTTGCTGCTCGGCCTCGGCTCCACCGACTTCCACGGTTATATCCCCGGCATCGTGCTCGCGCTCATGAAGAACGCGGGCGACGTGATCTTCAGCAACCTGCCGTTGATCTTCGCCATCGGCGTCGCGCTCGGCTTCACGGAGAACGACGGCGTGTCGGGCATTGCCGCGACCATCGGCTTTCTCGTGATGACAGCGACGCTGGGCGTCATCGCAACGTTCGAAGGCGTGAAGCCCGACACCATCATGGGCATTCCGTCGATCCAGACCGGCGTGTTCGGCGGCATTCTCGCGGGCGGTCTCGCGGCGTGGATGTTCAATCGCTACTACCGCATCACGCTGCCGCCGTATCTCGGCTTCTTCGCGGGCAAGCGCTTCGTGCCGATCGTCACGGCAATCGGTTCGATCGTGCTCGGCGCGATTCTCTCGGTCATCTGGCCGCCTATCGGCAGCGCGATCAAGGCGTTCTCGCACTGGGCGGCGGTGTCCGATCCGCGCACGGCGGCGACCATCTATGGTTTCGTCGAACGGCTGTTGATTCCCTTCGGCCTGCATCACATCTGGAACGTGCCGTTCTTCTTCGAAGCGGGCAGCTATCTCGATCCCACCACCGGCAAGGTCGTGCACGGCGACATCACGCGCTTCTTCGCGGGCGACCGCACGGCCGGGATTCTCGCCGGCGCGTATTTCTTCAAGATGTTCGGCCTGCCCGCGGCCGCCATCGCAATCTGGCATTGCGCGAAGCCGGAAAAGAAAGTGGCGGTCGGCGGCATGATGGTGTCCGCCGCGCTGACCTCGTTTCTCACGGGCATCACGGAGCCGATCGAGTTCGCGTTCCTGTTCGTCGCGCCGGTGCTGTACTTCATCCACGCGTGTCTCGCGGCATCGGCGCAGTTCGTTGCCAACACGTTGAACATGCACATGGGCTTCACGTTCTCTCAGGGCGCGATCGACTTCGTGATGTTCAATCTGATCGGCAACAAGGCGACCAACGCGTGGTACGTCTTTATCGTCGGACCGATCTATGCGGTGATCTATTACGCCGTGTTCCGCGTCGTCATCACGCGCTTCGATCTCAAGACGCCGGGCCGCGAGGACGATACCGTCGAAGCAGCCGCGGGCAGCACGGCCGAGATGGGCGGACGCTCTCGCGATCTCGTGCTCGCGTTCGGCGGGCGTTCCAACATCAAGAGTCTCGATGCGTGCATCACGCGGCTGCGCATCTCCGTGAACGATCCCGCGCTCGTCGACGATGCCAGGCTCAAGGCGTTGGGCGCGGCAGGCGTCGTGCGCGTGGGTAACGGCGTGCAGGCCATCTTCGGGCCGCTCTCGGAGAACATGAAGACGGACATGCAGGACTATCTGAAGCGCGCGGGCGCGGAAGCCGATCTGCCGGCGGCGGGCGCGGCCGGTGCTGCACAGGCCGCAGATGCGGCGCCTGCACCGGCTTTTGCACCTGCTTCCGACGGTTCGGCTTATGCGGCGCGCGCCGAAAAGATTCGCGAAGCGTTGGGCGGGGGCGCGAACATCGTCACGCTGCAACCGCTCGCGGCGACACGCCTGCGCGTTCTGCTGAACGACGCATCGCGCATGGACAACAAGGCGCTGACGACCGCTGGCGTGCCGGCGACGCAAACGCTCTCTAACGGCGAAGTCGATCTCATCGTCGGCCTCGACGCGGAAGCGCTCGCGGGCGCGATGCACTAGCGCGGCATCGCGTGAATGGATATCGTTGACGTGCACCGTCGTTTCGCTTGCCGCTAGAACGCTGGCATCGAAAGCCGGCGTGCTTATTGAAATGCATAGGCAACGCCAACGCCGTAGGTCAGCTGATTGCGCGTGCCGCGCTGGGTCACGATCGGGCTCGCCGCCGAGTCGCCCATCAAACGCTGATAGTAGACCATCGCGCCTGCGTACCACTTCGGCGTGATCTTGTAGATTCCGGCGATCCAGCCGGTCAGTTGATTCAGTCCGCCGCCCGGACGGAAGACAGGCAGCCCGCTCCTTTGCGCGTCTTCCTGCGTGACGCCGTAGTAGGTCTCGTTGAAGCCGCCGCTCACCCAAGTCGCGCCGGCTCCGCCGCCGACGAACACGCGCGAGTGCAGCGGAAACCACGCGCTCGTGTTCAGTGAAACCCGCGCGCCCGTATAGACGGCTCCTGCATTGGTGACGACGGTGACTTCGCCTCGAAGACGATACGGTACGTCGCCAGCGTGGCTGTATTCGTAACCGACGAAGCCGCCGCCTTCGACTGTCGTGGATACCTCATGGACCTGCGATACCACGGCGTCATCGACATTGCGTCGGCCGAGACGAAGCGCCAGTGCCGGGCCCCACTGGAAGCCGGTTAGCGTACCGAAGTTGTATTGCGCATAGGTCCCGTACCACTCGAACAGATGGCCGCCGCTCGTCGCGTAGCGCATGCCGGGAAGCACGCCTACGATGCGGTCCTTGCCGCCGGCGTACTCGGTCGTCGATCCGATGCCCGCGCCGAAAAAATTCGGCAGTGCGTTCGAAAAGTCCACCGGGCTCGCGCACGCGTCATGCAGAACCAGCGAGAAGCACGCACCGGTGGCTACGGAAAGAAGTCTCACGGGTTTAGCTCCGGTCGATAAGCACCACGCCGTCGACAGCATGTCGGCTTCTTTAATCAATTAAATCCATGCGCCGCCGACAGTCAAGCTATCTCTTCGCAAATGCCGATTCACAAGGTCGGGCGAGGTCGCTATCTTGAAGGAGAAGAGCCGGGGAATCTTCCCATCCTTTCGGAGCCCACATCATGCCCGCATGCACACTCAGGTTCATCGCGGTCGCCACTGCCATGCTCGCCTTGTCGTGGCCTGACAGCGCCTTGCCAACGCAGCAGGCGCAGCAACGCCGCGCCGGGCGCGATGTGCGCCAAGAGACGCGCCAGACCGCGCGGCATACCAAACAGGACTGCCGCGCGGCGAACCAGCAATCGAATGCGCAATGCCGGCAGGACAAGCGCGAGACGAAGCAACACGGGCGTCAGGCTGCAAGAGACATCAAGTACTGAATGCGCTCTATGCGCAGTCAGATCAAACCTTGTGGAAATCGCGCGCCTCGAATCTTGAACATCGCGGCATCGCGTGATATCGACTCAATAAGACGCATAAAAATAAGCACGAAAGAGCGCACCTACCGAACTGCGAACCTCGCGCAGCGCGACGCCTCGTGAAAAAGCACGACGTGCGTTCCGATGCGCCGCTATTGAACGGAGACGTCGATGAACGATCGTTCCAGCACCAATCCGTCTGACGCAACTACCATCGAAGACGACGAACTACGGCTCGTCGATGCATGGTGGCGCGCGTGCAATTACTTATCGGCGGGCATGATCTTTCTCGCGGATAACCCGCTGCTGCGCGAGCCGCTCAAAGCGGAGCACGTCAAGCACCGCCTGCTCGGGCACTGGGGCGCGAGCCCTGCTCTTTCGTTCGTCTGGGCGCATATGAACCGCGTCATCAAGCGCGACGACCTCGATGTCGTTTTCATGGCCGGTCCCGGACACGGCGCGCCCGGCGTGCTCGGCCCCGCTTATCTCGAAGGCACCTATTCGGAGGTCTATCCCGACAAAAGCGAGGATACCGAGGGCTTGCAGAAGTTCTTCAAGCAGTTCTCGTTTCCCGGCCATATCGGCTCGCACGTGACGCCGGAAACGCCGGGATCTATCCATGAAGGCGGCGAACTGGGTTACAGCCTGTCGCATGCGTACGGCGCGGTGCTGGACAATCCCGGACTCATCGTCGCGTGCGTCGTGGGCGATGGCGAAGCGGAGACCGGACCGCTCGCAACTGCATGGCATTCGAACAAGTTCATCAATCCCGCGCGCGACGGCGCAGTGCTGCCCATTCTCAATCTCAACGGCTACAAGATCGCGAACCCGACGATCCTCGCGCGCATCAGCCATCAAGAGTTGGAGGCGCTTTTCGTCGGCTACGGCTACACCCCGTATTTCGTCGAAGGATCGGACCACGCGCAGATGCACCGGAAGATGGCCGAGACACTCGATCGGGTCACCGCCGATATCCGCGCGATCTGGGAGAACAGTCGCGCCGGCAAGGGTCTGGAACGCCCGCGTTGGCCGATGATCGTGCTGCGCACGCCGAAGGGCTGGACCGGACCGAAGGAGATCAACGGGCATAAGGTCGAAGGCTCGTGGCGTTCGCATCAGGTACCGTTCTCGGATGTGCATACGAACCCCGCGAATCTCGCGGTGCTCGAACGCTGGATGCAGAGCTACGAGCCGGAAACACTCTTCGACGCAAACGGCCGGCTGCGCGAAGAAATCCGGGCGCTTGCGCCGACCGGAACGCGGCGGATGAGCGCGAATCCTCATGCGAACGGCGGCGTGCTGCGCAAGGAACTCAAGCTTCCCGACTTCCGCGACTATGCGGTCGATGTCGGCCAGGCGGGGACCGTCCAGCATGAGAACACCCGTCCGCTGGGCGAATTCCTGCGCGACATCATGCGCGCCAACATGGACACGTTCCGCGTGTTCGGTCCCGATGAAACGGCCTCCAACCGGCTACAGGCGGTTTATCAGGCAAGCAAGAAGGTCTGGATGGCCGACATGCTTCCCGAGGACGAGGACGGCGGCGAACTCTCGCGCGACGGCCGCGTCATGGAGATGCTCTCGGAGCACACCTTGCTCGGCTGGCTCGAAGGCTACCTGCTGACCGGACGTCACGGCTTCTTCCATACGTATGAGGCATTCGCGCATGTCGTGGATTCGATGTTCAATCAGCACGCGAAATGGCTCGACATCTGCAAGAACCATGTGCCCTGGCGTGCGTCCGTTTCGTCGGAGACCATTCTGCTGTCTTCCACGGTCTGGCGTCAGGATCACAACGGCTTCTCGCATCAGGACCCGGGGTTCATCGATCTCGTGACGAACAAGAGTCCGTCCGTGACGCGAGTCTATCTGCCGCCCGACGCGAACACGCTTCTCGTCGTGGCCGATCAGTGCCTGCGATCGACCGATTGCATCAATGTGATCGTCGCGGACAAACAGAAGCACTTGCAGTTCATGACGATCGACGAAGCCATCGTGCATTGCGCGAAGGGCATGGGCGTCTGGCGGCGCGCGAGCAACGACGAAAACGAAGAGCCCGATGTCGTCATGGCGTCGTGCGGCGACGTCGCGACTCAGGAAGCGCTCGCGGCCACGGCCATCCTGCGCGAACATCTGCCGGAACTGAAGCTGCGCTTCGTGAATGTGGTCGATCTGTTCAAGATGCAGCCGAATACCGAGCATCCGCACGGATCGAGCGTGCGGAACTTCGAAAGTCTGTTCACGCTGGACAAGCCCGTGATCTTCAACTTTCACGGCTACCCGTGGCTCATCCACAAGCTGGCGTACAAGTTCCGCAATCACGAGAACTTGCATGTGCGCGGCTACAAGGAGAAGGGCAACATCAATACTCCGCTGGAACTCGCGATACTCAATCAGGTGGACCGCTTCAATCTCGTGATCGACGTGATCGACCGCGTGCCTCGCCTGCGCGGAAGCACTGCGCATTTGAGAGAGGACATGAAGAACGCGGTGATTCGCCACCTCGATTACGCGCATACGCATGGCACCGATCCCGACGAGATCGCCGAATGGACGTGGCCATATTGATCGCAGGTCGAGTCGCGGCGCGTTTTGAGACGCGCTCAGATCAGCCACCGCGCCGCATCGTCGATCGCGCCGCCCGCAGCCGGCATGTCTCGCCGCGCGACGCGCACCAATTGCACTGCGCGGACCTCGGGAGGCTGCATCGGCAAATGCGCGAGATGGAGCGTCAGTTCGGCGGCCCGTTCATCGCCGGGCGCTTCGACGACGAGGTTCATGCGATCCAGCCGCAGCGCCTTGCGATCCACGCGTATGAGCGCGGCAGGATCGCCCAGCACGTCGGCGAGCGCGCCAAGCTGCTGTTCCACGGCTTCCGCGCGCGAGCCGAGCGACGCAAGCGCGGCCTCGTTCTCGGCCATCTCGCGCTCCAGTCGGGCGAAGTCCGTCGAAGCATCGCCGTATGCAGGCGACGCGCCGCTCATGCCCGACATGCCCGCGCCACGCCGCCCGAGCATCTGCCTTCGCGCGGCGAGCAGTGCGCGCGTCTCCTTCAACGCCTCGCGTTGGGCCTCCTGCGCCGAGATGCGCGACGTGGCTTCCAGCGCCAGTTGCTCGATGACCCGCAGCACGATGTCATCCCTTAGCGCTGCGTCGGTTTCGTCGCAAATGCGAATGCGCTTGTCGTCGAAGCTCACGGCGATGCGCGGCACGTCCGAGCGCACCACGCCGGCCTCGTCGGCCACGCCGAGCACGCGCCGCTCGACGAGGCGGCTACTCAGCACGGCATGGGCGTGTTCCGCTGCGTAATGCGCGTCGAACCAGTTGCGCAGATCGTTGGACTGGCCGATGACATGCGTGATGTCTTCCGAAGTCGCGAACATGGCGCGCAGATAGGCATCGTCGGCCCATGCGGAAGGCGTCGCATCGCGCGGCGGAGGAAGCGCGTCGACGAGCTCGCGCGCATAACGAAGCGCCGAGCGAACGAGCGGCCCGATCCGCGACTCATAGCGATTCGCGAGCCGCACTTGCGGCGCAATGCGCAGGATGCGATCGAGCGCCTCGCGAATGTCGTCGGTGGAATTGGCATCGCTGCGCGAGCGACCGAGGCGCTCGAAACGCTTCATTAGCCAGCCGAACGGACTCATCGCATGACGTGGACGCTGCCGCCCATATGAAGCGTTTCGCTCGTCACGAGCGTCCTTGCGCGCCGCGACGGAAGCCGGGGAAAGTGCAATGCCATGTCGATACCCCTCGCGAACATGCCACATCGCATAGATACCATCGACCTGTCATGCGCGCAACGCTGCATCGGCGGCACGTCGTTCGCGGGAATCACAGCTGCGATTCTATCGGCAGAATGCCGAGCATCCAGATGCCGGCTCGCTTGAGCGCCGACACGCCCGGCTCGCTTTCGAGCAGCGTCGTCTTGCCGTTGGCGTCCGTATCGATCCACACCATGCGCGTGCCGCCGTTGCCGTTGTCCTGCAACTCGACTCGCCACGCAATTCGATCGATATTCGTGCCGATGCCGTCCGCCACCTGTTCGGCCGCCGCCGCGCTTTCGCAATAGACACCGATCTCCGTGTTCAGCTCGATGGAACGCGGATCGAGGTTCATGGAACCGATGAAGATGCGCTTGCGGTCGAACACATAAGTCTTCGCATGCAGCGACGCCTTCGACGATCCGAATGTCGATTTCTTCGTGCTCTCGTTCTGATCCGCCGACGCGACCGGCTTCAATTCATACAAGCGCACGCCCGCTTCGAGCATGTCCTTGCGATAGCGTTGATAGCCGGCGTGCACCGCCGCGACATCCGTCGCCGCCAGCGAATTCGTCAGCACCGTCACGCGCACGCCGCGCGATGTCATCGACCGAAGCCAGCGCACGCCTTCTTCCCGCGGCACGAAATAAGGCGACACGATCAGCATGTCCTTCTCGGGATCGAGCTTCAGCGCCTTGAACTGCGAGATCAGATGACCTTCGGCATCGCCGGGCGCGCGGGTGATCTTCGCGGGATCGTCGTAGAGAAGCGTTGCCTTGCCCCATGAGAATTCGGTGCCGCGCTGCTGAATCACGATCGCGAGACGCTCGCGCACGTTCGCCACGTACGGCGAATGTTCTTCCGACAAAAGATAAGCATCGAGCTTCTCGCGATACTCGGCTAACGAGTCGGCGTCGGCATGACGTCGCATGAGATTTTCGATCGGATACGCCGCATCCGAGTTCCAGTACAGATCGAACGCACTCGACACTTCGCGCACGACAGGTCCATGCACGAGCACGTCGAGATCGCCGAACGCGACCGTGCTGGATGCGCCGAAGTACTCGTCGCCGATATTGCGGCCGCCGAGAATCGCTGCCTGATTGTCGGCGATGAGCGCCTTGTTATGCATGCGACGATTCACGCGAAAGAACTCCGCTGCGGAGCCAAGTCTCTTGAACGTGCGATTCGCCACAGGATTGAAGAGACGCACCTGCACGTTCGGATGCGAGGCCAGCGCGAGCAGGAACTGATCGTCGGCGTTCGTGCCGAGATCGTCGAGCAGAAGACGCACGCGCACGCCGCGATCGGCCGCGCGCATGATGGACGCGGCCATCTCGCGACCCGTGAGATCCGAATGCCAGATGTAGTACTGGAGATCCAGCGTGCGATCGGCGGTCTCGCTCAGGATCACGCGGGCGATGAGCGCATCCATGCCGTCCGGTAGCAGGTGGAACGCGTTATCGCCGGGATGAGCGGCCTCGCTCGCCGCGAAAGACCTGCCGAGGCGCGTGCTCGCGATGTCGGTCAGCGCGTGGGTTTCCTCGCGTCCGGCTTGCGGCGGAAGGCTTGCACATGCCGTCATCAACAGCGTTAGCGCAACCGCGATCCACTTGGCGAGTTTCATGGCGCACTCTCTGCATGGCGTGGCGAATCGTGTAGTCGCGCCTGCGCGACGGAGACAGCCGCAAGCTACATCGCAGCGTACGATCAGTGAAGCGCGTACTTCACGGCACGCTGTCAGTGCGCCGTAGCGGTTCGATGTCTAACGCGACGCAAAGCGGCCATTGTCCCGCGCCATCAGTGAATTTGTGCGCGGGTTTGCGCCAGGCGCAAGCTCAACGATGAAATGGCAGTCGTGTTCGCGGCTCGCTATGACCGATCAAGGCTCATGCGTGCTGGCTGCGGCCCGAAGAAGTTCCGCCAGCTTCTCGTTCTCGTCGATGCGCGCCTGCTCCACAGCCACGTCCGCGTCGCTGCCCACGCGCTGCGCCCACTGCTGCCGCTCGCGCGCGAATATGATGCGCTCGTGCACCGCCCGCAACGCGCTCCAGATCGCGTTGTCCGCGGTTTGCGCGGTGGCTTCTTCCAGCGACAACATGGAGAACGCGTGCCCGGTATGGCATCGGTAGCGCAAAGGCCGGTCGTCGTTGAGCCGCCAAAGCGCGCCGTTGCAACTCGGACAGGTGAGCGCCGAACGCTGCCCTATCTCATCGAGCACTTGCGGTTCGACGAGCCCAGTGTCTGCAATCTGTGCCTCGCGATCGAGGTCTGGCCGATCAGTCGTCATGGAATGCTCCTTGCGCCGCTTCGCCCCCTTGACGGCTGCAACAAGGACCGCCGGAAGCTCGTCCAGCTTCGCGATGACATCCACGCCCCCGGCAGCGATCGCGCTACGCGGCATGGATGGAGCCTCGCAGTCGTCCGGATGCTGAACCACGCCGTAACCGCCTCGGGCGTGAACCGACGCGAGGCCCGCGGCGCCGTCGTCCAGGTCGCCACTGAGCACCACGCCCACCACGCGGTTTCCGTATTCGACGGCGGCCGATCTGAACAGCGGATCGGCGGCAGGCCGTGCGAAGTTCTCCGTCGCGGTATCGAGAAGATAGAGCATGCCGTCGCGCAGGACCATGTGGCGATCCGGCGGCGCCACGTAAATTCTGCCACGCTGGAGCACTTCTTTGTGCCTGGGATGAGTCGCCGCGTGAGAGCCCCATTGCGACAGCAGTTCGGGCAGGATGCTTCGATGCCGGCCGATATGCACGACGATGCACAGCGTGGCGTCCAGGTCCGCGGGCAACTTTGTCACCAGCATCTTGATGACGGGAAGCCCGCCGCGAGATGCCGCAATGACAACAATATCTCGATGTTCCATAGCGCCTCCGTCGAACTTGGCCCGCATTATTTGCGCCCGCTCTGGTGTCGGCCAGGGAACAGTTGCGGGGTCCGATATCTGGCGACAGTGCGCGTGACGGCGTGCATTGCCCACTTGACCGATTTGCCCGATTTGTCCGGCCTGATCCGAAGAGATGCCGCGACTATCGTCCGGTGCTGCGCGCCTATGCGCGAAGTAGTTGATTCAATGCTGCCATGCGTCCAGCGACATGCACGCGCCGACGTTCCGGGCGACCTCCGTAGCCTCTTGATGCAAGCGTCGCGGGCACTGCGCCGCTCGGCCCGCTCAGACCTGCATCGCGCCCGGCTCGCTAATGTGAAGCTAGCCGGTAGCCTGGCTTCCCTGATCGCGAGTAAGCACGCCTAGCGCATCCATCAACAGCGAAAAGTCCAGCGGCTTTGCCAGATGCACGTCGTAGCCGGCCTCATGCGCGGCCTGCACGTCTTCGTGGCGGTCGTGTCCACTCAGCGCGACGCAGCGCACCGCCGCCCATGCCGGATTTGCGCGAATCCTGCGCGCTAGCTCGTAACCGTTCATGCCGGGCAGGTCGATGTCCGACACGACCGCGTCGATCGGCCGTTCCGCGAGGATCTTCAACGCGGTGTCCGCGTCCGCAGCGGCTTCGACCACGGCGCCTTCCAGTTCAAGCAGCGTGGTCAGCGAAGCGCTGGTGTCCTCGTCGTCCTCCACCAGCAGGATGTGCAGCCCGACGATGCTCGCGTCGTCCCGGCTGATTGCGCTGACAGGCGGCGGGGCGTCGGCCGCCGGCAGCCATACCGACATCGTCGTGCCCATGCCGTGGCCCTCCGATGCTGCCGCGACCCTGCCGCCATGCTTCTCGACCAGTTGCTTGACGAGCGCGAGGCCGATGCCCAGGCCGCCGCGAATGCGGTCGCGCGGTCCCTGACGAAACATGTCGAATACATAGTCGACCATCGCCGCGTCGATCCCTTGCCCATCGTCGGCGACGTCGATGCGCAACATGCCGCCTTCATGCGACAGATTGAGCTTCACATGGCCGCCCGCATGGGTGAACTTCAGCGCGTTCGACACGAGGTTCCAGATGATCTGCTCGCACCGGACGGGATCGGCGAGCGCGATCGCCGGTCCTTCCAGCAGATGCGTTTCGAGTGAGATGCCGCGTGCGCCGGCGTCTTCCTCGCAAGCATCCGCGATGCTGCGCAGGATAGCGGACACGTCCACCCGCTGCACTTCGAGCGTGAGCTTGCCCGTTTGAATGCGCGACCAGTCGAGCAGATCGTCGATGATCTGCGCCTGGCTGCGCACCGCCTGCTTGATGGAAACGGCCGCTTCGCGCACGGCGTCGATGTGCCGGACCTCCGGCAAGCGTGGCAGCATCTCCGACTTCACGCCTATCAGATTGAGCGGATGCTTCAGTTCATGCGACAGCACCGCGATGAACTCGTCCTTCACCTGATTGGCGCTCAGCGCCTGCTCGCGCGCGCGCTGTTCCTGCTCCAGCGCCTCGCGGCTCGCGTCCTCGCGCTGCTTGCGCTCGGTCAGATCGCGGACGATCTTCCCGAAGCCGCTGAACGAGGCGTCCGAGATCGGCGTCACCACGCCGCTGCAATAGATGCGCCGGCCGTCCTTCGTGCGATGCCAGCGTTCGTCGTCGGCGCGGCCTTCCCTCAGCGCGGTTTCGCGCTCGTGCGCGGGCACGAACGCCAGCCGGTCGTTCGTCTCATAGATCAGCTCGATGTCGCGCCCGACCACTTCGTCTTCCGCGTACCCGAAGATTCTCTCCGCGCCCGCGTTCCAGCTCACGATCAGGCCGTCGCGGTCGTGAATGATGATCGCGTAGTCCTTGGTGGACTGCGCGACGAGACGCAGCCTCTGCTCGTTCGCGCGCGCCGCCTCTTCGGCGTGGTGCCTGTCGGTGATGTCGATGAGCGTGATCACCGCGCCGTCGATATGATCGTCGGCCGTGCGATACGGCAACAGCCGCATCAGATACCAGCGGCCTGTCTCGCTCTGAATCTCGCGCTCTGTCAGCCGCAGTGACTGGAACGACTGCCGCACGTCGTCGGCGAGTGTCGGGTAGCGCAGCGAATGCGTAATGTGAAAGAGCGACCGGCCGATGTCGGTATCGATGAGATTGAAGATCGCCGTCGCGTTCGGCGTGAATCGCTTGATGCGAATCTCCTTGTCGACGAACACCGTCGCGATCTCGCTCGATTCGATGATGTTGTGCAAGTCGTCGTTGGCCTTCGCGGTGTCTTCGATGCGTGCCTGCAATTCGGCGTTCGCGGTGGTGAGTTCCTCGTTGACCGACTGAAGCTCTTCCTTGCTGCTTTCGAGTTCTTCGCTGGTCGAGCGCAATTCCTCGTTGATCGCCTGCAACTCTTCGTTCGACGCCCTCAGTTCCTCCACCGACGTTTCATACTGCTCGATGATCGTCGCCAGTTGCTCGCGGCTCTGCTGCAACTCCTGTTCGAGCTGCGCGAGCACGGGGTCCTGACCCGCTGCTTCGGCGTGTTCTTCGTCGGTCATGCGAGCCGACACTTCATCGAACACGATCAGCAGGAACCCGGCATTCGCGACCTTGTCGTGGAACGGCCGCACCGTCATGTTTATCCACGAGGCGCGCGGCTCGTGCACCCACTTCACGCGGCGCGCCTCGACGCTCGTGCCGGTTTGCAGCGCGCGAAAAATGGCCGTGCGAAGTTCCAGACGCAAGTCAGGCAGCACCAGCGACATGATGTTGCTCGACAGCTCGCCGCCCGGATGGCGCAGGAAGCGGCCCGCATTGTCCGAGAGGTGCACGACGTTCGAGTCGCGGTCGATGATGACGCTCGGAGGCGCATACGTTTCGAGCGCGCGCTGATGCAGCTCCGTAAACGAGAAGCTGCGCTGCGCGGGACTGGCCGGCGCGCGCCGCGGCGCGGTAGTTGCCGCGCGTTCGTCGGCGGTGCCCGGTTCATGTTGCGACAGCGGCGGAAAACCCACCGGAGGCTTCGTACGATGCGCGACCATGCGCGCGCGGTAGATGCGCCATTTCTTGTCCACGACGACGAACAGGTCGTCGGCGGCATCGGCCGATTCGGCGGTGCCGAGGAACAGGTAGCCGTTCGGCCGCAACGCGAAGTGGAACAGTTCGAGAATCTGCCGCTGCACCGCGCGTTCGAGGTAGATCAGCACGTTGCGGCACGAGATCAGATCCAGATGCGAGAACGGCGGATCGCGCAGCAGGCTATGCGACGCGAACAGGATGCGCTCGCGCACCGACTTGGCAATGACGTAGTGCGCCGCTTGACGCACGAAATAGCGCTGCAGCAGCGCGGGCGGCACGTCGTTCGCGATCGCGAGCGGATAGGAGCCGGCGCGCGCGCGCGAAATCGCCGCTTCGTCGATGTCGGTGGCGAATACCTGAATGGAGCGGGCCGAGGCCGCCGCGTCGCGCGCCTGCGCCAGTTGCAGCGAGATGGAATAGGCTTCCTCTCCGGAGGCGCAACCGGCCACCCAGACGCGCACCTGGCCCTCGCCCGGGTCCTCCGCGAAAAGGGTGGAGATGACCTCGCGCTCGAGATAATCGAATGCGCCGCGGTCGCGGAAAAACTGCGTCACGCCGATCAGCATGTCGCCGAGCAACGCGTTCGCTTCGTCGGGCGTCGCGCGCAGGAAGTCGCGATAGCCCATCAGATCGCGCTGTCCGTTCACCTGCATGCGCCGTTCGATACGCCGCAGCACCGTGGCGCGTTTGTACAGCCGGAAGTCGTGTCCCGTGCGCACGCGCAGGTGCATCAGGATGTCGGACAGCGCGCGCTCCGGGTCGTTGGCAATCCGACGCGTGCGGTCGTTCGCCGGCTCTGCGACTTCGAGACTCTCCAGCTGGATGCGCTGCGCGTTCGCCAGCAGTTCGATCAATCGCTGCGGCATCTCGGACGCGGGCAGCACGATGTCGACCTGGCTCGTCGCAATGGCGTGCTGCGGCATCTCCGCGTGCTCGGCGTCGCTGGGCGTCTGCGCGAGCGTGATCCCGCCCGCTTCCTTGATGCGAATGAGGCCCGCCGCGCCATCCGATCCCGCGCCGGAAAGCACGATGCCGATCGCATGTTGTTCATGAGCCTCGGCGAGCGTGCGGAAAAAATGGTCGATCGTGAAAGGCGGGCTTTCCGATGCATCGCGATCGACGGCTCTGACGCAGCCATCCGACATCTCGAGCTGCTTGCCCGGCGCGATCACATACACATGGTTCTTTTCGAGCGGCAGAGTGGAAGTCACCTGACGCACTGGCATGCCGGTGGCGCGTTGCAGGATGTCGTCGACGTGACTCGCGTGTTCTGCGGCCAGATGCACCACGACGACGAACGCCATTTCCATGCTGTTCGGCGCATTCTCGAAAAACGTCTGCAAGGCTTCGACGCCGCCGGCCGACGCGCCGATACCCACTACTGGAAACCGCAAGTCGCTCTTGACCGCAATGGGCGAACCCGTCGCTCGCTGGAGCGTCGACTTTGGCTTGGACACTGCGCCTCTCCTCGTCTAATGCGCGGCTGTGTTATTGACGACCAATGCCGAATTCTGCACTGACCACTTATTGTAAGACCAGCGATGCGGCACACAGCTATTGTAGGGCAGCAGGTTGGCCCGAACTTGTCGGAACGGTGACTGAACGGAATCTGCCGAACGATCGGTCGCACGAAATTCGATAGCACGACATAGCGGAGCACGACGAGGGCTCACTATGCATTCGCGCCGCCTCTTCACTGTTCCCGGCTTCGTGCGAATGACTCCGGTTGCGTGGCGCTCGCGCCGCAGTCGCCTCGAAATTCCTTGTATTGATGCGAAACGCGGCATACAACTGTTGCTTCAGAGAGCTTTCTAACGTTGTGCCAGCCAGATCATCTGGGGCACGAATCGCAGATGCGGTTCCTGCAAGCGGAGCAGCTAGGAGGCGCTATGACACGTCGGGTACCGTTGGACGACGAACAGGAGTGCGCGTTCTGGACCACGAGCGCGAATGCCACAGGGACAACGGCGAATTGCCGTATTCTGATCGGTCATCGGGATGAAGCGGTCGGCGCATCGCTCGCGTTGCTGTTGACGCTCAAGCACTATCAGGTGCTTTACGCCACGAACCTCGCCACGCTTCGGCGCCAGATGGCGTGCTGGCGTCCCCATGCGCTGTTACTCGATACCCGGCTGGATGCCGATTCGCACTATGCATTCGTTCGCAGCTTGCGCGCAGACGAGCGCACCGCGAGACTGCTGGTCCTCGCGATGAGCAACATCTGCCCATTGGATTCCGTCTCGACGTTGAAGCAAGCCGGCTTCGACGGGCACGTGCGAAGACCTTGCTCGGTATGGCGCGTGACTGATCTCCTCGACAGTCACTTCTGCGGCGGCGATTCGTGACGAACGTCATGCGTGCCGATTGCGGCTACGACGTCAGCCCCACTTCGAATTGAGAATGATGCTGCACAGGTTCACGCGCTCGAAGCCCGGGTCCTTGTGCGCGAGGAAATCGTCGTTGAAGGTGCCGAACGTGGTGCCCGGGCGATGCTTCATGCCGTCGTAGAAGGCATCGATCATTCTGGCTGCGAAGTCGGCGCCGCGCGGATAAGCCGCGACCACCGCCGCGCGCTGCGCTTCTGAAAACGCATCGAAGCCGCGTCCTGCTACGTCCATGCCCGCGCCGGCCTGCACCAGCGCGATCTCGCCGTGCATGTGCTCGGGAATGCCCGGCGTCGTATGCAGCGCCACGGCAGTCCACACTTTCGCCACGTCCGCCTCGTCGACATGGTGACTGCGCAGGAAATCGCGCGCGGCGTTGGCGCCGTCCACTTCGAAGCGCAATTGGCTTTTTCCATACGCCGACGTCAGACCGATATCGTGGAACATGGCGGCAAAGTAGAGCAACTCCCGGTCGTACGCGATACCGTTTCGTTTGCCCAACAGCGCGCCCCAAAGGTAGACCCTCGTCGAGTGGTTGAACAACAATTCGCTCTCGGTGTCGCGGATGAGTTCGGCCGCCTCGCGCGCGAGCGGGCTGTCGGGAATGACGACATCGAGCATGGCATTCGTCGGCGCGGCTGTATCTTGCTTCATCGCTTACTCGAACTGGTTGGAGCGTGCTTTCCTATTGCACGCGTCTTGTGAATGGGCGGTCATCGAGCGCCGACTGACTGGCGGCGCTACAGCCCGAAAGTTACGCCGCGCATGGCTCCGCGAACAGGCCCAAGATCGGTAAGAGCCACTGTACTATCGCGTCTATGGCAATACTTTCCATTGGACTCGATCGTGCCGGAGGCCTCCCGCTGTCGGCGCAAATCTATGGCTCGATCCGCCATGCGATCGAATCGGGCCAGCTTGCGGCCGGCGCGCGGCTGCCGTCGTGGTCGGATCTGGCTGCTCAGCTGGGCGTATCGCGAGGCACGGTTCGCACGGCCTATGAACGGCTGATCGACGAGCAGTTTGCGGTCGGCTTGGGCGCGGCCGGCACGCGAGTCGTTGCGCGGCCCTCGCCGCCGACGGCCGGATGGTCGCCCGAGTCGCCGCCGCTTCCGGAGTTGTTCAACGACTTCAGCACGGCGCCGCTGGCGTTTCAAATGGGCGTGCCTTCGCAGGACGCGTTTCCGTTCAAGCTCTGGTCACGGATTCAGGCACGCGCCGCCCGCCGCGCCGCAGCGGCTCCTGTCGGCTATCCCGACCCTCGCGGCGATCCTGAACTACGGCAAGAGATCGCGTCGTATCTCGCGGTGTCTCGCGGGCTTCTATGCAGTCCCTCGCAGGTGTTCGTCACCGCGGGTTTCGCCGGCGCGCTGAACCTCGCGATTCGCGGCCTGCGCATCGAAGGCAAACAAGCGTGGATGGAAGAGCCCGGCTTTCCGCTCACGCGCACGGCGCTCGGCCTGGCCGGCATGACGGTGGCTGGCGTGCCCGTGGACGCCGATGGGCTCGATGTCGACGCAGGCATCCGGATCGCGCCTGCGGCCGCGCTGGCGGTGGTGACGCCGGGCCAGCAGGCGCCGCTCGGAATGACGATGTCGCTCGCTCGACGGCTCGCGCTGCTCGAGTGGGCCAGACACCACGATGGGTGGATCGTGGAAGACGATTATCTCGGCGAGTTGCAGTTGAGGGGACGGGCCGCGCCGGCTCTGGCCTCGCTCGATCGTGACGGCCGCGTGCTCCACATCGGGACCTTCAGCAAGACCATCAGCCCCGCGCTTCGCCTCGGTTTTCTCGTTGTGCCGCCGGCCTTGGCGCGCGGCTTCGGCGATGTCGCGGCGTGCCTTTCGCCCGCCCCGGCTGCATCGGTGCAGCACGCCGTCAGCGAGTTCATGCACGAGGGACACTTCCTTCGCCATCTGCGGCGGATGAAGCGTCTCTACGCGGGCCGGCAGGAAGCGCTGGTTCGTTGTCTGAAGGAACTGGGCTCGGGGTCAATCGACGTGCGCGGTTCTGCCGGCATGACCGTCGTGGCCGCGCTTTCGCAACCCGCCGTATCGGATATCGACATCGCTTCTCGCGCGCGAGTATTCGGACTGGCCCCGGTCCCGCTTTCACCCTGGTACACGACGGAGCCGAGGCAACAGGGGCTGCTGCTCGGCGTGACCAATCTGGATGAAAGAACCCTCGCGGGTAACTGTTCGCGCCTGCTGGAAGTCATTCGCGGGCGGCACTGACGAACCAGCGTCACCTGCCGCGCTCTGCGCTCTTGGTGCATCGAAAATGTTCATTCCTGGTGCTTTTGCGTGTCCACACGTGACACGACAATGCAGAAGCACAAAGGAGCCAGACACCATGAACATACGATCCATCAAGCGAGCCGCCTGCGCTGCCGTGGCGTTGGGCATCGCCTTATCGGCCTCGGCACACGGCGCAGCTGAGACCGTTACGCCGAACTTCCAGCACGCCATTCGCAACGTTCCGGGCAAGTCGTTGACCGCGGTCGTCGTCGATTACGCGCCCGGCGCGGCGTCCTCAGCGCACAGACATGCGGCCTCGGCTTTCATCTATGCGTACGTCGTATCGGGCGAAATCGAGTCACAAGTCGATGACGGTCCGACGCGCGTCTACCATGCCGGCGAGAGCTTCTTCGAGGAGCCCGGCTCAGTTCACCGCATAAGCCGCAATACCAGCAAAACGGAGCCCGCCAAGCTGCTTGCCGTCTTCGTCGCGGATAGCAGCGACAAAGCGCTGACCACCCCCATCAAGTAATTCATTCCCTTCAGGAGTCATCTCATGAGCAAGCGTCTCGACTACGTTCAAATTGCGCCCGCGGGCGTCAAGGCCATTGGCGGCGTCTATGGCTATGTGATGCAGAGCGACCTGTCGCCGGTTCTCGTCGATCTGGTCTACCTGCGCGTCTCGCAGATCAATAACTGCGCCTATTGCCTCGACATGCACACACGCGACTTGCTGAATAAAGGCGTGAAGATCGACAAGCTCGCGCTCGTGCAGGCATGGAGAGAAGCGGGCCATCTCTTCGACGACCGCGAGCGCGCAGCGCTCGCGTGGGCGGAATCCGTCACGCTGGTGGCGCAAACTGGCGTGCCCGACGCGTCGTATGAAGGCGCCCGCGCCGTGTTCAGTGAGCGAGAACTCGTCGACCTGACGATCGCCATTAGCTTGATGAATATGTATAACCGCATGGCGATCAGTTTCCGCAATACGCCGCAGGCCGTGTTGGAACAGTAAGCGCCCTGCCGGTTCTGCGCCGTTGCGCGACCGCGTTGCATCGGCGCGGCGGGATGATTGTTTGCACGCATTTGCACGGGTATGTGTGGACATATCGCTGGCAATAGCGTGATGACATTCGCCAGTTCCGAGATCGCACGGCCGTTCGCGCAGCTGTTTCGTATACATACTCACCCACGCGAATTCCTATTTTAATAGTACGAAAAGCCGTGTCTGTTTCCGTACGCATTCGCGTTCAATTTCGAGCCAAAAGAAAATCGGCGGTATACAGTTCGATACTTTGGCAGCTGGCGCGAAGTCCCAGCGCACGAGCACGTGTGCGAGTCCGCTGCGCAGACTCTGCCGTACTTTCGCCTGACGACCCGGTGGCATAAAAATTCTGTTCGTGACTCGGTTCTCCGGCGCCGACTCGGACGCTGGAACAAAGAGGACCTCATGTATTCGAAGATCGTATCCATCCTCTTTTACATGTTTTTCACCTGCATTATCTTCAACCCGCGGGTCAATGGCTTCACGATTTATTTTTATCTCTTCATTCCTTTTCTCGACCTCAAGTTTCTCCGCTTCCTCTCCGCCACTGCCCGTAGCTGGAGCGGTCCGCTGGCGATCGGTGTGGCTGTCAGCGCGATAGGATCGCCGAGCGTAGCGCTTCGGGTCGTCTCCATTGGGCTGTGCATCGGCTACATGATGTACACGATCGGCGCGCGCATCTGCTACCTGCACCATTGGATGGCGATCAACATAGCGTTCGCAGTCGTGCAATTCTCGGCTTATTACGTTGACCGGGGGCTCGCCGAGACGCTGGGACCGGCCGCCCTTTCGCGGATGATCTGGGGAGAGTACGCGACGCGCGCCTACTCCAACTTCTATGAGTTCCTGTTCTTTGCCAGAGCCTCGGGATTCTCGAGAGAAGCGGGCTTCTTCTCGTCCTTACTTGTCGCGTCGCTCATTGCTCATCTTTTGATCGAGAAGGTCAACAAGAAGATTGTCGCAATGTACTGCCTCGGACTCTTTTTGTGCTTCTCGAAGTCATCGTTCATTCTGTTCATATTTCTCGGGCTTTATCCGTTGCGTCATCGACTCCGGATGGTCCATCCGCTTGTCATGCTTGCCGGATTCATTTGTGTCGTCGGCCTCGTGGGCATCTACCTCGGAAGTCATACGTTCTATGGCTCGACCACATTCTCACACCGACTCGGTGGTTACCCGTTCATGTTCGATGCGTCGCTGGAGGACATATTGCGAGGCGTCACTGCCGACGACGTACGCTCGCGGTATATGTATCTGCCTTCGTTTCGTCTGGTCGAGTATGAAATCTCTTCCGGCGTGCCGTTCGCGGGCCTTCCTGCGAGCTTCGCAGAAATGGGCTTGTTCAGCGCGCTGCTTCTGCTTGGCTTCATTGCCTTCACGGCGAGTGACGGCTTCCTGATGCTGCTTCTCTTGCTCATCACCTCGACGGTCAGTATCACTACCGTGACGTCGTTCGTGGTGATCGGCTACCTCGTTCTCTATTGGCCGAGATTCAAGGCTTATCGCGCGAAGCGCAGTTCGTTTCCGGCAGCCAGCTTCAAACTCTTTCCGCTGGAACACTTCCAGCTCAGACGCCGGGAACGGCTCAAGCTGCCTTATACGCCGTGGAAGCGCAACGTGATGATCGTGACCAGTTCGCGGTCGAACCACGGGAAAACGGTATTGGCGGCCCAGTTGGCCTCGATGAATGCGAAAGCGGGCAACCGCGTACTGCTCATTGACGCCGATTTCCGCCACGGTGCGATCTCTGATTCGTTCGGGCTATCCAATTCACTAGGCCTTGCGCAAGTTCTCGAAAGCAACATCAGAGTTCAACATGTCATTCATTCTGTTGGAGGATCGAAGAACCTCGATGTCATACCCGTTGGCGATCTGCTCCCGGCCCCGGAGCTGTCACTCTCTAATCGGCGTCTTGCGCATCTGATGCGCGAGCTAACTCCTGCGTACGACCTCGTTATCATCGCCGCGCCTGAAGTGCTGTCGGCCGACGACGCCTGCTTGATCGCGCCGCTCGGCGCATGCACTTTGCTCGTCGAACAACCCGACACTTACGCGGTGGGGAATCTTCAGGAGGCCGTGAGACGACTCGATCGAGTGCGGGCGAATATCGCCGGCGTCGTCTTCGATGCCGTCCCGCGACAGACCACGCAAAGAGCCCGACGGGTGTATGGCCATATAAACGCCGTCACGCCGTAGCCCCGCCTTCGTTAATCGCGCCTGCCTTCTGCAAGAGAAGTGGACGTTCGTTCGTAAGTGGGCGAACGTCCTCGGCGCAATGAAGAGTCCGCACTCATCTGTGAGCGTACGCCGAATTAAGTTGCGCCATCTATTCCGAACGTAGTCTTGCAAGTCACGACTATGACAGGGATTTCACCTACCCCAATGAATGAGCCACCGTCGCGCATTGTGGGCGACGCCTCGGCGCATTAGCACCCCGATCAAGCGCTTAAAACGACCAGTCGATGCGGTCAAAACTACTCGTCGCGCCCTCGCCCGCAATTTGTGCCACAAAGTAGTGCTGAGTAAAAACTACTGGTCGGCAAGCGGTTGATCAATATTAAGGATCACAAAGCGATCCTTTTACCTGATGCACCCTCGATGCCGGAATCGGGGTGGTCAGTTCTTCCCGATGCCCCGCCTCATTAAGAGCATTTTCCCCCTTATGATAGTAAGAAAATACAGAATTTCTTTTTCCCGATACCGTTACATTCAGAAACATCTTAGGAGACTTATCAGACATATACTGCGCCCACTCTGAAAAACAACGAAACTCTTACTGTGTTCAAAAAACTCTCTACCCAAGTTAAGAATGTTTTACCTGTTGGCATCGACGGTAAAAACGACTTCATCTCGCGTCGAAGCTTTTTGTCTGTCCTCATGGCCGGTGCCGGCAGCGCGGCCTTGGCGGCTTGCGGCGGCGGCAGCGAAGGCGACGGTTCGTCGGGCAGCGTCGCAAACGTTGCCACCGGCGTCTCCAAAGCCGCGTCGGCGAGCGGCACGGTGATTCCCCCGGCGTCCTCCATCACCGACAGTTCGGGCAACGTGTGGGCGCTTTCCAGCGGCCACGTCACGCGTAACGGCTCCAATGTGTCGACCGGATCCTCTGTCGCGCTGGTCAACATCCTGTATTTCAACGGAACGATCTACGCGAAGAACTCATCTGGCGTCTGGTACAAGAACGGCAGCCCGTGGGCGAACATCGGTTCGGCGGATCCGCGTGGAACGACCACCGCCAACGCTGTCAGCAACAACTCGCTGTTCTACGGCATGAACGGCCATATGGCCTGGGGTTCGGGCAGCATCTACAACACCATGTCGGCCGCCGCGCAGCTCGCTATCCTCAAGGACCTGGGCGTGACGAACTATCGTGCAGACGTCTGCACGGCCGCGATGGCCCAGATTCTCGCGAACGCGCTGAACGGACCGTTCAAAAATAGCGGCGTGTCGATTCTGCCCGTGCTGAATCCGCCGTCGATCGGTTGGAATGTCTCACTGAGCGAGTCGGCAGCCTATACGCTCGGCTACAACCTTGCCACGAGCGTGACGAAGGTGCTCAAGGGCCTGGTGAAGTACATCGAATGCGGTAACGAGCTGGACGTGAATGCGCGTTCGAACGGCAACGGCAACCTGACGAGCAACTGGGACCCGAAGGCGTGGGGCTCTTTCCGTGGCGTGATTCGCGGCATGGTCGACGGCGTGCGCGCGGTCGATCCGACCATCAAGGTCGGCGTGGGCGTCGGTATTCCTCTCGCTTTCCGCGCACTGCAGATGCTGTGGAACGGCATTACGCCGGATGGTTCCGCGAATGGCGTCTCGGGCGCCGCGACTATCCGCTGGGACTTCACTTGCTATCACTGGTACGAAAGCTCGGGCGATGTGGTCTGTGGATGGATCAACAATCAGTGCTTCGACGTGCTCCAGTCGCTGAAAGATGCGTTCGGCGTACCGATCTGGTTGACGGAATGGGGTTTCCACGGTCAGACCGACACGCCGGACCAGCAAGTTGCATATGTCAACAAAGCGCTGGCCGAGTACAAGTCGGTGAAGGACAAGTACAACCTTCAGTCCGTCATGATGTATGCCGTGATCGACGACAGCTTCGGACTTATCAAGAACGACGGGGTCACGAAGACACCGGCTTACAACACCTTTAAGAATTTCGTTAAAGCCAATCCCGTTTGATCCATCACGCAAGGAGCGCTCTCATTCGCAATGAATCAAAGCGCTCCGTGACACTTCCGCAGTAGCCGTCGCTACTTCCTGGCGGGCACGAGATACTTCGGCATGACGCCGAGCTTCCACTCGAAGTTGTCATTGACTTCGATGGTCGACGTCGAACCTTGCCAGTCGATCTGTGTGTATTTGCCGGGCGGAACCGGCACGGACGTGGCGACCGGACCGTCATCGGCGTCGCGTCTCCAACCCGCGATCACGCAATCGCTCTCGCAGTATTGGTAGACCTTGGTCGTCTCGTTATCGGCGAACGACTGCTTCCACATCCGATTCCCGATCGTCCGAAAGACCGTGGCGACCGCGGCATACGCCGGCTTTGGCGAGAGATCCAGTCGCAGGAGACCGAAGTTGGCTTCCTTGTCGCGTGGATTCACTCCGTCATCGACGAAGTCATACCACATGACCGTTTTCATCGTGTTGAAGCGCCGTGACAACAGGTAAGTGCGCGCCGCTGCCGCAGCCTGTTTGCGCTCCGACAAGCCCGCATCCTCCGGACTCGACGGCCATCCGATCTCCGTGACGTACACCCCGAGCGGCCCGACACCCGGTTTCGGATGAGATTGCGTCATGCGCTGCAAATGCTGCCATACGCTCGGCACATTCACCTGAGAAAGCGGAGAGCCTTTCGCGCTGTAGCCGTGGTCGGGATCGTACGGAGACATGTACGGATGAATGCTGAAGCCGTCCTGATAAGCGAGCGCATCGGCTTTCGCAATCGCCGCAATGCAGTCGCCGCCGGGGCCGCCGCCTGCTCCGCCTCCACCACAAGAAAGCACGGTGGCGTCGGGACTCTGTTTCTTGATGAGGCTATAGACGGGCTTCAGCAACGCAAGGTAAGTGTCGTAGCCCCCCATGCTGGCGAAGTTCGGTTCATTCCATACTTCCCAGGTCTTGACGTAGCCTTTGTAGAAACCGACGACCTTATCGACATAGCGCAGAAAGAGCTCGCGTTCTTCCTGCGTCTGCGGAAAGCCTTGCGGTCCCTTGAACAGATTCGGGTACGTCTGCCTGTTTCCGAAGTCGAGCTCGATGAGCGGCTTCAGATTCATGCGAACCGCCTGGCGGACATATCCACCATAGTCGTTGTCGTTGCGTGGCAACTGAAACTGCCCGGGCGTCTTTTCGATGGCGCTCCAATAGACTTCATCGCGGATCCATGTGAAGCCCGCTCGCTTGACGAGCGGCAACACGATCGACGGCACGCCCTTCCTATGGGCGAAGTGAGTTTGCACGCCTGCTTCGCTGAAGCTGCCTTTTCCGGCTGCGAGAACTGCAAGACTAACTTTCTGCGAGGCGATCTCATCACCGCTTTTCGATGAGAGTTTTATATCGAGCACGTACAGTCCCGCGCCCGGTAAAGAAACATTCACCGATATCTGCTGGCCGCCGGAACCCTTGGTGGGCGAGATGCGGTAGTCCTTGAGCGGCGACTGCGAGACCTCACCGTTATCGTCGTAGCGATAAAGCGTTGCGATGGCTTCGCCATCGAACGCATTCGCGGGCGTCACTTTGAAATTGAGTCGTTTGTCGCCCGCGTCTTCGATGATCAGTGAACCGGGCGCGCTCATCAACTGCAACGCATCCTGAGCACGCGCGGGGCTTGCGTCGATCAAGACTGCCAACGGCGCGGCGAGTATCAAGGCGGCACGGGCCATAGCAATGAAACGCCGCTTTCTACGCGCCGTGCCGAAAGCGCCGCACTGGAGCGACAGCGAAGCTCCAGTGAAGCAGCCTTCCGATGACACCACGCTATCCCGCCGCACTCCTCGTGAATCTACTGTCCATCGCGAAAGGTGCATGCTTGCGCTACTCCGCCGTGGAGTGCGACATGTAAGCGCTCGCGTATGCGTACGTACGTCTTTCGCTACGGCGCTTCGGAACTGCGTTGAAGATCACGCCTGCGATGCGCGCGCCCGTCGAATCGAGTCGCTTGATGGCGTCTTCGAGTTCGTCTTCGCTCTGCAGCCCTGGACGCACGACAATGACCGACGATCCTGCATTGGCCGCGATGAAATTCGCATCGCTGACGGCAAGCACGGCGGGCGTATCGATAATGACGAGGTCGAAGCGCTCGCGCACATGCTCGAGGATCATCGGCATGCGCGGGGTCGAGAGCATCTTCGACGGATTGGCCGGCGAGCGCCCCGCCGTCATCAGCGAGAGACCCGGAATGTCGGTCTCACCGACCGCCTGGTCCACATGCACCTTGCCTGCGAGCACTTCGGAGAGTCCGTTAGTGTTGGTACGTCCGAACATCGAAGCGATGCGACCGCGCCTCATGTCGCCATCGATCAGCAAAACGCTCTTGCCGGATTGCGCATGCAGCACCGCGAGATTCGAGGCCACGAATGTCTTGCCGGTGCCCGGCGCGGCGCCGACGATCGCGAGCACGTTGTTCTGCGCCGGAGCGATGTCATGCATGAGCGAAGCATGCACCGCGCGCAGCGCGTCCACCGCCATGTCCTGATCGCCGTGCGCCGAGAGCAGCTGCGTCGCGTCGATTCCGCCTTCGGAGGCCGACTCATCGCCGGATGCGCGCGCGGACGAGTTGTCGGTCAACGAAAGCGCGCGGCTCTTGCTGGCGAGAAGCGACGGCTTCGTCCGACGATCGAGACGCGCCTGAACCGGGCTGAAACTCACTGCGCCGAACACGGGCAAGCTCAGACGGCGCTCAATTGCCTCCGGCGTCTTGACGTTGCGCGACAGTTGATCGCGGAAGAAAACAAACAACAGTCCGATGATCATCCCCGCAGCTGCGCCGCCCGCGATGATAAGAGGACGCTTGGGCTTGGCCGGATCCGTCGGGTAAATCGCGGAGTCGACAAGATGCACGTTGCCGATCGTGCCTGCGCGCGTCACTGCCAATGCACTGGCCTTTTCGCGCATCGCGACGTAGATATCTTCAGCGACTTTCGCGTCGCGCGTCAGATCCATCAACTTGCGTTCGGACGCAGGCAGCCGCCCGAAACGCTGGTCGAACGCCTGCTTCTGAGCGTTCAACGTAGCAAGTTGTTCGTCGATGGTGCGTACTTCGCGAGTGGTAGGCGCGTAGCGGCTCGCCGTCTGGGTACGCTGCATTTGAAGCGCCGCAATCTGCCGCTCGATGTCGATACTGCCCTGCAGATAAGACGACGCTTCCGTGCCCGGCGTCATCGAACTTGCGGACGTGCGGTATTGGGTCAATGCGCTTTCTGCGCGTTGCAGTTCCTGCTCCAGACGCGGGAGTTCGCCGATGATGAAATCGCGCGTCACGCTCGCTTCTTGCCGGTGCTCATTAACGTGAGCCGCAATGTATTTCTGAGCGATGGCGTTCGTGATTTCCTGCGCGAGATTCGGATCCTCGTTTTCATAGACGATCTGCACGACGCCCGAGTCCTTCATCGACTCCATGACTTTCAGACTCTTCAGGAATCGCGTCATGGCCTGATAGTCGCTATAGCGCACGACGTTGAACTCGGTGCCCGGCCTGGCAACAAGGCTGTCGATCAAAATAGTCGTGCCGTCCGCGGTTGCCGGGTGGCCGACATTACCGTGAAGAATGGAATTACCGCTGGGATCGGTTAGCTCGAACGCGCCTTGCGGCAGAGCTCGCAAGCTCAGCGTCATGTTTTCCAGACGCGCGGGAACTTCCAGCTTCGCGACTTTCACGACCTCGCCGCCCCACGCAAAGGAATTCAGCCCGAGAAGCGGCGCGGACGGCTCGCCTGTCGTCGCGAACAACTCGGAGATGCGGCCCAACAACGGCACTTCATGAGGTTTGACAACGACGTTCTGGTTATATTGCTTGATCACCGGCAAAAGCACCGCACGGCTTTGAATGATCTGCATCTCCGCGTCGGTCGGGAGCGTGGAAGGCACGGTTTGCGGTTGCGTCTGTGCGTTGACGCCCAACGCATTCGGATTAGGAAACTCCACCTTGACCAACGCGTCAGACGAATAAACCGGCGTGGCAATAAACGCATAGAGCGTTGCCGCGCCCGTCACCAGAACGACGATGCTGAGTACCAGCCAAACGTTATCAACGATCAACTTCCAGAAATCGCTTGCAGAAAATGAGTCGTCCACCCTCCTGGGCGGCACTGGGTCAAGACCAAGGATAGGTGTGTTCATCTACAAGTTCCTTACAGTATGTCCTGCGATAGCCATCTCACTGACTGATAGGTCGATACGCATCCATCACCGGGACTCCAGCGAAAGAAGCTTTTGAGCCAAGGCGTGAATCGACTGTCGTTGAGCGTAATTATTTCTGGAGAGTGCTACATTCGGGTTAACGAAAGTTTATGTACGTGCGGCAACCCACACATTAACGGGCACCCGGTTAAGAAAACGTTTCAACCGAAATCGTGCCGGTCTTAATCCGCCATTTCACAGCGTTCTTTTTGTAATTTGATAGGATTATTCGGAGTCCATATCGAGTATGCGGACATCCACCTGACCAATAATTGGGACCGGCTGGCCTATTGCCGATCGTGAAATAGCGACTGCGTCGAAGGCACGAAGTCTTTAGCTGCTGTTTCTAACACTATCACCGAAAAAAATCTGGAGGAGCGAAGTACAGCTTTTTCGCTCCTCGGATTAAGTGCGGCGAACGGGCTGATGCTATGGTCTAGAGAATATCGACATGTTTATGCTGCGGTGCAACGGTAGTCTTCTCGCTACACACTAATGTTGCCCACGGCATGGGTCGGAGGGATGACATCAGTGCAGCCGCCGCAGCGGTCGCGCCATGCAATGTTCCGTGCCTCCTCGAGTCAGTGTTTCGAGAGAGCCCGGGCGATTCCGGCGAATATCCGTAGAAACTCATGAATGGCGACACGTCGGCCCGGACTCGCGCATACGTTCGTCCTTTTTCCGCTAGCGTGTCGAGCTTCTTTTGGCTGACGGAATTCGGGCTTCGCCGCAGTCGATCTAAGGCGACATTGGCCGCGCTGAGTGACTGGGCAAGCACGGGTAATCCGCGGCCGATGCCGACGTCCAGCAATCGAAGCAGTTTGGCCGAATCAGTCGTGCCCTCTGCCATGGTTCGCGTCGCGAGGAGGATGGCGGCGTCAGACGAAGCGTGCGCCATTTCAAAAAGAGTTTCCGCGTCGCTTTGGGAGAAGAGATCTAATGCGCCCAGCCGCAGCGCGGCGTAGCCCAGCGCACATCCGCTCAATGTGTCCTGGCCAATGGCGTTCCAGTCGAAGTCGGTCGAAAGCTCGCGTGTTACGTCGGCCGAGTATATGTTCTGGTTTATCGAAAGCAAAGAAAGCAGGACGTTTCTCGCGGAAGACGAGCATCGAGTCACGACGACTCGCAATGGATCTTCGGTCGCGAGACATGCGTTGTTGGGCGCAAGCAGTACCTTTATTCGCCCCTGCGGCAGGACTATGAATCTCGAACGAAGCTCCGGCCCACCGATTTCCAGTACCGATGGTTCGTTTATCGTCAGTTCGAACTGTGCCGAATACGCATTTCGCTGTTCCTGCTCGATCCTGAGACTGCCCGCGCGCCACGTACTTAAGCGCCGCGTCCAGAGTCGACCCCAAATGTCATGCGCGCGGGTGTCGATAAAGCGAGCCCTCGCCCGTTCCGACAAGTCGACATCTGCCGCAGCCCACCGGAGCCAGCCCGGAAGCTCGTCGGGCACGAGATCGACTGTGTGCGTGACGAATTGACCAATCAACGGGATGCGACACGAAGTACTAGTGCCGTCTCTCCTGATCAACTCGAGCGTTAGATACGTCAAAGCTGAAGGACTTCGAGTCGCCCCCGCCAAGGGTTTTGTGTTCCCGCGAGAGTCGCGAGAAATGGTAATACGTTTGATACGCTTCGAGGAAAGAATTCCTTGATCCAGAACGGAACCGCTCTGATCACTCAACCGAAAGGGGACGGCACACTCGCCTTCGCTGTCTTCGGTTAATCTCGCAAGGCTCAGAATGACAACTTGGACCATAGCCGAAACCTCCGCGCGTCAAACTTCATTTGATAAGATGACTGAGTGACTATGAAGCTGTCTGAAATTGTTTCGCCCGTTAAGACACGCACTCCTATGCGTAGCCCGTAGCGTCGGGACGCATAAGCATAACGCCAGCACCCGGCCCGAATGTAAGTTCTCCAAAAAATAAATTGTCGGTTTGCTTATGAGTGTTCTCGTGAAAGAGCTCAACGGTCGTCGCGAGGTCTTTCGCGAACTGAATTGAAACGTCTAACTGTTTCAATGCGCAGCCATGCGTGTAGTTACTAAGGTGCGTGTCGGACACTTCGATTGAGCTTCATACGAAATGGCACTGGAGGGTTCCGACAATAACAAGCGACATTCAAGCCTCGGCCACCAACGCACTCCCGCCTCCAACCTCCCGTTCAGCGCGCTCCTCCCGCTCTCTCTCCACCAACTCCCGGAACTGCTGCAACGACATCGGCCGCCCCGTCAAGAAGCCCTGCACCACGTCGCAACCCGCACCGACGAGCCAATCGAGTTGCTTCGGATCCTCGACTCCTTCTGCCACCGCATCGAGCCCGAAGCTATGCGCCATCGAAAGGATCGCGGTCACGATCGGCTGGCCGTCCTCGGGCAACCGCTCGATGAACGACCGGTCGATCTTGAGCGCGTTCACCGGAAACGCATGCAGATAAGAGAGCGACGAATAGCCCGTGCCGAAGTCGTCGATCGACAGCAACACGCCTGCTGCGCGAAGACGATTCATCACGGCGATACCCGTCTCGCGATTCGCAATCAGATGGCTCTCGGTCAATTCGAGTTCGAGCAGCGCCGGCGCGAGGCCGCTCGTGGCAAGCGCCGCCATTACGTCGCCGACGAAAGCCGGATGCCGCAACTGACGCGCCGACACATTCACCGCGACGCGCACGGCAACGCCGGGACACGCGGCATTCCACGTCGCGGCCGCCACGCACGCGCGCTGCAGCACGGAGCGCCCGAGCAACACGATCAGATCGCTGTTCTCCGCAATGGGTATGAACTCGCCCGGCGACACCGCGCCCTCTTTCGTATGCGTCCAGCGAGCCAGCGCCTCAGCGCCCACGAGCATGCCGCTGCGGCAGTCGAACTGAGGCTGAAACACGAGTTCGAGCGCGTCGCTGTCGACGGCCTTGCGCAACTCCGCTTCGAGATAGGCGCGCCGCTGCGCCGCGTGCATCATCTCCGGCGAGAAGCCGACCACCGTGTTCTTGCCGAGCGCTTTTGCTTCGTACAACGCAATATCGGCGCTCGTGATCAGGCTGCCGCTATCGTCGCCCGCCTCGGGAAAGCTCGCATACCCCACGCTCGCCGTCACGTTGATCTCGCGGCCGAAGAAGGT
Source organism: Caballeronia sp. GAWG1-5s-s (assembly GCF_023631445.1). Taxonomy (NCBI): domain Bacteria; kingdom Pseudomonadati; phylum Pseudomonadota; class Betaproteobacteria; order Burkholderiales; family Burkholderiaceae; genus Caballeronia; species Caballeronia sp. GAWG1-5s-s. The sequence goes on along the minus strand of NZ_JALQDC010000033.1, from coordinate 29,064 downwards.
CGCCGGGCGGCACAACGCCGTGCCGATCTCGCGCGCCAGTTCCGCGACCGCCGTTCGCTTCCATGAGGTCGTGAGCGTCACCGCGAACTCGTCGCCGCCCATGCGGCTCACGACGGCGCGGCTTCCTACCGTGTCGCTCAGCACGCGCGCAACGTGTTGCAGCAGTTCATCGCCCGCGCCGTGGCCCAGCGTGTCGTTCACGGTCTTGAAGTCGTCGAGGTCGATCAATACGATGCCGAAATAACGGCTCGGTTCCTTCGCGCTCGCGACGCGCTCTTCCAGCATTTCATAGAACGTGCGACGGTTCGGCAGATTGGTCAGCGGATCGGTACGCGCAAGACGCTCCAGTTCGCGTTCAGCCTGATTCACGCGCCGCCGCATGCGGTTCATCACGAGCGTGGAGATCCACATCGCGCCGAGACAGGCAATGCCTAGAAACGCCGCATATTGCGCGAGGTGCCGGCGCACGAGCTCACTCGTCGCGACGAGCACCACATGCCCCAGAATGCGGCCTTTGTGTTCGATAGGCGCGCGCACGAAGACGTCGCCGAGCGAAAGGGCGTCGCGATGCTCCGTCGACTCCAGCGTGCCTTCCGCCTGTTCCTCGCGGGTGATGCCTTCGCGCGCATAGCGCGTGTAGAGCCGCCCATCGCTCTTATAGACACTGAGCGTCTCGACGTAAGGCACGCGGCCTAGCGAGCGCAAGACGTCCTGCATCGATCCCTCGTCGTCGAACATGAGCGACGCGCTCACGTTCTCCGCGATCACCGTCGCTTGCAAGGATGCATCGTCGTAAAGCGCGCTGCGAAAGGCCACGGCCTGATACAGCAGCAGCACGACGCTCGCGACCACGAGCGCGATGCCCACGCTCACCAGATTCGCGCGGACGGTGAGGCGGCTCGTGCTTGCGCTGCGCGTTTTGATGGCGGTCACTTGAGTCTCCTTGCAAGTCGCAGCAGTTTGGAACTGAGCACGAGCTTGCGGCGCACCGCCTCGGCATTGTTGATATCGAAGCGCAGATGATCGTCCTGCGCGATTAGCGCGACGACCGGCTCGCCCGGCGGGCTCGCGCCCACGCCCGCGACGACGAGCAGCGCATCGTCCGAGGCGAGCGCATCGCGGATCTCCGCGTTCGCGTTGTCGCCGTCATCGAGAGCGAGCACGTCGCAATCGGCAAAGCGCTTTTCCGCCAGCGTGATGAAGCGCCACACGCGCGAGCCGACCGCGCGTCCGTTGAGCGCGGCGAGCGCCTCGCGCATGGAGCTGCGCGCGCTCGCGCAGACGCGCAACTCGCCGTTGCGCATGCGCTCGGCGGGCCATTGCGTGAACTGCGTGAAATTGAAGATGTACGCGCTCTCCAACTTATGCATGTCCGCCTGCGCGTGCGCGTGCCATGCCGCGACCGATCCGGCCGCGCAGAGAGACAACGCTATGCAGCGACGCATCCACATCATCAGAACCCGTAGACCATTTTGGCGAGCAACGTGCGGCTCTGTTGCGCGATGACGTCCTGCACGAAGCCGGGGCCGGCGGGATCGGCGTAGCGGCGATCGAACACGTTGTAGACGGACAAGGACACGTCCGCGCGCGGCACGAGCTTGCGGCTATGCACGGACACGTTCGCGACGCAGTAGCCGCCAGCCGAACCGGCTTCCGCCAGCCGCGACGACATGCACTGCGCTTCCGCGCCCACGCGCGCCCACTTCGCGAACAACGGCGCGCTCACGTTGAGCTTGCCCATGTGGCGCGGTGAATTCTGCAACGCGCCGCCGTTGATGGAATCGCGCGAAAACTGATACGAGTAGCTCATGCGCGCGCGCACGCCCGAGGCGAACTGCTGCTGCCACGCGAGTTCCGCCCCGCGTGCCTGCGCGCGATCGACGTTGCGAAAGGCATAGAGGCCCGTGTCCGGATCGACCGACTCGGTGATCAGATCGCGCAGCGTATAGCGAAAGAGCGTGACGGTCGCGCGCCCGAGGCTGCCGAGCGCGCGTTCGTAGACGATTTCCTGCGTGTCGATATGCTCGGATTTCAACAACGGGTTCGCGAGCTGGCCGCCATCGCCGGGAATCGCGTAGTACATCTCGTACGCGTTCGGCGCGCGATACGCTCCGCCGTAAATCAGCTTGAGCGTATCGCTCGCGGTCGGCTGCCAGATCAGCGCAATGCGCGGGCTGAAGTTGCCGCCCACGTGCGTCTCCGTATCGAAGCGCACGCCGATATCGAGCGTCAGCGGTTCGGCGAGTTTGATTTCATCGTCGATATAGAAGCCCGCGCGCTGGCTCATGCGATGATCGTCGAGCAGCTTGTCATAAGGCGCGACGTTGTAGTTCCATTGGTTTTGCGCCGCGTTCATCGTGTAATCGACGCCCACCATGATGCGATTGCGCGGCACTGTGCGAACGGTCGCGTGGACATCGCCGCCATACCAGGCAGCATGATCGCCGTCGACGTTCGCGATGCCGGGTGCCGGCGCTCCCAGCTCGCGGGCCGTGTAGTCGTAGCGGCCGGCATAGAGTTCGTAATCGATCGCGATGTCCTCGCGCACGCGCTGCGTGTACGCGGCATCGACGAAGGAATGCGTGTCGGTCACGCTCATCGGCGCGTTGAACACGGCGTCATACGGCGCGCCGGGCACGTCTTTCGTCCGGTTGCCGTAGCCCGCGCTGATGCGAAAGCCGCCCATGCCGAACTTGGCGAACACCGTCTGGTTGCGCTCGCCATCGAGGTTCTGCGCGATGCCGTGGTTCTGGTCCGGCGTATCGAACTCCGGATAGTAGAGGTCTTGTCCGTGGCGCTCGTAGGCCGTGGCGGACAGCACGAGATCGGCGCCGTTCGCGCCATGCCAGCCGTACGTGCCGCGCGCTTCCTTTTCGCCGAAGCTGCCGACCGCGCCCGCGACCTGCGCGCCGCCGATTGCGCTGCCCTTCTTCGTGATGACGTTGACGACGCCGAACAACGCGTTCGAGCCGTACACGGCCGATCCCGGACCGGGTATGTACTCGATGCGCTCGACGAGATCCATGTCCACCGGAAAATCGAGGCCGATCGGCGCCTGGCCATAGACGGCATCGTTCAGGCGCATGCCGTCGATCAGCAGCAGGAAGCGGCTGTTGTAGTCGCCCGGACGCTGGAAGCCGCGCGCGCCGAGATACGAGTACGTGCGGTCCGAGCTGACATAGAGGCCCGGCAGCGTGGCGAGCGCGTCGCCGAGCGTGCGCCAGCCGTAATCGCGGATGTCGGTCGCGGTGAGGACCATCACGGCCGCAGGCGCGCTCGACGCGGACTGCTCGATGCGCGTCGCGCCGCTCACGGTGAGGCTCATCAGCGATTCGAGCGGCATCGACGCGAGGTCGTCGCTCGCGCTGCCGTCGGCCTGTGCGGAAGCGCCCGCCAGCGACGCCGCCGACGCGGCGCCAACGGGCGAGGTCCATGCGCTCAATGCTGCGGCCACGACTGCACCGGCGAGCAAAGGCAGCGACGCGGCGGCGAGACGCGGGCGTCGCGATGTGACACAGGGGATCAACATCTCTTGCGGCTTTCTTGTGAACGTTTTCGTTCGTTCTTATCGGCAAGGATGAAGGGGCGCTTTAGCTGGAATTGCTTGCGCGGCCTTGCGGGCCGTTTGGTATCGGCAATTCTTCCCTGAACTTGAGCTTATGCTGCGCGGGTCATTGGCTTCAGAACCGCTCGACCCACGGCCGCAGTTCAATCTCCCATGTCCACGCACTGCGGTGTTGCCGGTGAACGTGCAGATATTCCCGCGCGATCGCGTCGGGGTCGAGCCATGCGTCGGGCGCGTCGGCGCCGTCGCGCTGCATCGCGCTGCTCGCAATGCCGCCGTCGATCACGAAGTGCGCGACGTGAATGTTCTTCGGTGCCAGTTCCCGTGCGAGGCATTGCGCCATGCCGCGCAGCGCGAACTTGCCCATCGCGAACGGCGTCGAGCCCGGCAGGCCCTTCACGCTCGCGGTTGCGCCGGTCAACAGGATCGAGCCGCTTCCCCGCGCGAGCATGCCCACGGCCGCCGCCTGAGCGACGAGCATGCCGCCTATGGCTGTGACGTCGATCGCATCGCGCAGCCGGCCGGCGTCGATCTGTCCGACGGGCGAACGATACCGGCCGCTCGCGTTGTACACGACGAGGTCCGGAGCGCCGAATCGGGCGCTCACCTGCGCGAAGAGATTCTCGACGTCGCGCGCTTCGCTCGCGTCGCATGCGACGGCGAACGCGCCGGTTTCATCGACGAGTGGCGCGAGCTTGGTCGTGTCGCGCGCGGCGAGCGCGACCTGCATGCCTTCCTTTGCGAAGAGCCGGGCCAGCGATGCACTGAGGCCCTGCCCGGCGCCGACGATCAGCGCCGTTTCCGTTCGATCCATGGCGGTTTCTCCGTTTCAGAACATGCGGCCCGCGACGAACGTTTGACTAGAACCTCCGGAAGATCGGTTCGAGCAGGCGCAAGTCCAGCGGCTTCTGAAGGAACACGTCCCACGCTTGCGGGCCATCGGCGGGGCGCATTTTTCCCGACGTGAGAACGACAGGAATCCGCGCCAGCCCGGGAACGGAGCGCAGTCGCTCGCACAGGGTCACGCCGTCGAACAGCGGCATCTCCCAGTCGGTCACGACCAGGTCCGGCAGCATGCGAATGGCGGTGGCGAGCGCGTCCACACCGTTTCGTGCCAGTAGCACGTTGAAGCCGCGCGACTCGAAGACCGCTTCGAGCGCGTTAAGGGAGAGTGTGTCGTCATCGACCAGAAGAACGCAAGTCATGAGGCCGCCGGCGTGGAAGTCCCTTCGGGCTACGCAACCGTTGTGCCGCGACCTCGGCGGCGCTTTGCGGCTTTCGAAAACGAGCGCGTCGTGGTCTACCGGCTTGCGCAGGATGGTGGCGTGGCCGATTTCATCGGGCGCGAGGGAATCGGCGTTGGCGGTTAAGAGCGCGGGTTGCGGCGCGTCCGAGCCGTGCGACTGGGACATGACGAAGTGAATGACCGCGGCCGCCGGCGCTCGTCCCGGCACGACGCCGCCTCGCGCGGAAGGTCGCGGACTCGGCCAGGGAGCAGCCTGCGCGGTACAAGACCTCCGTCAAGCGAGGCGCGCGCGGGGTCGTCGTAGATCAAGCAACGCGCGAGTGCCGAATCTGCGATATGCCCCGCTTGCGGCGTTGCGCGACGCGTCCGGCGAGCCACGAGTTGGGGGCGGCGGGCGCATATGACGCGCCGCCTCGCCCGGAAGGTCGCGACGGCCTCGGCCGACGGGACACCGCCTGCGGTGTAGACCACCTCCGGCAAGCGAGGCGCGCGCGGTGGTCGTCGTCATCAAGCAACGCGCGGGTGGCGGATTACCGATACGCGTCGGGCGGCGCATCCGCCGAGCCACAAGTCGCGGGCAGCGCGAAGCCCCACCCCGCGCGCGCCCCAAACCCGCATGCAAGCCTCGCGCGAATCACTTGACCTCGAAGCTGTAATCGCCGTGCGTGCGATGCCCGTCGTCCGCGACAGCCGCCCAGTGAACGGTGTAACGCCCCGCCGGCAACGCCGGCAGCGCAAGTGTGGCGATGGACGGCTGCTGCGCATCCACCTTCGACTTCTCGGTGTTGACCTGCTTGCCGCTCGCATCGGTAACGGTCAGCGTCGAGAAGGCGGGCTCGAGCGGCCCGTCGAAGACAATGCGGATGCGCGGCGGCGCGGCCACCGTCGCGCCCGCGCCCGGTTCCTGCTTCTGCGGAAACACATGCGCCCACGCGGCGCCGGACAGCATCAACCCGACCGCCCACGCCGCACCGCTCGCGAGCCACCGCCCGGCCTTTCGATCCTTTTTCATTTTCGGCCTCGCTTATTTAAAGAACGGTTTGCCGAGCGTCCTCGGCGCGACGTCGTCGAAGAAAATGTGCGCCTGAACCAGAATGCCGACATGCGAGCCGCTCGCGCGGTTGAGCGGAATCTGCGCTTCGACGCCGAACTGACCGTAGCGATTCATCCAGATGAAGCCGGGATTGACCGTGCCCGTCGTCTGGCCCTGGCTTCTCGATAGCGGAATCTCGACGAGCGGAACGATGTTCGAAAACGGCAGCGGCAAGCCCACGTCGCGCACGTGCTGCTGAAGATACGGCAGGCTGTACTGCACCGTGAACCCATAGTTGAAGGCGTTCGGCTGCCCCGAGCCCGTGGTCAGCGCGGGCCCGACTTCCGCCGTGATCGCCACGGGACGCAAGTACGCGAGCGAGTCCGGCAGATCGCCCATGCCCTTGCCGGCATAAAGCGTCGGCGAAATCGTCGAATGGCTGTCCGCGATCGCGCGGCTTCCGGTGCCGCCCAGTTCGGCGCTGACGCCGACGGACGTCATGAACTCGTGCGCCTCGTTGACGTAAAGAAGGTACTTGAGTCCGACCTCGAAGTTGTCGAAGCCGTGCGCCGTAGGATTGTTCTGCATCGCGTACGCGCCGCCGACCGACACCGCGAGCCTCGGCGTAATCAGCTTGTCGTATTCGAACTCGAAGGTATTGATGCTCTGATCGCCGTCGTCGCCGGGCACGCGAATGTGCCCGAATTGGAGATTGGCCTCGTCGCCGACGCCGGGGTCGTCGACCGCCATCGTCGAGGGAAAGATGCGATCGCCGGCAACGGAGTGCGCCCCGGCGACAGCAGGCATGAAAAGCATGACGGCCGCGATGGCCGAAGCGAGTGACGCCGCAGGCAGCGAATGCCCGCAGCGCGTCGGGATGACGTGCATGTCGTGTCCTTGAATGAGGTCGTCGTCATGCCGCCGCGCGTCGGTTAGCCGATGCGCGGGGCACTGCGATGAAGTTCACATCAGGACAAGACAGGAGGCGCGCGTGGCTGCGACGGCGACACCCGCGCCACGAGCCGAACGCTTTCGAAGCGCGTCGTCGCCTGATGGACGATGGCCTCGACCGTCAGCGCAAAGCGGGTTTGCGCGATCGGCAGGGTGGGCATGTGCGCGAAGAGGCCGCAATAGCCGCACGCCTGCCCGTCGGACATCGAGGTGCCGTCGTGCGACTTTCCGGCGGGCGCATGTTGCATTTCCGGCATGGAACAGTCCATGTCGGCGGCCGCGTGCTCGTGGTGCGACGCGGCGAGTGTCTGCGAAACGGTCGGGGCGAGCGACGCCATCAGGATTGCAAGCAATCCCAACAGTGTGCCAATGGTCCGAGTAAAACGGCTTCGCATGAACCCGACGTTCCGGTGAGTACCGTGTCGAGTATGCCACGCGCTTTCCCTGCGTTCGTCGCCTTTTGTGCAGGATGCCACGGCCGACGGCTGCCGAGCCCGAAAGCTCGATGCGGCCGTCGACTGTTCCAGCGGCCAGAGATCAGACGTTGGGCGTGCCGCTTTGCGGATCGGCCGGCGTGGCCGGGTCGGCCGTGGTGGCCGCAGGCGCGTAGTTCACGATGTTGGGCAGTCGCGGGCTGCTCGAATTCGTGCTGTCGAGAATGCGCGATTGAATCGTCGTGTTGTCCGTCACGCCCCAGAAGTTGTTCGAGAAATCGAGCGTATGGACCGCCGACGCGTTGTACGTGCCGTGCGCCGCGATGACCTGGCGATTGATATTGGGCGAATCCTTCTTGAACAGGAAGGAATTGTTCTTCGCGATGCCGGTGGGCGCGCCCGTCGCCGGGAAATCGTCGATCAGCACGAGCCCGTCCACCATGTTCACGAACAGGTTGTTCTGCATGACGACCGAAGGATCGAAGGCGAACGCGGCCGAGTCGACGAACGTGTTGTACTTCAGCGTGGCGTTCTTGAAGCTCGGATAGCCGTTCGTTCCGGCCTGATAGGTGGTGACGCCCGCGCGAACGATCCGCGTGACGTTCATCCGGTACGCCTGGCTGTAGGTCATCGAGAACGGCGCGGCGGGGCTGATCTGCACGAACGCGTCTTGCAGCAGCGCGTGTTGGATGCTGACGGTGCCGCCGCCCACGGTGCCGTCCACGTTGCTGACGGTCACGCCGAGCAACTGCGACTGGTTGCTGCCGCCGACGTTCAGTTGCCCCGCCACGTTGATGATGCCCTTGGTCGGCACCGTGCCGATGCAGTCGGCCGCGCAAGGCACCGGCTTCAGGCCCTCGACGACGACGCCATCCGGAATCGTGAGCGTCGCGCCCTTGGCGACCTGCACCGTTCCCGCGATGTAGTACGGCGAGCCGCTCGCGGGCCACGTCGTATTCGCGGAGATGACCGTGCCATCGGCGATGACGGTTTGCGGCTGCGCGTACACGTAGGCCGTGACGACCTTGCCCGACGCATCCGAGCACACTTTGCTCGCGTCCGTGGTGAAAGGACCGCCCGAGCACACCGTGGCCGTGGAACCGGACGCCGGCGCGGCCGACGCCGCCGTCGTCCCGCCGTTCGATGCACCCCCGCCGCCACCGCCACCGCACGCAGCCAACAGGACACTCAACGCAACCGCTGCACGTGATTTCATTTGCTTCCCCGTATCTGTTTTCGCTTGTTCCGCCTCTCAAGTCGGGCGGTCAGGGAGAACAGTACACGCTGGGCAAACGCGCAATTGTGCGGTGTTTAACGTATCCGACGAATTCGTCTTACCTTTGACTTCGGCACGTCATTCGGTAGCGGATCGCAACGCCTTTCAACCGGCATTCAGGTTGCCGCTCAACCGCGCGTGAAACGCCCGGCTGCGCTCGTCCAGCCCGACGAACTGCACGGCCACATCGCGCTGCCGGTACTTGCTCTCGATGGAGTCCAGCACCGCGACGGTCGATGCATCCCACACCTGCGATTTCGCGAAGTCGATGACGACCGAGCGCGGATCGGCGTCGTACTCGAACTGGTCGACGAGATCGTTGCTGCTGCCGAAGAAAAGCGGTCCGTGCACTTCGTAGCGCACGCTGTCGCCGTCGTCCGATACGGCGCGCGTCGTGCGGATCACGTGAGCGACGCGCCGAGCGAACAGCACCGTCGCCAGCAGCACGCCGCCGACCACGCCGATCGCGAGATTGCCCGTGTACACGGTCAGGGCAATCGAGGTGAGCATGACGGACGTTTCCATGAGCGGCATGCGGCGCAACGTGGCCGGGCGCAGGCTGTGCCAGTCCACCGTCTTGACCGCGACGACCATCATCACGCCGGCGAGCGCGACCATCGGGATGCGCGCCATCACCGAACTCAGCCCGGTGATGAGCAGCAGCAGCGTGGCCGCCGCCGCGAGCGTGGACACGCGCGTGCGCGCCCCGCCGATCTCCACGTTCACGACCGTCTGCCCGATCATCGCGCAGCCGGCGATGCCGCCGAACGCGCCCGCGCCGAGATTCGCAAGGCCGAGCGCCCACGATTCGCGCGACTTGTGCGAACGCGTCGCGGTCACTTCGTCGACGAGCTTCGCGGTCAGCAGCGTCTCCAGCAAGCCGACGAACGCAATGGACACGGCCGTCTGCCACACGATCTTCAAGGTGCTCAGATCGAACGGCACGGACCAGAGCGTGAGGCCGGGCAAGTCCGACGACATGGGACGATCGCCGCCGACCGTCGGCACCGACCAGTGCAACGCAATGGCAAGCACGGTCGCCACGATGATCGCGATGAGCGGCGCCGGCACCGCCCGCGTCACGCGCGGCCCGATCACGACGATGGCGAGCGTGATCGCGAAGAGCACGTACACCGCAAGCGGTTTGTCGACGAGATGCGGAATCTGCGCGCAGAAGATGAGCACGCCAAGCGCGTTGACGAAACCGAGCATGACCGAGCGCGGAATGAAGCGCACGATGCGCGCGAAGCCCAGCGCGCCGAACGCGATCTGAATCAAGCCCGCGAGCAGCACGGCAGGGAGAATGTAGCCTGCGCCGTGCGCGTGGACCATCGGCGCGACGACGAGCGCCACCGAACCCGCCGCGGCCGTCACCATGGCGGGCCGTCCGCCGAGCAGCGACGTGACGATCAGCAGCACGACGGAGGCGAACAGCGCCGAACGAGGCTCGACGCCGGAAATGAAGGCGAACGAAATGACTTCGGGGATCAGCGCGAGGCTCGTCACGACGCCCGCGAGAATCTCCCGCACCCATTCGGCGCGTGATGACGGCAATGAGAGGCGCGAGACGACGCGCGTGTGAGTCCCGGTCGCGGGTTGGGTCATGGCGGTATGGATTCGGACGAAGACGTGCGGCGCGAGTGCGCCGGACACGGAGACAACAGAAGCTCGGCCCGCTGGCAACGCGATAGCTGCGATGCGCGCATGCGATGCGTCGGGACGTGCGAAGAGCGCCTATTTTAACAGGATGGTGAAAATCGCGTCCGGACGGCGCGCGCGCTCAACGCGTCAGCGTCATGAGGATGTCGGAGTACCACGCGCTGTTGAGACCGAGCGTTTCATCCGACTGCACATCGCGCGAGCCCATGTCGATCGTCGATGAGTGAATCCCGAGCAGCAGCCACGGCAGGCGTGATTCATCAGTACTCCCTACCTTCGACGCGTCGCGCGTGACGACCGGCGCGCCGCTCGTGCCGCGATGTGTGCGCGCATCGGTGATGAAGCATCCCTTGCCCTGAAAGCGCAGCCCGAACGCCGACGCGATGACGCCCTGCCTCACGACCGGCAGATGATGCAGCGAGTCGTGAAAGCCCAGCGGAAAACCGACGATCAGCACCGAAGCGCCGACCGGCAGCGCGCCGTCGGGCTCCGGCAGATGCTCGGGACCGAACGCATCGAAGCGCGCGGTCGCGGGCAGGCGATCACGCGCAAGTTCGAGCACGGCGACATCGATCGCGCCGCCATCATCCGCGCCTTCTCGCCAGAGCGCGACGCCATCCGCATACAACGGTAACGAGAACCATGTCGAAGCGCCGAGGTTGTCGGCGTCGATGTGCAGTTCAATTTCGAGCCGATCGGGAAAGTGCTCGCTCGGCGCATCGGTCATCACATGACGGCTCGTCACGAGAAAAAGCCGTCCGTCGCGAGCAAAGAAAAACCCGCTCGCATTCGTCAGATGCGCTTCGTCCGCGAAGGTCCTGACGCGCGCAGCGGTGAGCAATAGCGGATCGGCAGCGGACTTGCGGGGCACTGCGCGTTCATTCGAAGCCTGCGTGCTCGGCTGGTCGGCGTCGCGTCGCAGTTGGTCGAGCAAGGCGACTAGCGCTTCGCGTTGCGGCGTTGCTTCGTCGGACGATAGGAACGCCTCGACCGACATCTCCGATGCCTGCCCACCCGAAGCCGCATTAGGGACATGCTGAACGACGCGCAATTCGTCGGCGCCGATACGCAAGCGCCATGTGTCGCCATTCGGGCTCGAATAGACATCGAGGATATGCGCTTGCATGAGTGAGTGTCCTGTTGAAGCGCCATGGCGCATTCGGCCGATGACGAGAAGCCGGCGACGGACGCTAGCGGTCAATCGTCGTTCGCATGAACGTACAGGCGATCGCCGCTTGCCGCGATAAGAATGGGTACGGATGATGGGGCGCTCGAGGTGCCGCAATGATGCGCCTTGCCGCGAGCATGTGTCGAGCGCGGTCCATTATAGGCACATAACCGCGCAACGCTTCGGCCTCTTCCTAGCACTTCGAGCCGCTCGTGAGGCAAGCCGGAAATTTCGCTGTACAAAGTCTCCGAAGCGCGTACGATGGACTAGCTGAGCGACTCGTGACCGACGGCGAATGACTCCCGCATGGTTCGTGGCCGTGCAACGCGGCCAATGCGTCATCACTACCGATACCTTCCACGCCCTGTACATATTTGCCGCCACCGCGCGGCGCGAGAGCATCTCATGACAGCCGACTTCCGTCTCTACCGTGGTCTGGAAATCTATCCGCTCGTGTTTCCGCATCGGCCGGCAGTCGCCGGCCGCGCGCACAATTACGACGACGGTTTCGACGCCGCCGTGCGCATTCAGGAGCCGGGCGTCGCAGACGGCGTGACGCGAAGCCGCGTGTTCAGGCTCGACGCGCGAGAGCCGTTCCGCAACGCGGGCGACGCGCGGCGCGCATCGACCGCGTATGCCGAGACAATGATCGACACGTGCGCGAAGGGTCGGACGCTCTTCGATTGACCCGCACAACGGCTGACACGCCGCATCGAAGGAAGGCATCATGCAACCGACTTCATCCCGCTATCGCATCGACCCGACGCCCCGCAGGGCGGACGGCGAATACATCGCTCACGCGCGCATCAGTGCGACCAACGCGGACGGCAGCGAGACCGACGTCCTCATGAGCGGCGATCTCGCAGGCTTCGACTTGCGCGACGACGCCGTGGCCTTCGCGCGGCAATGGGCGCAGGAATGGCTCGCCGCGCGGTTCGGCTCGTTCGCGGACGAAGCGCCCGTTGCAGCCGCGCATCGCGCGATGACGGATGAACGGCCATCGCGCGGTGAGTCGTCTTTGCCGTGACCGGACAGACCGCGCGCACTCGCCATGCGAAGCGGTCTTTGACATTTCGCCGTGAACGCATCACCATAAGTTTCCAATGTAAATATGCGATGCAGCCGTCATGGTCGACAAGAGCGAAAGCGGTCTCGCCGAGCCGACGCGCGCGAGAAAGCGCGCGACGAAGTCAACGGAACAAGAACAGCACAAGCCCTATCACCACGGATCGCTGCCGCAAGCGTTGTTGCAGGCCGCCGAAGTGGTTCTGAAGCGCGAAGGAATCAGCGGGTTGAGCCTCAGAGCCATCGCGCGCGAGGCGGGCGTCTCGCATACCGCGCCTCAGCATCACTTCGGCGATACGGCTGGCGTGCTGAGCGAACTCGCGGCCGATGGCTTCATGCGTCTGTCGGCGTGCATTGCGAATAGCGCGCGGGACGCGCGAGACGCGTCGGACAGACCGAGGGCCATCGCGCGTGGATATATCGAGTTCGCGAAGAAGAACCCGGATCTCATGCGGCTGATGTCGCGCGGCGAGATGTTCGATGCCGAAAGGCCATCGCTGATCGAGGCGCGACGAACCGCTGGCCTCGCGTTGGCCGGCGTATTTGGCGACGCGCCGCCCGCGCCGCCATCGGGCAAGCACACTTTCGGACCGATGGACGCCTCGCGCGCCGTCGCGCTCACCGCAGCGTGGGCGTATGTGCACGGGCTCGCCTTGCTGCTGATCGATGGTCGTCTGGACGGGCTCGCCGCATCCGCCGAAGGCATTCGCCACGCAGACGATCTCGTCATGGCGGCGATCGATCAGGTGCAGTTGAGCATCGGCCAAGCCTCATGACGGGCGACGCGGGCGACGCGTAGGCGCTCACGACCGCGCGAGCAGCAAGTCGCGCAATGCGCCGAGCGCCGCCGAGAAGTGTCCCTTGCGCCACACGAGCAGCGTGCTCACCCGGCCGAGATCGCCGAGGGAATGCAGTTCCACTTCGTCGGCCAGTCCCGCGAGTTCCAGCACCGAGCGCGGCGCGACGGCCACGCCCGCGCCCGCGGACACGCACGCGACGATCGCGTGATACGAACCCAGCTCCAGCACGCGCGCCGGCCGGATGCCTTGCTCTTCGTACCAGCGCATCGCATAGGCGCGATACGCGCAGCCGCGCTCGAACGCGACGAGCGTGAGCCCGGCGATCTGCTGCGCCATGGCGGTCGGATGCTGCCCACGCGGCGTGACCAGCACGAGTTCTTCCTCGAACACGGGCACCGTTTCGAACAGCTCGGCGGGAAGCGCGTTCGGCTCGATAGGACGCGCGAGCACGGCGGCATCGACTTCATACGCACGCACGCTGTCGATGAGCGCGCGGGTCACGCCCGTCGCCAGTTCCAGCGTCACGTCCGGCCAGCGTTGATGGTAAGCCGCGAGCACGCGCGGCAGCCGGCTCGCGGCCGTGCTTTCCATGGTGCCGAGACGCAAACGCCCTTGCGGACGGTTTTCGCGGACCGCGTGACGCGCTTCGTCGGCCAGCGCGAGCAGGCGCTCGGCGTACGGCAGCAGCGTCTCGCCTGCGGGCGTGAGCACGAGCTTTCGGCCGTTGCGCTCGAAAAGCTCGGTGCCGAGCGTCTCCTCCAGTTGGCGAATGCGCGTCGTCACGTTCGACTGCACGCGATTCAGCTTGGCCGCCGCTTTCGTCACGCCCGCTTCGCGCACGACAGTCCGGAAAATCGCCAATGAGCCCAGGTCCATGATCTGCATCCGAGATTGATCGCATCTTGATTATTCATTTTTCAAGATGCGGCGGTCAAGCTAGCATCGAGAAACTGCTCGTCTTTCTCGATCTGTCATGGCTACGTCTGCTGAAGCTCACGCACCGTCAACGCATCCCGCGCGCGATGCGGCGCTCGCCTGTGCCGTCGCGCTCGCCGTGGCGCTCGGCGTCGGTCGATTCGCGTTCACGCCGCTCTTGCCCTTGATGCTCAAGAGCGGCGCGCTCGATATTCGTCAGGGCGGATGGCTCGCATCGGCCAATTACGCGGGATATCTGATCGGCGCGCTAACGTGCGCGGCCATTCGCATCGATCACGGCCGCATGGTGCGACTCGCGCTCGTGACGACCGCCGTCTTCACGCTGGCGATGGGTCTCGTGCACGTCTTCTGGGTGTGGACCGCGATACGCTTCGCGGCGGGCGTCGTCAGCGCGTGGGCCTTCGTGTTCGCATCGCAATGGGGCCTGCGGCGTCTCGCGGAACTCAACGCGCACGGCATGAGCGGCGTGATCTACGCGGGACCGGGTGTCGGCATCGTCGCGACTGGTCTGCTCGGCGCGGGTGCCGCCGCGTACGGCGTCAGCGCGCCGTGGGTGTGGGCGGGCTTCGCGGCGTGCTCGGCCGTGGCGATCGCGTTCATCTGGCAGGCGTTCGCGCTGACGCCCTCGCCGGCCTCCGGGCACGCGCACGCTGCACGCGCCACCGCGCACGCCTCGACGCGTGGCGATGCGTTCTGGCTCGTCAGCCTGTATGGTCTCGCCGGCTTCGGCTACATTATCACCGCGACGTTCCTGCCGGTCATCGCGCGACACGCGTTGCCGGGGTCGCCGTGGCCTGATCTGTTCTGGCCGGCGTTCGGGCTGGCGCTGATGGTGGGCGCGGTCTTCGGCGCCCGTCTGCCGATTGCATGGGACAACCGGCGCCTGCTGGCTGCGTGCTACGTCGTGCAGGCGGCGGGCATCGGTCTCGGCGTCGTGTCGCCGACCGCCATCGGGCTGGGCGCGGGCACCGTGCTGCTCGGCTTGCCGTTCACCGCGATCACGCTCTTCGCCATGCGCGAGGCGCGCCGCTTGCGCGGCGATGCGGCAGCCGGCCTGATGGGCTACGCGACGGGCGCGTATGGCCTCGGACAGATCGTCGGGCCGATCGTCGCCGCGCCGATCGCAGAGCGAACCGGATCGTTCTCGTACGCGCTGTGGATCGCGGCTGCGGCGCTGGCGCTGGGCGCGGTGGCGTTGGCTATCGTGAGCAGGCGCGGCGGCAAGCAAGCGTAGCGAACCGCGCCTCGCGTCGATATGCCTATAGGACGCTCGCCGCAGTCCTAGTTCGACTCGGCCTGTCCTTCGACGGCCTTCGTCCCGCGCGGCTTCTTCGCGGGCTTGGGAGCGTCGGCATCGGCCGTCTTGCTGCCGCGTTTGGCTTTCGGCTCGCTCGCAGCGGCGGCAGATTTGGCCTTCGCTTCGGCCGCCGGTTCCTTCGCCTTCGCGGGCTTCTTCGCGGCGGACTTCGGTTCGGACTTCGGCGCCGACTTCGCCGCCGTCTTGGTTGCGCTCTTGGTTGCGGTCTTCGCTGCGGTCTTTACCGGCGTCTTCGTCTTGGCTTTCGTCTTCTTGTCGGCCTCGGACGCATCGGACGCATCAGAGTTCGCGGATGCAGCGCCCTTCTTGGCCTTCGCCGGCTTCTTTGCGCTCGACGCCGCATGCTCGTCGATGACCGCATCGCGCGACGGCGCGACGCCTTCTTCCTTCAGTTGAGCGATGGCCTGCTGCCAATAAACGTGATCGCGCCCGGAATGTCGGCCGTCGGCCTCCCAGAGGAGATAGGCACGGGTTCGGATATCTTCTTCGCGCAACTTGGACTGCATCGTGACTCCGAGAGCTGAGTGAGGTTCAAGCGAACATATCAGGTCGTCTCGCGCCGTTCAACCGCGGACCGCGCAATCGCACGGCGGTTCGGGCCTTGCGACGACCGCGTTCGGTCGAGGCACGCGCCATGCCCGCTCTTACGCATCCCCGGAAGTCACGACATTTCGGCGGCAGCGAGCGCATCCTCGCGCCGCCGCCATGCCGCCGCGCTCACATGACCTCGATGGTCACGTCGATATTGCCGCGCGTCGCCTTCGAGTACGGGCAGGTCTGATGCGCGCCCTCGACGATCGCGTGCGCCGTATCGCGGTCGATGCCCGGCACGCTCACCGCAAGCCGCGCGCGCAGCAGATACGCGCCGTCGTGCGTGCCGAGATCCACTTCGGCGTCGACGGCCGTATCGTCGGGCAGCTTCACTTGCAGCACGGCGGCGGCCTTGCGCATTGCGCCGATGAAACACGCCGACCAGCCCGCCGCGAACATCTGCTCCGGGTTGGTGCCCGCGCCGGCCGCGCCGGGCGTCGATAGCTTCACGTCGAGCCGGCCGTCGGAGCTGCGCGCGTGTCCTTCGCGGCCTCCGGTCACGCGCGTTTTGCCGGTATAGAGCACAGTATCCATGTGTGTCGTCATGGTGATCCTCAAATGGTTCGAAATCAGGCGATGAATGCTCAGGCGCTTAGCTACCGCGATAGAGACTCGCCAGCGCCGCGATCTGCCCGCTCTTTTGCGCCTGCACGAGTTCACTGCGGACTTCAGCGCGCGTCTTGCCCATGACGCGATGCACCGCCGACGACTGCGCATCCTGCGACGCGGGCGCGGTATCGTTGACTGCGGCTTGCGCGGCTCCCGCAAATGCGCTGGCGGCGACGAACAAAGCGATGATCGAAGTTTTCATTATTGAGCTCCTTGAGGTTGAAAGTGACGACGCTTATCAGGTGCCGGCGCGCGCTCACTTGCGTGCGTACTTGCGTGTGTACTTGCGTTGTCTGCACCGTCTGCTGCCGTGACGCCATTGAAACGCGCCCGTGTATCCGCCATGTTTCAGATAAGCGCCGTGTTCGAATCGCTCTGTATCAGGCCGCCTCCGGATACAAGGCGATACAAACGCGGCGCCGCGCGGGTCGCTACGTGAGCGACGC
Source organism: Caballeronia sp. GAWG1-5s-s (assembly GCF_023631445.1). Lineage (NCBI taxonomy): Bacteria > Pseudomonadati > Pseudomonadota > Betaproteobacteria > Burkholderiales > Burkholderiaceae > Caballeronia > Caballeronia sp. GAWG1-5s-s. The sequence goes on along the minus strand of NZ_JALQDC010000033.1, from coordinate 11,967 downwards.
ATGCAACGCTATGTATCGCCCAAAGCCGCGGATACACTGCGATACAAAACGCGCCGCCCGCGTGTCGAAACCGCGCGCGCTTTGGGCTATAAAGCTTGCATGTCAACGCTGGAGTCATCCGTGAAACGCATGCTGGCAATCGTCGCCTTCCTCGCGGGCGGACTGGCGGCCGAACTCGCGCATCCGGTGCAGTGCCTGTTGCTCACGCCCGCCCGGGTGCAATCCAAGCGCAAGAAGCCATGAGCGATCGATGGAAACCACCGACCACGTGCTGATCGTCGACGACGACCGCGGCATCCGCGAACTGCTCGCGACGTATCTGGAGAAGAACGGCATGCGCGTGTCGCTTGCCGCCAATGGCCGGCAAATGCGCGCCGTGCTCGAACAGGGCGCGCCGGATCTGATCGTGCTCGATCTAATGCTGCCGGGCGAAGACGGACTCGTGCTATGCCGCGAGTTGCGCGCGGGCAAGTTCCGCTCCGTTCCGGTGCTCATGCTGACCGCGCGCAACGAGGAAGCCGATCGCATTCTCGGCCTCGAAATGGGCGCGGACGACTATCTGCCGAAACCGTTCGCCGTGCGCGAACTGCTCGCGCGCATGCGCTCCGTCCTGCGCCGCACGCGCATGCTGCCGCCCGGCATGCAGGTGACGGAGACGGCGCCCGTGCTGGCTTTCGGCGACTGGCGGCTCGACACGACCGCGCGCCATCTGGTCGACGCCGACGGTACGATGGTCGCGCTCTCGGGCGCCGAATATCGCTTGCTGCGCGTGTTTCTGGATCACCCGCAGCGCGTGCTCACGCGCGATCAGCTGCTCAATCTGACGCAAGGCCGTCAGGCCGATCCGTTCGACCGTTCCATCGACCTGCTCGTGAGCCGCCTGCGTCAGCGCCTGAAGGACGAAGCGCGCGAGCCGCGCTACATCAAGACGCTGCGCAGCGAGGGCTATGTGTTCTCCGCCGCGGTGACGCCGCTCGGCGGCACGCCATGAGCGCGCGCATCGGGGTATCGGAGGACGCGCCGCGCGCAGCCGCCGCGTGGCTGCGCCTGCCGCGCACGCTCTTCGCGCGGCTAGCGGTCATCTTGCTGATCGGGCTCGCGGTGGCGCAGGCGGCCGCGTTCTGGCTCACCATGACCGAGCGCGACCGAAGCATGACGAACGTGATGACGGGCTACGTCGAGCGCGAAGTGGCGAGTTCGGTCGCGCTGCTCGATCATCTGCCGCCCGGCGAGCGCGCCGCGTGGCTGCCGCGGCTCGCGCGGCGCACGTACGATTTCATTCTCGGTCCGGGCGTGAGCGGCGCGCCGCCCGACGCCGCGCTGTCCGAGCGATTCGCGCAGTCGATTGCGGAGGGCATCGGCAAGCGTTATCCGCTGAAGGCGAACGCCGTGCCCGGCCACGCCGAACGGTTTCAGATCCATTTGCGCCTCTCCGACGGCTCGCCGCTCACCATCGACATGCGCCCGATGAAAGGCACGCCGCTGTCGAGCTGGCTGCCTTTCGTGCTCGCGTTGCAACTCGCGGTGGTGGTGGCGTGCTGCTGGATCGCGGTGCGCCTCGCCACGCGCCCGCTCGCGGAACTGGCGCACGCGGCCGACACGCTCGGTCCCGATCTGAAGGGACAGCGGCTGCCCGAAGAAGGCCCGGACGAAGTGCTGCGCGCGGCGAAGGCGTTCAACGCGATGCAGGATCGCGTCGCGATGTACATGGCGCAGCGCATGCAGATACTCGCGGCGATCACGCATGATCTGCAAACGCCGATCACGCGCATGCGCCTGCGCGTGGACGTGATGGACGACAGCGCGACTGGCGCGAAGCTCCGGCAGGACTTACAGGAGATGGAAACGCTCGTGAAAGAAGGCGTGACGTACGCGCGGACGTTGCACGGCACGCAGGAAGCGCCCGTGCGCATCGATCCGGATGCGCTCATCGAAAGCATCGTCGACGACTACCGCGACGCGAGAAAGAGCGTGTCGCTCGAAGGCCGCATCGGTCATGCGATGGTGACGCGTCCGCAGGCGTTGCGGCGCATCGTCGGCAATCTCGTCGACAATGCGTTGAAGTTTTCGGGCGCGGCGGAGATCGAAATGAAGTCGCTCGCCGACGGCCGCGCGCGCATCTCGGTGATGGATCGCGGACCGGGCATCCCGGAGGCGTCGCTCGAAGCGGTGTTCGAGCCTTTCGTGCGGCTGGAAAGCTCGCGCAATCGCGATACGGGCGGCACGGGGCTGGGACTTGCCATCGCGCGGCAACTCGCGCGGGCGATGGATGCCACGTTGACGTTGCATGCGCGAGAAGGCGGCGGCTTGGAGGCGCGGCTGGTTTTGTGAGTGGTTGTTTCGCGTTGCATGCTGCACGACTCGCTCGCGCGATGCGAGGCGATACCGGTAGGAAGGGCGCCTAATCGGCAACTTACGATGAACGCCAAGACGACTTTACATCCGCGCGATCCGAACGCATCCGCATCACGGACGCGCATACACGGAGCCCAGCCCGACGACCTCACCCCGTCGCACGCCCGCCTGCGACGCGCCGGCCGCCGCGCCGCCGTACGCGCCATCGCCCGAATGCAGGCGCGCAACCGCGGCCTCGATGTTCTTCGGATACTGCGAATGATCGCTTGCCGGGTTATAGCCGGCCTGCTCCAGTTGAACGAGCTCGGCACGCACTTGCGCGCGCGTGATGTCGCTGTCGCTCTGCGCGAAGGTAACGATGGGCGCGACGGCAAGCGCGGCGGCAGCAATCAGTTGCATGGCTTTCATGATGTTCTCCAAACGTCGAGGGGTTGACTGCAAGACCGGAATCGAATCGGCCTTGCATGAGACGTATTGAACGCGCCAACGTATCTGGCTTGTTTCCGCCAGCGCTGCCCAGCGCAAGCGCATGTGTCATGCGCCGCGCCGGATACACAGCGATACAAACATCAGCCGAAGGTGAACGCATAGGCCCGCGCGCCGCCGTCGAGAAACTCGATCTGGAACGTGCGGTCATCGACGGTTCCGCTCTGGCGCACCAGTTGATAGAGGCGCGCGCTATCGACGACGCCGTTGCCGTTCGCATCGACGTCCGCGCCGTGCGACGCGCCCGGGGCCGCGCCATCCACGGTCACGCGAAAGCGCACCGGCTTGCCGTCGGCGGCGGGCGCGAGCACGAGATGAAGATCGCGCGCATGAAAGCGATACGCGATGCGCGCATGCGACGCGACAGGCACGGCCGCCTCCGCGCCGATGTTCCACTGCCCGCCGAGCGCCCATTCGTTCAGCGCAAGACGGGGCGGCAGCGCGTAGTCGGCGGCGGCATCGCGCACGACTTGCTGGCCGAGCGCCTGTCCTTCTGCCTCGCGATAGCCGACATACGTTTCGCTCGACGCCTCGTGCGCCGGATCGGCGGCCACTTGCGTCCCGCTCGCGACGACCGCCGGGCGCGCGCCCGCGTCCGGCGTCCGCGCAGCATCGCCCAGTAATTGGCGGATCACATGCTCGGCCTCCTGGTAGCCACCCTCGCCGAAGTGGTGATAGCGAATGCGCCCTTCCTGATCGACGATATAGAACGCCGGCCAATAGCGATTGCCGAACGCTTGCCAGATGCGGTAATCGTTATCGACCGCGACGGGATACGACACGCGCAGATCCCGCAGCGCGCGCCGAACGTTGCCGGTGTCGTACTCGAAGCCGAATTCGGGCGTATGCACGCCGAGCACGACAAGCCCGTTGCCGCCGTATTGCTGCGCCCACGTCCGCAGATACGGCAGCGTGCGCAGGCAATTGATGCACGAGTACGTCCAGAAGTTGACGACGACGACCTTGCCGCGCAATGCATCGCGCGAAAGCGGCGGCGAGTTGAGCCACTGCGTCGCGCCGTCGAGCGCGGGCAGCGCGCCTTGTACCGGAAGATTCGCCGATGCGTCAGAAGACGACATCGCCACGCGCACGATGCGCGGCTTTTGCGCTTCGCCGGGCGACGGCGCGCGCGCGGACAAGAGCGCGACGAGCCGGCTCTCGATGCCATCGGTCGAGACGCCCTTGACGATCGCGAGCACGCGCGTGTCGACGCCCGAAGCGATGGCGGCGACGGTCAGCAGCACGAGCGCGCCCATCGCCCGGCGCACGTGCTCGCCGATGCCGAACGATCGCTTGAGGCCGTCGAGCGCGCGCTTGCCGAGCGACGACGCCACCGCGAGCGCGCACGCCGCGCCCGTCGCGTAGGCCGCGAGCGCCGCGCCGGTGTGCCAGCTGGCGCCATTCAGCGCCGCGCCGGAGAGAATCGCGCCGAGTATCGGACCGGCGCACGGCGCCCAGAGCAGGCCGGTGGCCGCGCCGAGCAGCATCGCGGGAAGAATGCGGCGCGATGCGCTTTGCGCCTCAGACCGCGCGATGAAGCGGTTCGCCAGCGCGGAGAGCGGCAACGCGAGCCGCGCGGCGATAGCGGGAAAGAGCAGCGACGCGCCGAACAGCGCGAACAGGCCGAGCGCGAGCCAGCGGCCGTACTGGCTCAACTGCGCCGCGCCGGCGAGGCCCGCCGCGCCCAGGCCGGTGACGAGCGTGAACATGCCGGCGAGGCCGGCGAGGAGCGGCAGTCGATCGGTGAGAAACGGCCGGTCGGTGCGTGCGAAGATGAACGGCACGACCGGCAGAATACAGGGACTGAGCACGGTGAACGCGCCGCCCAGAAAAGCCACGATGATCAGCAACATGAGACTGCCCTCCATGAATGAGCGATGGCGCTATTTCACGGCTGGCATGTATCGCGCGAATGTCGCGATTCGGGCGTTATGTATCGCCATGTATCTGCGGCGCGCGGCGATACATGACGACGCGATTCGCTTCAACGCGGGACACAGTGCGGATACATCGGCGCGCTGCAATACAGGCTGACATCAACCACCCAAGGAGAGTCACCATGTTCGGTCGTCTGAGGATTGCAGCAGTCGCGCTCGGCATCGCGGCGACGGCGGGCTTTGCGGCATTCGCGTCGAATGGCGCTTCGGCGCTCGGCTCCGCGGCTATCGCGAATGGAGAACAAGCGCCCGAATTCACGGGCATCGACAACTGGTTCAACAGCGCGCCGCTGCAGTTGAAGCAGTTACGCGGCAAGGTGGTGCTCGTCGATTTCTGGACCTTCGACTGCATCAATTGCGCGCACACGCTGCCGTACATTAAGGAGTGGAACGCGCGTTATCGCGACAAAGGGCTCGTGGTGATCGGCGTGCATTCGCCGGAATTCGCATTCGAACGCGACACGGGCAATCTCAAGAAAGCGATTGCGAAAAACGGCATTACGTATCCGGTCGCGCAGGACAACCAGTTCGCGACGTGGCGCGCGTACGGCAATCAGTACTGGCCCGCGCTGTATCTGATCGATCAGAACGGCAAGCTCGTGTACAGCCACTTCGGGGAAGGGCAGTACGCGCAGACGGAGGAGAAGATCAAGAGCTTGCTTGCGGGTGGGGAGAAGCGGGAGTGAGCGCGGTTAGCTTGCTAGTCAGCGCGGCTTCGCTTCCGCGCTGACTGAACATGCTGCCTACAAATACTCTACGTTCCCATCCACGCTAATGGCTTGCCCCGTGATATTCCTCGCCGCCGGCGACGCAAGAAAAAGCGTCATCGCTGCAATATCCTCGACCGTCACCATGCGACGCAGCGATATCTTCTTCAGATACTCGTCGCGCATGGCATCGAACGAAACGCCGACCGACTGCGCGCGCGCCGCGATCACGCGATCCATCCGTTCGCCCTGCACCACGCCGGGCAAGATCGCGTTGACGCGAATGTTGCTCGGGCCGAGCTCGATGGCGAGCGACTTCATGAGGCCCACGAGCGCCCACTTCGTCGCGGCATACGGCGTGCGAAACGCATAGCCGAGCCGTCCCGCCACCGACGACATCGTGATGATGCTCGCCCGCGCCGACGTCTCCTTCATGAGCGGCACCGCCTTGCGCAAGAAGTAGAACTGGCTGTTGAGATTGGTCGTGACGGTGCGCTCCCACTGCGAGCGATCGAGTTCTTCGACCGATCCCGTCGGACCCGCGATGCCCGCGTTGTTCACGAGCACGTCGAGGCCGCCGAGCGCGGCGCGCGCTTCGTCGATGACGTGATCGACCTGCTGCGGATCGCTCACGTCGGCCACGCAGCCATGCAGCGACGCGTGCATGGCCGTGAAGCGTTCGACCGCCGCGGCATCCACATCGCAGATGAATACCTGCGCCTGCGTCTCAAGAAAGGCTTGTGCAATGCCCGCGCCGATGCCCGACGCCGCGCCGCTAATGAGGACGCGCAAGCCCGGCTGCGGTTTCAGAAGTTCGAATGTGTTCATGTTCAGGTGGACCATGCGTTAGCGCGGGACCGTATCGAAGCATCGAGGCATCGAGGCATTAAAGCGTCATGCCGCCGGATACCTCGATGACCGCGCCGTTGATATAGCTCGCTTCGTCGCTTGCGAGGAAGGCGTAGACGTTGGCGACTTCTTTGGGACGCCCGAGCCGCCCGAGCGGCACTTGCGCGCGCATCTTGCCGAGCACGTCGTCGGGAATGGTGGAGAGAATCGGCGTCTCGACGAAACCCGGCGCGACCGCGTTCACGCGAATGCCCTTCGGCCCCAGCTCGCGGCTCCAGGTCTTCGTAAAGCCGATCACGCCGAACTTGGACGCCGCGTAATTGGTCTGCCCGAAGTTGCCGTAGATGCCGACCACTGAGCTCGCGTTGAGAATCACGCCCGAACCTTGCGCGATCATGCCGTCCACCACCGCCTGGCTGGCATGGAACACGGCGCGCAGATTCACGTCGATCACGGCGTCGAACTGTTCGATAGTCATCTTCTGCAGGCGCGCATCGCGCGTGATGCCCGCGTTGTTCACGAGCACGTCGATTTTGCCGTGCCGCTCGCGCACGGCGGCGACCATCGCGTCCACGCTGTCACGGTCGGACATGTCGACGCGAAACGCCGAAGCCTCGGCGCCGGCCTCGCGGCATTGCGCGATCACGTCCTTCGCGGCTGAGTCGTTGATATCGCACGCGACGACGATCCCGCCTTCGCGCGCGAACTTCAATGCCGTGGCCGCGCCGATGCCCTGTCCCGCGCCCGTGATGATCGCTACTTTGTTCTGGAGTCTCATCGTTGAAGTCTTCTCGTGTCAGTCAGGAGTGGATGGCCGCCTTGCCATTGCTCATTGCCGACGCCGCGCCCGCTTCGCGCCGGATCGCTCGCGCGAAAACCGGCACGAGCGCGAGCCCGAGCACCGAGGCCACGACGATCACGAGGAAGCCGGAATCGCTGCGCCCCGTGACCGTCTCCGTCATGCCGAACAGATACGGTCCGACGAATCCGCCAATCAGCCCGATCGTATTGATGAACGCGAGGCCCGCCGCTGCCTGAATGCCTTGCAGCCGCTTCATCGCGATGGCCCAGTACGAAGGCAGGACGCCGCCGCCGAAGAACGCCGTGACCGCGAGCAATGTCATGCGCGCCGCGGGATGGGCCGTCGCCACGAACGCACACGCGCCCGCGACGAGCCCAGCCGTGAGTATGCCCAGATACACGCAGTCGTTGCCATAACGACGATGGATGCGCGGCAGAATCAGCACGCCGAGCAGAAAGCCCACGCCCACGCTGCTCGACAGCAGACCGACGATGAACGGCGAGTTAACGTGCATCTGATGAATCATCGCGGGCGTGAAGAAGTAAAGCCCGACGAAGGCGACCTGATTCAGAAAGTAGATGAGCCCGATGAGCACGGTCGTCGGCCGCTTGAGCGCCGCGAGCCAGTCCGCCGACGTCAGCTCCGGATGCCCGTGCGTATCGATGACCGCGCGCGCTTCGAGGGCTTGCGCTTCATCGGACGAGAGCCAGCGCGCATTATGCGGACGCTCCGGCAGCTTGAAGTACAGCAGCACGCCCGCGAGCACGCTGGGAATGCCTTCGATCATGAACATCCATTGCCAGCCATGCAGGCCGCCGATGCCGCCCAACTGCATCAGCGCGCCGCCGATCGGATTGCCGAGCACCAGCGCGAGCGCCGGCGCCGTGTAGATCCAGCCTACCGCGATAGGCCGGTCAGCGGGCGCGAACCACAGCGTGACCATGTACATGAGCGCGGGAAAGAGCCCCGCTTCCGCGATGCCCAGCAGCACGCGCAGCACATAGAACGACCACTCGCCCTGCACGAACATCATCGCGGTGGAAAGAATGCCCCAGCTCACCGCGATGCGCGCGATCCAGCGGCGCGGCCCCACGCGATGCGCCGCGAGATTGCTCGGCACTTCGAGCAGCGCATAGCCGATAAAGAAGATGCCGGAGCCGAGGCCGTACGCGGCCGCGCTGATGCCCACGTCGGCGGCAAGTTGCACCTTCGCGAGCGCCACGTTCGTGCGATCGAGAAAGGACATGAAATAGATCGCGCACATGAGCGGGATGAGCCGCAGCATCGCCTTGCGCGTCGCGGCGCGATGGATCGCGTCGACCGTGTCGTTGAGAGCGCCGGTGTTCATGTTGTCTCCTGAAAGAATGGCTGCCGTTGTTATGTGTTGCTTTAGGCAGGCCGTGTGGATTCGATAACTGCGTTAATCAGAGCGTGACGTGATCGCGTCCCTTGAGGCCGAGCATGGCGCGGGCGTCCGCGGGCGTCGCGATTTCGAACGACAGGTCTTCGAGAATGCGGCGGATTTTCCTGACCTGCTGCGCGTTGGATTCGGCTTTCACGCCCTTCGCGAGATAGATGCTGTCTTCCAGCCCGACACGCACGTTGCCGCCGAGGATGGCGCTCATCGTGACGAGCGGCATCTGATGGCGTCCTGCGCCGAGCACGGAAAACAAGTAGTTCTCGCGACCGAACAAGCGGTCCGCGGTGGCGCGCATCACCGTCATGTTCTCCGGGTCCGGGCCCATGCCGCCGAGAATGCCGAAGACCGACTGGATGAAGAAGGGCGGTTTGACGAGCCCCTGATCCACGAAATGCGCGAGATTGTAGAGATGCCCGAGGTCGTAGCATTCGAATTCGAAGCGCGTGCCTTTGCCGCCCAGTTCGAGCAGGATGTGCTTGATGTCCTTGAAGGTGTTGCGAAAGATCATGTCTTCCATGCCTTCCACATAGCCCTTCTCCCACTCATAGCGCCACGTCGAAATCTTCGATGCCAGCGGATGAATCGAGAAGTTCATCGAGCCCATGTTGAGCGAGCACATCTCGGGAGCCGCTGCCAGCGGATATGCGAGCCGTTCTTCGAGCGTCATGCGGGTGCTGCCGCCCGTCGTGATGTTGATGACGGCATCGGTCGCCTCGGCTATAGCGGGCACGAACTGCCTGAAGATGTCGGGGCTCGGCGTGGGGCGTCCGTCGATGGGATCGCGCGCATGCAGATGGATGATGGCGGCGCCCGCTTCGGCGGCTTCGATGGACTGTGTACGGATATCGTCGGGCGTGAGCGGCAAATGCTCCGACATCGAAGGAACGTGCGTGGCGCCCGTGACGGCGCACGAGATGATGACCTTGCGGCCGGGATTGCTCATGATGCTGTCCTCGTCTCCATGATGCCGCCGCGCTTCGCGCAACGGCGGCTTGTGACACTGATGTTATTGAGTTAGCATCCGGCCGGAAAGGTCATTTCCGGACAGGCGAGAGTCCTGCGAGGACATAGCGAATCCAGCGAGCGAGTCATGGCGACGATCCGGCCCCCACTCAACGAACGCATGTACGCGCCGTACAAAATCGCGGCGCTGGTCGAGGTGCTGGCGGAGCAAGGCATCGCCGCCGCCGACAGTCTGCGGGGCACGGGCGTCAGCGTCGAGGCGCTGCAGGATGCGTCCGTGCTCACGTCCATCGGCCAGTACGCCACCGTGTGCAGGAACGCGATCTCGCTGTCGTGCGATCCCGCGACGCCGTTCAAGGTCGGCAGGAAGCTGCATCTTTCGGCTTACGGCATGTATGGCTATGCGCTCATGTCCTGTCTCTCGCTGCGGGACTACTTCAAGCTGGGCGTGAAGTACCATCGGCTCGCCACGCCGACGGTTGCCATCGAATGGACCGAGTATCCGGACCGCATGGTCTGGACTTTTCCCGACGCGTTCATCTCCAGTCCGTCGCGCGAGTTACGGGAGTTCATCATCGAGCAGCAGTACACGCAGCACGTCACGCATCTGCAGGATGTCGCGGGCGGGCTGTGTCCGCCGATCAAGGCATGCTTCTCGTATGCCGCGCCTGCGCATGCGGACATTTACCCGGAGTATCTCGGCTGTCCTTGCTACTTCGAGCAAGAGCAATGCGAGCTGATCTACGACAGCGCGATTCTCGATCGCAAGCCGCAACTCGCGCATCAGCTCACGGCGTCGCTGTTGCAGGAAACGTGCGACAGGCTCATCGGTCAGGCGAAGACATCGAGCGGTGTCGCGGGCGAGGTCTATCAGATACTGATGAGCACGCCCGGCGTCTTTCCCGGCATGGAGGCGACAGCCGAGCACATGCACATGACAACGCGCACGCTGCGGCGGCGTCTGCAAGCAGAAGGCACGTCGTTTCTCGCGATCGTCGACGATGTGCGCCGTTCCCTCGCGCTCGAATACCTGAAGACCACAAAGATGAATACCGACGACGTCGCGATGCTGCTCGGCTTCAGCGATACGGCGAACTTCCGTCGCGCGTTGAAACGCTGGACGGGCAAGGGACCGGGCGAGCTACGGAAATAACGTTCGTCGTCCTTATTATCTTGCGGCGTCCTTCAATGCCTCGCGCACATGACGTACGAAGCGGGCCGTGACCGCGTTCTCTTTCGCCGATGGCCACGCCAAACCCACGCGCCACTTCGCATGTTTGCCGTTCAGCGGCAGGACGGTTGCATCGCGTAGCAAATGCTGCGCGCGCGACGGGATAAACGCGACGCCCACGCCCGCCGCAACGGACGTGAGCACCGATTGCACGTCTTCCGCGTGCTGCGTGACGTTCGGCACGAAACGCCGTTCGCCGCACCATCGGTCGATCTGGGCCGCGAGACCGGGACCGCGTGCGCGCGACAACGCGATAAAGCCGATGTCGTTGAGCACGCCGAGGTCCTTCGGAAGGCGCTTGTAGCGGGTATCCGCGGGCATCGCGAGCGCGAGACCTTCGTCGATCACTCTGAACGATGTCAGTCCGCTCGCCGCCGGCAGACGCATGAAGCCTGCATCGAGCTTGCCGGCGAGAATGCGCCGGCTCTGCTCCGACGATGAGAGATCCGAGAGCGTGATCGCCACGCCGGGATTCTGCCGGCGAAAGTCCGCAATGAGCCGCGGCACCAGCGTGAGCACCGAAAGACAAATGCCGATGCGCAAATGCCCGGTTCTGCCGCTGCTGGCATCGCGCGCGCGGGCGAGGATATCGTCGGCGTCGCGCATCAGCGCCTGCGCATCCGGCAGAAACGCTTCACCGAAGAGCGTCAGCTCCGCGCCATGCCTGCCGCGTTCGAACAGCTTGCCGCCCAGACTCGCTTCGAGCGCGCCGATCTGCTTGCTAAGGGCGGGCTGACTCACGTGTAACGCGTCCGCCGCGCGGCTGAAATGGCGCAGTTCGGCCACCGCGAGAAACGTCTTCAACAGTTTCAATTCCATTCGACGCCGTTATCAGATGCGGAAAATCATTCATTTTACAAATGGAACGCGCAGTCGTTGAATGAGGGCTGGAATTGAACTCAAGGAACGGACATGACATCTCGCACGACCGTGCGTCGTCGCGCTGCGCGTCGCGGCAACGACATGCAGGCTGAAGCGGCTTCGGTGAAAGATGAAACAAAGACATCGTCTCGACCGCCGCGTTACCGGGCGGTCGAGAGCGAAGAAGAGGACAGACGCGCGACCGGATCGATCGCGTTGAGCTTTGCGGTAGTCAGGCGCGGCCCGCGATGAGCCGCGAGTCGGAACGATGCGTGTCTTAAACCGCCCGCCGCACCAGCATTTCCCGAATCTTGCCGATGGCCTTCGTCGGGTTGAGACCCTTCGGGCACACATCG
>NZ_JALQDC010000032.1:0-496 GCF_023631445.1 Caballeronia sp. GAWG1-5s-s | reverse complement strand
TGGGCGCATTCATGTCGATGAATCTCGCGCGGCACATCGAATCGTTCGAGGAGATGCATCATCAGCGTGCGAAGGGCGATGTCGCGAAGGCGGACGCGATTCGCGTTTTCTACGAGGAATATTTCGCAACGATGGATCTCACTGAGGAGTTCTATCTGGAAACCGTCGATACCGTGTTTCAGCGGCACGCGCTGCCGTTGAAGCAACTCGAGGTGCGCGGCCGCAAGGTCGATCCCTCGGCGATCCGGCGCACGGCGCTTTTTACCGTCGAAGGCGAGCGCGACGATATCTGCGCCGTCGGGCAGACGCTAGCGGCGCAGGATTTGTGCGACAAGCTGCGGCCCTATCTGAAGGCGCATCACGTTCAAACGGGCGTCGGGCATTACGGCGTATTCAACGGCAAGCGCTGGGAACGGCAGATTTATCCGCGTATTCGCGCGTTGATTCACGACAACGAGCCGAGTCCGGCCGGCGTCAACGCGCGCACCCAGCCGAT
>NZ_JALQDC010000031.1:0-20783 GCF_023631445.1 Caballeronia sp. GAWG1-5s-s | reverse complement strand
ATTTATCCGCGTATTCGCGCGTTGATTCACGACAACGAGCCGAGTCCGGCCGGCGTCAACGCGCGCACCCAGCCGATGGTCCCGTTGCACGCCATCGCGCCGCTCGCGCGCGAATCGACGGTTGCCGAGGATCAGGCGCAGACGGCGAACCAGGGCGATAACAAACAGGCGATAGCCGATCCCGAATAACGCTAGTCGCCAGCGGCAGAACGTCGCCGCCGCCGCGCTTGAACGGGTGCTTGAGCACTTCGAGATCCTGATCGTCGAGCCTTTGCTGCGATCCACGATTACGACGCATGCCGTGTTCGGCTCGCGTTCTGGCGCTTCCGCACTTCCAGCCCGACGACGCAGTAGAGCACCGCGTTCTGCATCAGGTTGATGAGCATCCGCATCATGCCGATCGGGCGAAACGGGGAAGGTTCGATATCGCCAAGATCAACCGCGAATTGGTGGCCCAGTCCGGCGAAATCGGCGGCGAGATTGGCGATAAGTGCATTGAGTTCGCCGACCACGCGCGTTTCGTTCGCGCCGCTGCCCGCGCAGTCCGTGAACCGCCAAAGAATTGCTTCGATGGTGCCCAGATAGCCTTCCGTCGATGCCGCGAAGCCGCGTCCGTCGACGGCACCGAGGACATCGCACGTCGGCGAGAACCGCGCGTTGACTGGCCGTTGCACTTCATCAACAGACGCTCGGCGTGCCCAGGGCCGAACGGCCGAGGTGGGTCGAGTACGAAGCTAGGTGGCGTGGTCGGCGCGAATGCAGGGCGCTCGAACTACCATCTTCGGCAACCGGCCAATTTCGGACTTCCGATGGTGCCGTCATCCTGTCACTCGATTGGCAGCTTCACGCCGCTCAACGGCCGTAACGTCTCCCGTCCCGAGACGCCAGGGCAAACCAGCAGCGATTCGTCGTTCTAGCGATATGAATAACACATGCGGCGTCAGTTCGCGCCCGCGGATCCTTCACGTGTCTCGCCGGTGACCCCGCGTCTATAAGAGCCGACTCTTCGCTGAATCCACTCATCTACCGCATTGACGTCAGTCAGCGGCTTGAGAAAAGCCGTCACCCCTAGCCTTCGCAGACGTTCCGCCTGGTCTACGAAGCCTGTCACCATGAGCAGCGGGAGATCGGGCTGCGTATCGTGCAGATACTCCGCTAGCTCAATGCCCGTCATGTTGCCCGGCATCTGAACGTCGGAAATAACAACGTGGAATGCATGGGGAGGTTGCAGGCGAACATGCGCGTCGTCTGCGCTCGGGCAGCGAGTCACGTCATACCCGAACGCAGAGAACATCGCTGCCTGTGCTTCCGCGACTAGTTCATCGTCCTCCACCAGAAGCATTCGCACGGCTCCGGGCTTCGTAATCGGCGCTTGGAACGCGCTTAGCGCAATCGGATCGACGCTTGATATCGTCCCTCGTGGAATAAACAGGGTCACCACCGTACCGCTTGGCGCCGCCGTCGCGATACTGCAATGACCGCCCGCAAGTTCGCAAAAGGATCGGACTTGAGACAGACCCAGCCCGGTACCCTGCCCGGGTGGCTTGGTCGAAAAGAAGGGTTCGAATGCGTGCTTGGCCGTCTCCCGGTCAATGCCCACCCCGGTATCCGTGATCTCTATCCTGACATATTCTCCAGGCGCCAGATCGCGGTTACCGGGTACCGCCTCGAAGTTCGAGAATGCGATCGTGAGTCGGCCTCGTCCGTTCATGGCGTCCCGGCCGTTGATCGCGACGTTGAGAAGAGCGAGCTCGAATTCAGCCAGATCAACCCGGATGTCCCACAAGCCGTCCGTCGCGGAAGTTTCGATGACCACGCCTTCGCCAACGGCTGACGGAAGCAAACCCATTTGCTTGCTCCACTCGACCAAACTGATGGACTGCGGCCGTAGCGGCTGCTTCTTGCTCACCGATAGCAGTCGTCGGGTGAGGTTCTGGCCGCGCTGCACAACTGTCAGAATGCCTTCCAGTGACTGCTTACGCTGCTGGGAGGTCTGCCGCGATGCAGCTTGGGTGAATCCAAGGATAGCCATCAATAGATTGTTGAAGTCGTGCGCCACCAACGCAACCATATTGCCGACTGCCTCGACGCGCTGATTTTCTTTGGCGGTCGCTTCCACGGCGGTACGCTTTGAGGTCTCTTCTTCCGCGTGCAGCCAGAGCCGCGCTTCGTGGTTCAGTCTTCTGAGAGAAAAGAGAATGAGGATGAAGAGCGCTAAGCACGGAACAGTAGTCGCTATGGCCACGACAGAGAAGCGAGCGAGCCACGCGGACCGTATCACGCGAATGGGGATTCCTGCCGTCACGTAGGCGTTGTAGTTGCCCACCTTTCGAAACGCCAAAATCTTTTCTTCTCGATCAACGCTAGACTTCATCGTTACGAGCCCGGCTTCGCGCCCGCTAGTCAATAAAGCGAAGAACGGTGTGGTCGTCGAGATGCGTTTGGGACGGTCCGATTCGAACGGATACCAGGCCAACACAGCGCCATCCCCGCGGACCATGCCGATCGTGATGGGATCCGCGTCGACTACACGACGATAGAAGTTCTCAAAATAGATCGGTGACATCGCGATTGAGACCAGCCCGCCAAACTTGCCGTCTGTGTCGACGTGTCCCTTCATGACGTTGAACGTCGCGTTGCCCGTCACCCGTCCTACCGTGGGTCCTGAGATGTAAAGTTCGGCGGGGCGTGCCTTTGCGTCTCGAAAGTCGGCCCTGTCGGCGATGTTGATACGAGGCGCCGGATAGCGCAGGCTGGTTTCTGTAAGGCTGCCATCGGCGTAAAACACTGACAACGCGTCAACCTGAGCATATCCATGCACGAGCCGCTCCAGCCGGTCGTACAATGCTCGGCCGGCAGAGACAGCCACGCCGTCGCCCTCGAAGTCATCCAGAACTCGGTCCGCGAGTGCGGTGTCGATGTCGAAAATCTTCTGGGCGTGTTCTTCTGCGATGTATGTTGAGCGTTGTGTTGCGTCCTGGGCAGCTGCCAGCCGATCGTGCCAGTCTACCGAGCCGTATAGCGCTAAAAAGACTGCGGGGGCGAGTCCGGTGAATATCAGGGCGAGCAGAAAGGCTTTCCGCGTTCGGGAGAAATGCGAGCGCGCGATGGTTTCCGCTGGGCCGCCGGTAATCAAGGATAGGTGTCGAAGTGGCATATCGTCGCCACCTCCGGACAGTGAGAGACGGCTCGCCATTTTAGCGATAAGCGTCGCTGTTGCGAGAGGTAGGCGACGCGATCGATCCGGGAAGGCGAGCGTCCGCGGGAAACCATCGGCGTCACCGTGGTGCTCGGTTTAGGGGTGTCGGCGGGCGGTTGAAAATGGGCCGGCTATCGACGATGACGAGGCATCGTGGTACTGACCTCTGGTAGCGTCAACCATGGATCCTAGACAAGCTCGTGGAGCCTATTCTCGAGAGAATGTCGTCGAGCGATCTCGTCGAGTTGTGCCTCCCACCTTTGGACTTCTGCAGCATCATGCAGGTCTTCGAGGTCCTGCAGCAGCGCCGCGACTCGCGGTTCGTAAGCGCTCACGCCCGACTTGGCCAGCGCCTGTAGGAGCGGACCTTCCTGTCCGACCTTGTAGTAGCTGATCCCCAGACCCTCCAGCCCTTCGCTGTAATGGTTTTCGTCGATGAGTACGCCGATCGCGCATCGGCGGCCGTCGCGCCCGTGCAGGCGGCAACTTCCGGCATCGTCCTCTGAAATGGCGCGCTGCGAAAGTAGGTGAGAGCGCACCGTAACGAAGATCTCTTCCGCACTTCTCATGTCACTTCCGCTCCACACGGTCAAGCAGTTTGCTGGAGGCGTTGCGTCGACAACCCAAACTGCCTCGCAATGGAGCGAAGGCGGTCGTGCCATTCCCAGACGCCGAAGACATCGTGCACATTCTGAAGGCAACTCAGAAGGTCGACCGTTTCCTGGGAGAAGACGTTGATCTTTGCTCGCAACAGCGCGCGCTTGAGCGCGGCGACGCCCGCGTCCATGTAGCGCGGAACACTCGTTTGTTCGGCCAGGATAAAGCGGACGGGCACGCCTTCCATAGCGGTGCGGTAGTCGTTCGGACGCACCAGTGCGCCGACAGGGCAGCCGCCGCATTTGCCGCGATAAGCACCGCCGCCGCGCGCCAGGAGCGCTGCACTGCCTTGGTTCAAGAGATGACTGATGCTTCGGTCGAAGATCTGCTGTTGGGTAAGAAAGGCCTGCGACATCGTTTGCTCCGGCGAATAGTCTGTGCAATGAGTATCGTCGGAAGGAACAACGCACCGCATCCATGAAAACCCTGTTTTACCGAATTGCGCGTGCACGATAGGCAATTCTTCCCTAACGTCGCGCAGTTGAGCCAAAGAACCGCCGTCTCCGGTATTCAGCTAATGCGACAACCAGCCGATATCTGGTAAGGCGGGATGGCCCTCGTTCCGTAGGTCTTCGGCGTTGGGGCAGCCCGATCCATGTTCAGCCGAAGCAACGGTCTTGCACATTGACTCACGAAAACAGCCATCGCAGCCCCGCGACAATACAAACACAGGTGTTCGACGAAGTGGCAATGGTAAGAGACGTCCGACGGTTCCTGCAGCGGCTTAGCGGCTCAAGAGAAGGCGCTTGCTTGGTACGGCGACTTTTCTGTTTGCCGTTGTGCTTTGCGCCGCATTGACGTGCAACTCCGCAGCGAGATCTCGGTCCGCCGAGGAAGAAGCGCTGAGACAGGCGCTCACCATAACGCAGCTGGAGTTGGTTGCTAACTTGCATATCGACGCAAACGCGGACTTTGGAACGGCCCCTGAATCACCGGACACAGTCTCCCACTTAAAATAGCGGGTAACGAGTGCCACCGCATAGCTGGTGGCCATGCATGCGCGTGGACGTGGAACCGCTACGTGCCGCGCCGATGCCTAGTTTGTAAGGCCGCACTGCGCTTGACCTTCCACTGTCAGGACTGGATGCGCATCTACGCCGAACGATTGCTGTGGCCGACTATGCATTACCGGGACGCAGCGCAGCGCGGAACCTTCCGGTGCTTGGCAACGCCTCCTGATTGCACTTACCTCCCGTCGACTCGTCGCCAGTGCGGACAGGCGCTGCTAGCGATTCGTATTTGCAAAACGCGAGGAACGTATCGTGCGGGCAAAAGTACAACGAGAAGAATAGGTCCCTATCATGATTGTTCGAATCGCACAGTACTCGCTCGGAATGCGCCTCTTGACCGGAAGTGCGTCGATAGCCGCCGTGCTAGCTGCTCAACAGGCGTTGACGATGCTTGCCCACGGGCGGTTGACTTTCATTTTGATCAGCGCATCGCTTCCCTTGATTACGGTGCTCTTCGGCGCTTGGTGTGGCGCATTGCTTCTGGCGGCTGGGCTAGCTTATGGCGCACTGTGGATGCCACCGATCGGAAGTTTGACGGTTCCTGAGCTCTCCGATCAGATCGTCCTCCTGGCTTACGTGGTCGTCGGCGTAATACTAGTGGCCGCCGGCCACCAATTGGTCAAGGTGGCAAGACGCGCAGGAACGGCGGAATCCACTTCGCAGGACGCAGCGCAGCGACTGTTGCGTATGGAGCGCGACGCGCGTCACCGTTTCGACGTAGCGTTGAACAGCGCGGGCGTACCGTTCTTCATCCTCACGCCAGTCGTGGTCGGCGGCAAAATTTCAGGGCTGCGATGGGACTATATGAACGAGGCGGCCGCGGAGTTGTTTGACCAAGCCACAACGGTTGTAATCGGCAGTTCGACTTCCTTCGTGCGCCCGCACGGGTGGGATGCGAGTGTCCTTCTTGAGCGACTTGCGCCATTGGCGGAAGGCGAAGGGCGAGACGCCTTTGACGTACGAGTTCGAGGCGAGCACGGCGAGCAGTGGTTTCATGTCGTCGCTGCCTCGCTCGACGGTTCGGTCGTGGCATGGTTCGGAGATGTGACTCCGCGGGTGCGAGCCGAGAAAGCGCTTTCTGAAGCGGACCGGCGCAAGGACGAGTTTCTTGCGACACTTGCCCACGAGTTGCGCAACCCGTTGGCCCCGATCCGACAGGTCGCGGAGATACTGGAGCAGCCGCAGTTGACGGACGAGCGCCGCAAGTGGTGCATCACCGTGCTGCGCCGACAGTCGGCGGCGATGGCGCTTTTACTGGACGACCTGCTCGATGTGTCGCGCATCACACGTGGGGCGTTGACGCTTCGTAAAGAGGCCGTTGCACTCAAAGACGTTGTTGAGGATGCGGTCGACACCGCAAGACCGATGTTTGAGGGCAAGCATCACGAGCTTGTCGTGAAACTTCCGTCGCGGCCGATTCACATCCAGGCGGATCGCTTGCGAATCGCACAGGTATTGGCCAACCTGCTAACGAACGCTGCGAAATATACGCCTACGGGCGGGCGCATCGAACTGATGGCGAGAGCAGACAACGCGGAGTTGATTGTGTCGGTTGCGGATAACGGTATCGGCATCGAACCCGATAGATTGTCGGCCATCTTTTCCATGTTCTCCCAAGTGAACCCCGATCATCACCGACAGGGCGGCCTTGGCATCGGACTCGCGTTGTCGAAATCTCTCGTTGAGTTGCATGGCGGCAGGCTCACCGCATCAAGCGACGGAAAAGATCTCGGAAGCTGCTTTTCGGTTCATCTTCCAGCGGAGTGCCGGGTTGTGCCGCCGCCAGCCCCGCTGCGTGAGTTGCCCGTCAGTCCAGCCGAGATCGAGAAGCATCGCCTCCTCGTCGTTGATGACAACGTCGATGCGGCTGACGCGCTCACTGCCCTTCTGGAATTGGAGGGACACGACGTGCGGACGGTCTATTCCGGCGAGGAGGCGATCGACGTCCTCAGTTACTACAGCCCAGATGTGGTCCTTCTCGACCTCGGATTGCCCGGCATGAACGGCATCGATGTTGCTCGGCGGATTAGGGCGACACCCGCGACAACGGACGTCACGCTTGTTGCCATCACTGGGTGGGGGCAGCCTCAGGACCGGGCGCACACAGCAGACGCCGGATTTGACTTTCACTTCACGAAGCCTGTCGATGTCGTGCAGCTTAACCACGCGATTGAGAGTGTAATCGCTGCGCCATAGCCGACTGCACGCAGGCGGACAAAAGCGCGCTGCCCGGTGATCTGTCCCTCTTGTATCGTGAGGGAACAGGGAAGGCACTGCACGGCGACGTAGTAAGCCGCATAATGCGGGACTTCGGGGACTATCAGGAACAGCATCACACCCCCCGAAGCCACCGCGGAGCGCGGCTGCGTCGCGACGCGGAAAGCGCTGGCGAATGCAAGCGGAAATGCGATAAATGGAACCACAGATTGACCCCCGTCCTACCCACCTGAGAGATGCCGGCGCCCAACAGCCTCGACCAGCTCACCTCGGTGACATGCTGGATAGCCTGAGCGACGGATTCATGTCGATAGATCGGGCGTGGCGCTTCACCTATCTTAACCATACAGCTGAACGATATTTGCAGCAGGACCGGCGAAACCTGCTCGGGCGCGACATTTGGCAATGCTATCCGGACCTTGTGGACTCCGGCTACTATCGCGCTTATCAGCAGACGGCGGCAACTGGACGCCCTAGTCAGCACACGGACTTCTACGCGCCGCTCGGCAAGTGGTTTGAGGCTCGCTCATTCGCCCACGACGATGGCATTACGGTCCTCTTGCGCGATGTCACGCGTGAGTACGAGAACGCGGCGCAGTTGAAACGCAAAGAGGTAGAACTCGCCGACTTGGCCGATGACTCTGAGCGGCGCCGCCGACTTTATGAAACTTTCCTCGATAACTCTCCCGACTTGGCGTATGTATTCGACCTGAACCACCGGTTCACTTATGCCAATAAAGTCTTGCTCGAAATGTGGAATCGCACATGGGAAGAGGCGATCGGCAAGAACTGCCTGGAGTTGGGTTACGAGCCCTGGCATGCGGAGATGCACGACCGCGAGATCGAGCAGGTTATAGCTACGAAACAACCTGTCCGCGGCGAGGTGCCGTTCGAAGGAGCATTTGGCCGACGCATTTACGACTATATTTTTGTACCTGTGCTGGGCCGTGATGGCGAGGTCGAAGCCGTAGCCGGTACAACCCGCGATGTGACCGAGCGTAAGCGGGCAGAAGAAGCCCTGCTCGACGCAAGCCGCCGGAAAGATGAATTTCTCGCGATGCTTTCGCATGAATTGCGGAACCCGCTCGCGCCGATTCAGAACTCTCTCTTTATCCTTGACCGGGTCGACCCTTCAGGACAGGAGGCGCGCAACGCCAGAGAAGTGATTTGTCGACAGGTCACGCATCTGACTAAGCTGGTGGACGACCTCCTCGACGTCACGCGGATTGCGCAAGGCAAGATCGAACTGCAGCGTAAGAACGTCGACTTGGCCGCATTGGTCAGGCGCACGGCGGAGGATTACCGCACCCTGGCCCAGGGGCGTGGCCTCGAACTTTTAGTCGCCGTCGATGACGAAACCCTTGTCGTCGAAGGTGATGAGACAAGGCTCGCGCAGGCGATTGGTAACTTGCTCGGGAACGCGGTGAAGTTCACGCCGGCTGGTGGTCAGATAACAGTGACGGCCCGCCACTGTGCGGAACGCGCGCTTATTCATGTCACCGATAACGGAATTGGCATCGCGCCCGACCTACTGCCGATCATCTTCGACCCATTCACGCAGTCGACGCAAGGTCTGGCTCGCACAGAGGGCGGACTCGGCCTCGGACTTGCCCTTGTGAAGAGCGTGATCGAGCTCCACGGCGGCAAGGTCGGGGCGATTAGCTCCCTCGGCGCTGGCGCGGAGTTCATCATAGAGCTTCCGCTGGCTCAGACTGCTGGATATGCGACGTCCGAATTTGCTGCATCCAGGAACGAAGGAAACACCCGCTCATGCCGCGTACTCGTTGTTGATGACAATGTCGACTCCGCCGATTCGCTGGCGGCGATTGTCGAGATGTTAGGGCATACGGTTGAGGTACGTTACGACGGGCGCAGCGCGCTCTCACTGGCGAAAGCCACGCAGCTTGATGTGGTGCTGTGCGACATCGGGCTTCCAGATATCGACGGATATGAGGTCGCGAAGACACTTCGTCAGACAACCCCTGAGAAGATGAGACTGGTTGCGGTCAGTGGCTACGCCCAACCCGAGGACGTGCAAAAGGCGCTCGATTCCGGCTTTGACGCGCATTTCACGAAGCCAGTCGATATGCTTCGAATAGCCCAGCTTTTTACCGGCGACGATTTTTGCGATGGCTAACCGTGTGCTCACTGCGTCATAGCCCTCGAGGCGGCGGCGTGAGCTGGGCATCACGCTGTTTGACGTCGATTTCTCCCGTTGCACACGCGCTTCGTCGACGACGCCATACCTGACTGAGCGTCGGATGTTCTCGCGCTGCAGAACGTCACAATTGCCCGTCTATTGGCTGCACTACCCCAGACCAGCGACATTCATCGATGGAGCGCGCTTGGGTCCATGGCAGTCGCCACTGACCCACAAGCAAGTGTTTGAGCGCCGGCACCCTCGGGAAAAATTACCATCCCTTGGCTTCCGGGGGGAAATTAACAGCTTCCTCGTCCTGTAGTCGCTGGTTCTTGTCATTAGAATCCTCGCCTATGCAAGTTCTTTCTGCGCACTGCGCTCCGCAATGTCTGGTTCCTTCAGCCTTCCTTTAGTCGGTCTGTCCATTCTCTTGGCGACCGCACTATCTTTCGTCGCCTTGCTAATGGTCGGCGCTCGGTTCCAGAATCGGGGCGCGAACTCGGTATGGGTGGCCGCGACCGCGCTGGTGCTCGGGACCGGAATATGGTCGATGCATTTCGTCGGCATGTTGGCTTTTAGCCTGCCCGTGCCCATCGGTTTTGATTTCGCAACGACCCTATCCTCCTGGGCCGCTGCGGTGCTCGTTTGTTGGCTGGGACTAACCTTCGTAATGACGCCCAGGCCGGCTCAGAGTGCGGTTTTGCTCGGATCGTTGCTGATGGGCGCTGGAATCGCGGTGATGCATTACGCCGGCATGTCGGCCATGCAAATGACGCCGGCGATCGCATATATGCTCCCGCGTACCGTGCTGTCGGTGCTGATTGGTATCGGCGCGTCATATGCCGCGCTACGCATAGTAATAGGTCTGCGAGCCCTCGAAAAAGCGCAAATCGCCAAGCAAGCTGCCGCTGCGTGCCTGATGGGCGTAGCCGTTTCCGGTTTGCACTATACGGCGATGGCTGCGGCCGTGTTTGCGCCCAACTGCGTGAGCCGAGCGGCGACAGATTTCAATCAACGCGATTTCGTTCTGGAGATCTTCATCGCGGTTCTAGCGGTGCTCGGCATCGCTCTCATCGCAGCACTGCTTCAGACGCGTAAGGAAGCGCGAGTCCGGGAGGAGGAGAATTCGCGCCAGCTTTCCGTGACCACCGGCGAATTGATCGCCAGCGAGCAACGTTTCAGGGCAGCGCAAGAGGTCGCGATCGATCCGTTCCTGATACTGAAAGCTCTTCGGACCGGGGCGACGATCACGGACTTCATCTTTGAATACGCCAACCCAGCTGCACTGCGGTTTCTCGGCGCGACCGAGAGCGACGTCATTGGGCAGCGGTTTCTGACGCGATTCCCCACTGCATCGATGAACGGGTTGTTCGCAGTTCATGCTCGCGTATGCATGGGCGATGGGCCTGCCACCATCGAGCAGGAATACGTGGGCGACGGCATGTCGGCCTGGCTTCGCATCAACAGCGTCAAACTTTTTGATGGCGTTGCGATAACGTTTGCCGATATCACCGAGCGAAAAGCCTTAGAACAGCTTGCCGAAGTCATGCTCGAAGATCGAAGCAAGGCCCTCGCACTCGCTGAAAAGAAGAGCGTGGTCATAGACGCATTTATCGCCGCCGTGAGTCACGAACTGCGCAGTCCTGTCAATGCGGTCTTGTCATGGGTTGAGGTGCTCAAGCGCACCTCGGCGACAACTGCTTCGACGACCGGCAATGCGCTTCGGAGGATCGAAGACAGTGCCAAAGCGCAGGCGCGCCTGGTGAACGACCTCTTGGACGCATCAGCGGTGGCCAGTGGCAAGGTGCGCTTGGCGATGGAAAACGTTCAACTAGCTGAACTTGTAGCCTCGACCGTATCGGATTCGGCAATCGTCGCGTCAAAGGGCGGAGTCGAAGTCTGTCTGGGAGCGGCGGAGGACTGCGTCGTGGTGGCCGATGAGCACCGCCTCCGACAAGTCTTGGCAAACGTGCTGCAGAACGCCGTCAAATTTTCGAACCCCGGCGGCACGGTGACCGCAAATCTTGTCCGTAGTGTGGATTCGGCCACGATTGAGGTTCGGGACACCGGCATCGGGATAGAACCGGCCATGCTCCCGCACGTATTTGAGCGCTTTGCTCAGGAAGGATCCAAGGACCGCAGCCGCCTCCGTGGCGGCGTAGGGTTAGGGTTGGCGATTTCCAGGCAACTGATAGAAGCGCATGGCGGCAAGATCGAAGCCTTCAGCGACGGGCCCGGGACGGGCACGACGGTCAGTATTTCGTTGCCCATGTCCGGACCGATCTCAAAGCAAGAAGACGTGCGCACGACGGACTATTTCTAGCGCTCAGCCACCCCTCACGAATGGCCGAACGTCTTCCGGAAGCGGCCCGTCAATGCGGTTGCGAGTGGATGGCTGAAGTGGGTCGGCTCGGGCCGACCGCATTGGGCAGCACGCGGCCATGAAGCGCCATTCGATGGCAGCCCTAAGGCGCCGTTCGAATGTCCCATCGACCTTCGAAAGCGGCCCCAAGGTTTCAATTCGCCACGTGTGAGCGCCGTTAGCTGCCTACAAAGATGGCGTTACGCCGTTCCTCCCTGTTTAGGCAGATGCTCGCCGAGAAAGTCGACGAATGTCCTGAGCTTGACCGAAAGCTGGTTGCGCTCCAGATAAATCGCATGGATATTGGCATCCGGCAAGGCCCAGTCCGAAAGCAGTGGCACGAGTTCACCGCGCGCGAGATGGCCTTCGATCTCCCACTGCGAGCGCACCACGATCCCTCGGCCTTCGAGCGCCCAATGAAGCACGACGCTGCCGTCGTTGCTGGCCAACGCGCCGTCGACTTTGACCGTCTCCGTTCGCTTGCCGCGAGCGAAATGCCATGTGCCGTATGCCGACTCGTTCTCGCGCAAAACGATGCACGCATGCCCCGTCAGATCGTGCGGCACCGAAGGCGCGCCGTGCCGCGCCACGTAATCGGGCGATGCGCAGACCACGCGCCTGTTCTCGAGCAGCAGTCGCGCGTTGATGCGCGCATCCGGCACCGTGCCGAAGCGAATGCCGAGATCGAAGCCCTCGTCCTGCAGATTCATAGGCCGCTCCGTCAGATGCAGCAGGATTTTCATTGCGGGGTAGCGCGCGACGAACTCCGACACCGCCGGGGCAATGCGCGCCCGGCCGAATCCGAACGACGCATTCACGCGCAGCAAGCCCGTCGGTTCGCCGCGGCTTTGCATGACGAGATGCTCTAGTTCCGACAGCTCGTCCAAGATGCGCGAGCCGTTCGACAGGTAAAGCTCGCCTTCGGGCGTGAGGCTCAGACGCCGCGTCGTGCGGTTCATCAGGCGCACGCCGAGGCGCCGTTCAAGTAGCGCAAGCCGCTTGCTGACCGCGGGCGGCGTTACCCCCAACTCGCGCGCCGCAGCCGCCAGATTTCGGTGCCGCGCCACGAGCGCGAACAGATCCAGGTCCGAGAAACCATCCATCTTGATGCTCCGAGAGAGTGTCGTGATTCGTTCCTTGAAGTTACGACCGGAATGTGTATCAGGAAACCAAATACCGCGATTCATCAATTACACTCGTCTCACGCTCAGGAGGCAATCATGTTCGGCGACTTCAGCGACGTATCGACCACCGTCGACGGCATACGCATACACGCAATCCAGGGCGGGCGCGGCCCCGCGCTTTTGCTCTTGCACGGGCATCCGCAGACGCACGCGATCTGGCACAAGGTCGCGCCGTCGCTGGCGGAGAATTTCTCGGTGGTCGCGGCAGACTTGCGCGGCTATGGCGACAGCGGCAAGCCGCCAGGCGCCGCCGGTCACGCGAACTACGCAAAGCGCCGCATGGCGCTCGATCAGGTCGAACTGATGCGCGCGCTCGGTCATGAGACCTTCGCGGTGATCGGCCACGATCGCGGCGGGCGCGTCGCGGCGCGCATGGCGCTCGATCATCCGGATGTCGTGACGCGCCTCGTGACGCTCGATGTCGCGCCGACGCTCGCGATGTATGAACAAACCTCGTTCGACTTCGCGCGCGCCTACTGGCACTGGTTCATGCTCGTGCGTCCCACGCCGTTTCCCGAGACACTGATTCGCGCGGACCCCGATCTCTACCTCAAGCAGACCATCGGCGCGCGCAGTGCGGGCCTCGCGCCGTTCACGGCGCAAGCATATGCCGAATATCTGCGCTGTCTGTCCGATCCCGACACGGCGCACGGTATCTGCGAGGACTACCGCGCGAGCGTGACCATCGACCTCGAACACGACCGCGCGACGCTCGCTTCGCATCAGCGCATCCGCTGTCCGTTCATGGCGTTATGGGGCGCGCAGGGCGTCATCGAACAATGCTTCGATCCGCTTGTCGACTGGCGCGCGTATGCGCCGGACGTGCAGGGCGAAGCGCTGCCTTGCGGCCACTACATCCCCGAAGAAGCGCCCGGGCAATTGCTCGAACGCGTGATGCCTTTCCTGAGCGAGTAATCCGATGTACAACCAAACCCTTTACCAGAAGCTCGTCGATTCCCACACGGTGATGCGTATCGACGAACAAAACGTGCTGCTGTACGCCGATCTGCATCTGATGAACGAATACACCAGCCCGCAGGCGTTCAGCTCACTCGATGCACGCGGCCGCGCAGTGCGCCGTCCGCGGCAGCAACTCGCCGTCGTGAGCCACATCATTCCGACGCACGCGGAGTCGCCCCGTGTGATTCGCGATGCAGCATCGCTGTTGCAGGCGCAGAACCTAAAGCGCAACTGCGAACGCGCCGGCATCCAGCTCTTCGCCGCGAATGATCCGCTGCAAGGGATCGAGCATATCGTCGCGCCCGAGCTCGGACTGATTCGCCCCGGCATGGTCGTCTTGTGCGGCGACAGCCACACGACGACGTATGGCGCGCTCGGCGCGTTGGGCTTCGGCATCGGCACGTCGGAAGTCGAGCACGTGCTCGCGACGCAAACGCTCGTGTACCGGCTCGCGCGCACCATGCGCATCACGATCGATGGCGAGCTGCCGTACGGCACATCGTCGAAGGATCTCGTCATCTGGATCATCAGCAAAATCGGCGCACAAGGCGCGCGCGGTTATGCCGTGGAATTCGCCGGTTCGACGATCGCATTGATGTCGGCCGAGGCGCGGATGACCTTGTGCAACATGACCGTCGAGGCTGGCGCGCGCGCCGCGCTGATCTCGCCGGACGCGACCACGTTCGACTACGTGCGCGCCCACACGCCCTCACTCGTCGACACGGCATGGCAAGCCGCGCTCGAAGACTGGCGCGACCTGCATTCCGATGCAGATGCTCGCTTCGACGCCGAGCATCGCTTCGATGCGCGCAACATCGCGCCGTTCGTCACGTGGGGCACGAGTCCCGATCAGGCCGTCGCCATCGATCAGCCGATTCCCGACGAAGCCGCGCAAGCGACGCCCGAAGCCGCCGCATCGCTGCGCCGCGCGCTCGACTACATGGGACTCGTGGCCAATCGGCCGATTGCCGGCACGCGCATCGACCGCGTGTTCATCGGCTCGTGCACCAACGGGCGCCTCGAGGATTTGCGCACGGTGGCTGCGATCGTGCGCGGCAGGCGCGTCGCGGCGGGCGTGCGCGCGATGGTCGTGCCGGGATCGGGCAGCGTGCGCCGCGAGGCTGAACGCGAAGGCATCGCGCAGACGCTGATCGACGCGGGCTTCGAATGGCGCGAGCCGGGTTGCTCGATGTGCCTCGCGATGAACGACGACGTGCTCGCCGCCGGAGAGCGCTGTGCGTCCACCACCAACCGCAATTTCGAAGGCCGGCAGGGACGCGGCGGCCGCACGCATCTGATGAGTCCGGCGATGGCGGCTGCGTCGGCAATGACCGGCTGCATCACCGATGTCCGCACGCTGGAGGTACACGCATCATGACCCGACTCACGACCATTCGAGGCAGCGCCGCGCCGTTGCCAATCGACAATCTCGACACCGATCAGATCATGCCCAAGCAGTTCCTGCGCATCATCGACAAAGCGGGTCTCGCCGATGGTCTGTTGTATGACCTGCGCTTCGACGAGCGCGGTGCGCCGCGTGCGGATTGCGTGCTGAACCAAGGCGCTTACGGGGACGCGTGCATCCTGATTGGTGGCGCGAACTTCGGCTGCGGATCGAGCCGCGAACATGCGGTGTGGGGTTTGCAGCGATACGGCTTCGAGGCGGTGATCGCGCCGAGCTTCGCCGAAATCTTCTATTCGAACGCGATGAACAACCGCCTGCTGCTCGTGCAACTCGAACGCGACGCGATCGACGCGCTGATACGCGAGGCGACCGAATCGCCGGGCGCCGAGATCTCGATCGATCTCGAAGCGCAGACGGTAACGTCGGCGTCGGGCGAGCGGCACGCGTATCCGATCGGCGCGCGTCACAAGCGCATGGTGATGGAAGGCATGGATACCGTCGATCTGACGCTCGACTCTCTCGCCGCCATCGAAGCATTCGAACGGCTGCACTCCGTGCGACATCCTTGGGCGCACGTGATGTAAGCACCCCTTCCCGTATCAACGAGTCCGAATCCCTTCCGCCCGAAGAAGGGAAGGGCATTGCTTTGCCTCGAAAAAGGAGGAGACACATGAAACGCAAACCGTTCTACACGATTCTCTATGTGCAAGTGCTCACGGCGATCGTCGCGGGCGTGCTGCTCGGCCATTTCGCGCCGCAAGCCGCGGTCGCGTTGAAGCCGCTCGGCGACCTGTTTATCAAGCTCGTACGGATGATCATCGGGCCGGTGATCTTCTGCACGGTCGTGACCGGCATCGCGGGCATGCAGGACATGAAGAAGGTCGGGCGCGTCGGGGGCAAGGCGCTGCTATATTTTGAAGCGGCATCCACGCTCGCGCTCGCGATCGGCTTACTGGCCGCGCATGTGCTTGCGCCGGGCAAGGGCTTCAATGTCGATCCGTCGACGCTCGATGCACGCGCCGTGTCGGGCTATGCGGCTCAGGCGGCGCATGGCGACGGCATCGCCGGATTCATCGCGCATGTGATACCTGACACGTTCGTGGGCGCGCTGGTTCAGGGCGACATCCTGCCCGTGCTGCTGATCGCGATGCTGTTCGGCACGGCACTCGCGCTGATGGGTGAACCCGCCGCGCCCGTCACGCGTTCGATCGAGACCTTGTCCAAAGCGTTTTTCCGCATCGTGCGGATGGTGACGAGTGTCGCGCCGATCGGCGCCTTCGGAGCCATGGCCTTCACTATAGGCCGCTACGGCATCGTCTCGCTGCTGCCGATGCTCAAGCTCATCGGCGCGTTCTATGTCACCGCGTTTCTGTTCGTGGCTGTGGTGCTCGGCATCGTCGCGCGTCTGTGCGGGTTCAGTCTCTGGCGCTTCCTCGCGTATATTCGCGACGAATTGCTGATCGTGCTCGGCACATCGACGTCGGAAGCGGCCTTGCCGCAACTGATGAACAAGCTCGAACGCCTCGGCTGTCCGCGCGGCGTCGTGGGACTCGTGGTGCCGACCGGCTACTCGTTCAATCTAGACGGCACCAACATCTACATGACGCTCGCCGTGCTGTTTCTCGCACAGGCGACCAACACGCACTTGTCGTTCGCGCAGGAGATGACGCTCTTGTTCGTCACGATGCTGACATCGAAGGGATCGACGGGCGTCACGGGCGCCGGCTTCATGACGCTCGCCGCAAGCCTGTCAGTCGTGCCGACCGTTCCCGTCAGCGCGATGGTGCTGATTCTCGGCATCGATCGCTTCATGTCCGAATGCCGTGCGCTGACGAATATCGTGGGCAATGGCGTGGCGACGATCGTGGTATCGGCGTGGGAAGGCGGGCTCGATCGATTGAAGCTCGCGATCGCGTTGAGCAATGAGGAGCAGGTCCGAAGCGATTCGCGGCCCCCGGACATGCGTGAAACGGCCGCTATTGATCGCGAACGGCCTTTTAGGGATGATTTGATCCGGTGATCGCTTCGGGTCGGCTAGGGCCGACCGCATCGGGCGGCACGCGGCCATGAAGGGACATTCGTCGGTTGCGGCGCGTCGCCATTCAAAGGTCGGCTCCCTGTTCGATACCCGCCACTCAATGCGGATCTGGTCGGAAGGCAACTCGGGGTCGGCAAGCGAAAGCGGTCTGGGTAATCGCGGCGTTCGCCTGCTTTCGCGACCCCGCCACACGTTAGAATGCGGCTTTAAGTGCCTTGAGATCATGATGCTCGCGCTCAAGCTGACGCTGGTCCCGCTGTTTCTGCTTGTCGTTTCGATGTCAGGGAAGTGGTGGGGACCGTCGGTCGCTGGCTGGTTGGCTGGATTGCCGGTTGTTGCTGGGCCGATTTTGTACCTCTTAACGCTTTCCCACGGGCCTGCCTTCGGAGCCCGCGCGGCCAACTTATCGCTGGCGGCAATCCTAGCGTCCGAGGCGTTCAATTTCGCTTATGCTTGGACGTGCCGATCGCGCAGTTGGCCAATCGCGTTAATTGCAGGCCTCGTCGTCTGGTTCCTGTCCGCATGCGGTCTCTCGCTCCTGCCGACCTCGCCTTTCTGGGCCTCGATCGATGCAGTCACAGCAGTTTGCTGTGGGCAGTCGTTCTTGCCGAGGACTTCGGCCGTTACGGCCGGTGCGCCTCTTTCTCGGTTCGATCTGCTCGGCAGAATGACCGCCGGGGCTCTTCTGACTTTGTCTGTCACATCGGTGTCGGCCTGGGTCGGCCCAACGTGGAGCGGGTTGCTTGCGGTCTTCCCGCTGCTCGGGATCATCCTTTCCGTTTCGTCCCATCGCGCGTACGGTCCGGCTTTCGTGATTTCGCTATTGCGAGGTATCGTGCTAGTGCGTTCCTCATTCGCCGCGTTTTGTCTTGTTCTGACGTTCGCGCTTCCCTTCCAACGACCCATCGTGGCATTCCTCGAAGCGGCGTTGCTCGCGATGATTGTTCAATGGTGCACGAGGCGCATTGCAGCGAGGCAAGAACGGGCGTCAGTCGTCGTTGCCGCTGAATGACACATTGCATCCCGCGCCAGTTGAGCGTGGCGGATCAAGGAGGCGGGCACCGGCCACCTTCAGACGCTCGACATAGCCTTAAAGATCGCTGACAATTTTCTCAGCAATCGCTTAGCAACATCACTTTAGGGAGCGGCAGCATGAAAATGGACGCGTTTGCGTTTGGCACCACAAACTGGGCCGAAGTGGAACGGACAGAATACAAAGGCGAGACAGGCGCAGCGTATTGGCGCACACGTTTTTTTGGCGAGAGTCCTAATCAAATCCGTGTACGGATGGTGGAATACACCCCGGGCTACCTCGCGGACCATTGGTGCCAGAAAGGACATGTTCTCTTTTGCATGGAAGGCGAGCTTGAAACGACCCTCGAAGACGGACGGAAGTTCGTTTTAACTGCCGGGATGAGCTATCAAGTTGGCGACAACGCAGAGCCGCATCAGTCTTACACCAAGACGGGTGCGAAGCTTTTTATTGTTGACTGACCCGCCCCTTGTTTGAGCTTCCCATGTAATTTCGCCTTCCATCTGGTCGTGTATAAACTCGACGGAAAGGAAGGAAACAGGGATGTTCAAAGTACCGAAGCAATCGTACACGGCGGAGTTCAGGCGGCTGCCGTCCAGCGGGTGAAGGATGGCCAGGGCATTGCCGTGGTGTCCCGGGAGTTGGGCGTGTCGGACCAGACGCTGCGCAACTGGGTTAAACGCGCGGCCGACCGTTTCGTAAGCCCAAGGTTATCTACGCCGACCGTGGTTACGATTCCGAGGCCCATCGCCGCCGACTTCGCGAGCGCGGCATCCGACCGGTTATCGCTAGGCGTCGGACCGAGCACGGCAGCGGTCTCGGGAAATTCCGTTGGGTCGTCGAACGAACTCATTCGTGGCTCCATGGTTTCCGTCGCCTTCGTACTCGCTTCGAACGCCGCTGCGACATTCACGAGGCATTCTTAAAACTGGCCTGCGCGCTCGTCTGCTGGGATATCTTCAGCCGAACGGAGCGGTCTTTTTGAACTGGCCTTCAAGGACGATGGATGCAAAGGGGGGCCAATGAACCGGTATCGTGACAAAATCGAACACGGTCGAAGGCGCGCGTTCCATCTGGGCCACGCTGACGATCCGCGTATCCGGCAACGCACCGCGCGGCAACGCAGTGAATAGCACCCCAACGGCGACGAGCAGCGCCGCCAGAACTACGAAGAAGGACCGCACGCGCGTCCTCATGATCGTTCGTGCTCGGCACGGGGCAACACAACTTGATTTTACGGCGTTGGGGATGCAGCAGACTTTCAAAGGTCGGCGACGCGAGGCCTGGGCGCTCGTCGCAAGCGGGCTGCCACGCGGATAAGACCAACAGGGACATGGGCTAAGGTTAAACGTACCATCGGTCTAGATGGCATGCCGATTGATTGCAGTGGTAAGCTCGGCCCAATTCAAGGTCCTGCATCAGCGTGGATTTCCACGGTCAGAACCCGCAAATGCTCCAGCGAGCGCAGATACGTCGTGAAAGACGCCAATACATGTTGCGCCAATTCGCGATCCGCGATTCTGCCGTCCGCCAAACGACACTCTTGCTCCGCAATGCACCTGAGCGTCGCTCTAACCCTTGCCTCGATGGTTGCAAGACGCTCGGCGTACACCTGATCCTCGTCCTTGTTCATGGTTTCCACCCTCCGTGGTCCTCTACCGCAGCATTGCACATGCCGAGCTAAAGGGTGGATGCGCAGCGCAGATCAACGAAGCGAGTACAGAAACATGGCTTCCCGTGCTGCTCGAAGCGGAGGAATCTGAACCGTATCGTGGTGACCATCCGCCGACGGCGGGTGGCCGCTTGCCGCGACGCAAATAGTCGAGAAGCTACGTGCGAAAGGGGCACTTGCCGCACGCGCCAATAACCGGCCGTCGAGCCGCTCTCGTACAGAGCGTGAAGCGAGCATCATTGCCGGCGCGGGGGCGGTTTAGCAGGTTCCGGCCGGCCACCAAGAGCCTTTGCTGCACATGAACTTGCCTGACGGAGTACAGATGAAGGCTCCGCCCGAATATACCTTTCCGTTCCAGATACACTCCAACTTGAACGGGGTCGATCCGAGGGGGTCATTTTTACATCGGCGCTAACACCTTGTCGGATAAACCGTCACGCCACTCGCTTAGTCGCCGCTGCCTAGCTCGCTGCGCTTTGCGAGCGCTTGGCCGTGGGAACGAGTTCGTAATGAGCGGCTCTGCCGCTTCGGATCGGCGGCAAACGCTCGCCCCCGACGCACGTCGCTTCGAAAGCTAGGCTCGCCATCGCCTTCCTTCACGATCTCGTAGATGCCCGAGGTTTGCACCTTCTCGTGATACCTGTGATTGAGCAAGCGTTATTCCGGCGTGGACTATCGCTTTTTCGGGCAACGGTTGATTCGAACTGCGGCTTCGGCCAGTCGGGGATGCCGTTACGACCGCGTTAGGCGCCGAGCTCGTCGACCTGCTCCCACGCGCGTGGGTACGTAAGCGGCCAGCGAACCCGTCTTGACGAACGATGGATTACTCGTAAGCGATCCACGAACGACGCCGCTCAGAGTAAGGTGGTAGAGCGCCGTGATACGTGATAGCGAAGTGGGTCAGCG